>NZ_JBLKCZ010000003.1:0-361929 GCF_047530595.1 Enterobacter sp. 01-M-02-SI-ECC | reverse complement strand
TCTGTTCGTCGGAAAAACGCTTCTTCATGGGGATGTCCTCATGTGGCTTATGAAGACATTACTAACATCGGGGTGTACTAATCAACGGGGAGCAGGTCACTTCAAACGCCTGTGATACTAGGGTTGCTATGCGTTTGTACTTTTCACGCGATGATTTACTATCTGGATAGTTTTGATTTTTATTCTGTCTGAATAGTTTTAGATGTTCAAATACCATAACTTCACTGAATTCAGGAGCATTCTTTACTATCGCAAATACATCTTCTTCCGGTACACGGTTTTTACCTAGAAAAGTACTTTCCTGGATTATTCCACGCATTACTTCTTTTGCTTCACTAGATAGTGAATTAAAGCAAATGAAACGTAGTTCATTCTGGATCATTTGATTATTGTGTATTGTTTCTTTTCTTG
Organism: Enterobacter sp. 01-M-02-SI-ECC; assembly: GCF_047530595.1. NCBI lineage: Bacteria > Pseudomonadati > Pseudomonadota > Gammaproteobacteria > Enterobacterales > Enterobacteriaceae > Enterobacter > Enterobacter sp. 01-M-02-SI-ECC. Next base: position 361,518 of record NZ_JBLKCZ010000003.1, on the reverse strand, counting down.
CCATTATAATTCCCCCTCAATATGGGGCTGTCACTCCTACATGATAGCCCCTAAGTTATTATGCTTTTTTGATAATTCTTGTGTAACTATGTCGTGTAGTATTACGGTTCCATAGTTGATTGAAGTGAGATGTAATCCCAATGTATGAGTACTTTCCAGTATTCCACGCATCAATAATTTGTACTTTTTCTTCTTCGGTGAATCTATTCCAGCTACGTTTATTTTTCGCTTTTGCCATATTCTCTTTTTGTGTAATCCATTGTAGGTTATCCACGTGATTGTTTAGGGGATTACCATCAATATGATCAACAACTAATTTCAATGATTCATCACGTTCAATAAAAGTTTCTGCGATTAGTCGATGTACTTCTACAGTTCTACTATTACCACCTTTAACAGATAGTGATACTTTGTAGTACCCATTAGATTTTGAAGGGGTTAGCTTTAGTAGTGTTTCTGTCTTGGTATTGAATACTTCACCTTCATTACTTACTACATAATATTCATATTTTGTTTTTTTCCAGATTTTCATATATAACTTCCATATTACCCGCGTTACTTCCTGTAATCGCGTTTCTACTTATTGTGTGGTTAGTAGACAACCAATTAATTACTTACTGTTTTGTACAATGTACTGATCAATTAAGTAACCTACAGCAGAAGATAGAGTACCTTTTGATACCTTACCTTCATCAATCAATTTCTTTAGTACTTCAACCTGTGAATTAGATAAACGTGCGGTTATTACGTTATCTTTTCTATCCTTAGATTTATTTTTCTTCATTTAATTAACTCATGTAATTTGTATACGTATACATTATTTATCCCAAGCAAAAAAGATAGCCCTTATTAGGGGGCTATACTTTAGCAATATAGGAGAATTATAATGTTACCATCTATTTAGTCTCCGATGGCTGGAGAAATGGAATTAAACTTCGCAGTTCGGCTACGTGAACATTTTCGATCGCTCAGAAAGCCATATCTATATTATAGGACATTTTTTGCGTCTATCCCAAATATGTTACAGATACCTACATTATACCGTGAAAAAATCACCCGTTCCAAAATTCTTAGGACTTTTTCTTTCGTAATTTATCAGTACTTTTATTTATGTGTTGTCTTACGTGACGTTCTACAAATGGTATCTTTAGTGGAAGTGCTAGTACTGTGAGAATCATAAACATCAATACTAGTATTGTGTAGATTGGGAAAAGAAAGATTTCAATTAATGGCTTTAGCATGTATACGCCTCCTGTATTGTATACATTTATTTATATAAAGAGGCGTAATCATGTGAGTTATTGTAATAGAAGTACTGATATGAACATACCAGGTTGGAACATTTCAATACTATAGCCCCTGAATCCTTCCAGGGGCTATAAGAAGGTAATGTACCTTTAACCGTCGGCAAACGGTAGAGGCGGCAACCTCATTTCAGTACTACCTTTCACCAACAGGAGTTTTGGCTTGATTGGGATTATATCAAATAGAAGGTTTTTTCACCAAGAAAAATCTCACATCGCCTAATATCAGTCACCCTCACGAATCACTTAACGCAAATCTTTGCTGTAACGCGTTTTGAGAGGCTCTATTACAAAACCACACCAACGCATTACCATATACGAAAAAGCCTCGCATACGAGCGTACACGAGACCAAAATTAAACTTAAAACGTAAAATATTGTTTTTACAATAATCAAATACTTATCGGAAAATTAGATAGTCTGCCTTGCGATTTATCATGGCTTGTACTATTCAACGTTATAAATTGTTAGCTTTACTATTGTTATTCAAACATAAAAACACCCTGCTAATACCATCAAATACTAGCAGGGCAAAAAAATGTATCGTATTTCGCTTACGTCCCATGACAACTATCATCAAAGTACTGCTAACTACTCAACTGATACTACTTTATTATTATTGTCAATTTAACTATAGACTACTTTCAAGTACATCACTATGTACTTTGGAAGTAACGTTAGATTTATCACAAAAATACATGTAACGATTGTTAGTTACATTTTTAAAAGAGAAATACTATCATTAATCAACTTTGTATTTTTCAAAAAATCTTCACGGCTGAAGCAAGATTCTAAAATCGCATTTTTGATGGCTCTGCTGACGTTACCAGTTAATTAAGAGGTTTCTTTCGTTTTATGTTTAGGATACTCGTTACTTAGTGAATAAGAAACTCATATTGTTTCGCATCCAAACACCTACGGCATCATTCCGATCTACAGCATCTATATAGTTCAGCAATAACGAGTAATCAATGATTGAAAGATCTTCATTAGTCTGCTGAAAACGGATATCACTATCTTTAAGCATGATCATGAATGAAGGAGTATAATAGAACTTAGCACCATCTACATCTTCAATGATCACCTCACTGATTAACGTTTGTTCTTTCTTCTTATTCTCAACAAAAAGCACATGTCTTTTTAGCTCATTCTGCTTGTAGTTAATATCAATAGTGTAAGATGTACCATTACGCTTTAGACGAATATTAGAAACAATCTTGTTTAGTTCACTCTCATAACGTGTGCGTATATCTACGTTATTCACATCATACAATTCAGTAACGTTAACATCCTGTAATACTGGCACATCTACTTGTACTGTAGCTAATGAAGCCTGTCGTGCTAACAATCTCTCTAACTCTGATTTAGCATCATCGAGTTCTTCACGCATATCAAAAGATATAGGTTTACCAGCACTTTTACGGCGTTCAATACCATTTTCATAGTTAGTGATTTGATCTTTAACTTGATCAATCTGGATACGCAACACTTCTATTTCAGGATTAAATTCCTGTTTCTTCATTACAGTACTAAGATCCATCCCTAACAAATGTTCTACTACAAATCGTTCTACCGTTTCATAGGTCATAGCTTTGTTTTCACAAAGTCCATCACGTTCATTGAGGCAACGGATGTATCTGTATTCCTCAATTTTGGGATCACCTTTCTTTGGTGTACGTTTAGCACGAACCACATTATGATACATTGGCCCGCCGCATTCAGTACAACGAGCGATACCACTAAACAAATTACTTTTAATCAGTACTTCTTCCTGTCCATCTTTCTTCACGGTAACACGTCCAGCATTAGGACGACGAGACTTTAGCAATTCCTGTACTAATTCAAATTCTTCTTCATTAATCACTACAGGGTAAACGTCCATATCGTACTTTTTCTGAGTTACTGGATTTTCAATATCATCATGGTTACGGATGATTTCTGAAATGAAAATCTTACCAGTTACACGGCGATTAGTAAGAATCTTATGAACAAGTTCACCAGTCCATGGGCGATTAAATTTATATTGCTCACCTTCTTTTCTTTGAAGTTGTTTAGCAATAGTAGGACACCCCATGCCCGTTTGATAAAGAGCAAAAATCTCTTTAACTACTGCTGCTTTCTCATTGAGTACATACTTATCATTTTCTACTTCGATCCATTGAGGACGTTTATTAGTTATAATAGTACCTTTGTTAAATGCGTGTTCGCGTTTCTTCGCCCAACCTTTACGAATACGATCACTTTTATACTTAGATTCATCATATGCCCGTTGAGCATTCATCATCACAAAAGGTAGATCTTTAGAATTACTACGGCTGATAACTATGTTAGCCATTACATCATGAATAGCTACGTTATGTGCCATTAGAGCATTGATGTAACCCATCACATCAAATGGGTTCTGGCGGCTAAAGCGGTCTATAGATTCCACTACCAATATAGAACTATCCCACATACCATTACGTACTTGCTCCATCCATGCCCCTAACTCACCCTCTGAGATGTTTAAACCCTTAAAGGCTGAGACACCTTGATCCGATAATACTACTGGGGCTGGATCATCCATTTCCGCACAAATGCCAGTACGCTCTAAGTAGCCTTCTAATAGTTCTGCTTGGCGTGCGATGCCCGACCCGTCGAGCTGCTGATCGGAGCTAACTCGATGATACACAAAAACTTTCTTCATGGACGCCCCTCTAATTTTTGTTTGTATAAGCATAACACACTTGTATGATTATCAGGCAAAAAAGGTTTTAGAATCCGACCCGCTGCCGGTTCCCCAGGCGCTGCAGCTGATCGATCTGCTGGATGAGCATGCCGTTCACGGCCTGATGTATGTGGATAACGCAATGGTCTACGAGCGCCCTACCGGCCACGTGGTGCGCACCAGCAACTGGGCGTTGTCCCTGCCTGAAGCGCAGCGTCCGGTCTTTACCCAGGTTTCCTCCCTGCGTCAGGCCGCCCAGGACGTTGAGGCAATCTGGAAATTCGCCCTGACCGATGAAGACACCACCAAACTGAATACCTTCGCAAAACACGTGGAACAAACGCTGGGTCTGGAGTGCGAATGGTCCTGGCATGACCAGGTGGACATTGCCCGCAAAGGCAACAGCAAAGGCAAGCGCCTGACGCAGTATGTAGAGTCTCAGGGCGGGTCGATGCGTGACGTGATCGCCTTCGGCGACAACTACAACGACATCAGCATGCTGGAAGCCGCCGGTACCGGCGTGGCGATGGGCAATGCCGACGACGCGGTAAAAGTGCGCGCTAACGTGGTGATTGGCGACAACACCACCGACAGCATCGCGCAGTACATTTACACCCACCTGCTGTAATCAGGCGGTGATCGAGACGCTCTTAATTTGCGCGTAAAGCCACAGGCCGGGTTTGATCCCTAACTCATCCCTCGCCCACGGGCTGATGCGCGCCCAGAGCGTCCTGCTGCCGACTTCAAGCTTCACTTCCACCTGCCCGTTATCATCAAAACACTCCGCCACTTTGGCGCGCAGAATATTTCGAATACTGGTTTGCAGCGGCGGCTGCAGCACCAGCGAGACGTCCGACGCCTGGATGCGAATTCTCAGCGCGGACTGTAGCGGTTTGTCGATCTTATTGACCCACAGATGCTGGTCGCCCAGCGCCAGGGCGGTCATCGCGTAGTGCGGATGGTGTTCCAGAACGCTCACTTTAAGAATGCTGCTCTGCTGTTCCCTGGGTAACCACGGGTGCATTACGCTGCTGCCCCACACCTCTTCCAGGTTGCCGAACGCCTTCACGCTGCCCTCTTCCAGCACCAGCACCCTGTCGGCGAGATGCAGGATCTCATCCAGCGAATGACTAACGTAGAGCATCGGAATATTAATTTCCCGGGTCAGGCGCTGTAGATAAGGCAGAAGTTCGCGTTTACGCGGAATATCGAGCGAGGCCAGCGGTTCGTCGAGCAGCAGCAGCTCGGGGGCGGTCAGCAACGCGCGGCCAATGGCCACACGCTGTTTTTCTCCGCCGGAGAGTGAGGATGGCAGCCTGTCGAGCAGAGGCTCAATGCCTAAAAGCGTCACCAGCTTATCAAACTGTCCGGCCATGCTTTTCGCCATGCCGTAACGCAGGTTGCCGCGCACGCTGTAGTGCGGGAATAAGCGCGCGTCCTGGAAAACATAGCCGATGCGGCGTTTATCCGGCGAGAGGTAAATTTTGTTCTCCACGTCATTCAGAACGCGGTCATTCAGGACAATACGGCCTGACTGCGGGCGGGTCAGGCCGCTGATGGCATTAATCAGCGACGTTTTTCCCGCCCCCGACACGCCGAAGATGGCAGTGATACCGCTTGCAGGCAGCGTCTCGTTAAGCGTCAGGGTATGGTTTCCCAGCGTCTGGGTGAAATGGAGTTCCAGCATGCTTATTTCCCCATCCGCTGGCGGCTGAGCCGCGCCAGCCATTCAGACACCATTAGCGATGCCAGCGCCAGCACAATTGAAATAATACACAGCCGCGCCGCCGCGCCTTCACCGCCCGGCGTTTGAATCAGAGTATACATTGCCGACGGGATGGTTCGCGTCTCGCCGGGGATGTTCGAGACGAAGGTGATGGTCGCGCCAAACTCGCCCAGCGAGCGGGCGAAGGCCAGTACCGTCCCGACAATAATGCCCGGTAACGTCAGGGGAAGCGTGATGGTGAAAAAGACGCGCCAGCGCCCGGCTCCGAGCGTACGGGCCGCCTGTTCGAGCTTCATGTCCACGCCTTCCAGCGCGAGGCGGATCGCCCTCACCATCAGCGGGAATGACATCACCGCCGCCGCCAGTACCGCACCGCGCCAGCTAAACGCAAACGTCAGCCCAAACCAGTCGTAAAGTTTTTCGCCAATAAAACCGCGTCGCCCCATGGAAATTAACAGCAGATAACCGACCACCACGGGCGGCAACACGAGCGGAAGATGAAGCACGCTGTCGAGCAGCGCTTTGCCGGGAAACCGACAGCGAACTAGTAGCCAGGCAAAGAAGATCCCAAAGGGCAAACTCAGCGCAACCGCCAGGGAAGAGACTTTAAGGCTCAGCAGAACAGCCTGCCATTCAGGATCGGTCAATATCATCAGTGAGTCGTAAATCCGTAACGTTTAAAGATCGCGGACGCCTCCGGCCCCTTCAGATAATCGCGGAAGGCCGTCACGGTCGCATTTTTATGTCCATCAACAATCGCAACAGGATATTCCACTTTCTTGTGGGAGTCTTCCGGGAACGTTGCCACCACTTTCACACCCTTACTGGCAACGGAATCAGAGCCATACACAATGCCCAGCGGGGCTTCGTTGCGTTCCACCAGCGCCAGCGCGCCGCGGACATCTTCCGCCGGAGCCAGCTTCGGTGACAATGTCTCCCATGCACCCAGCTTTTGCAGCGCTTCTTTGGCATAAATCCCGGCCGGAACGTGCTCCGGGTCGCCCACCGCCAGACGGCCACCGTTTAGCAGTCTCGTCCAGTTGGTCTGTTTGTTGATGGTGAAGTCCGCCTGCACGCTGGCTTTTGGCGCCACGACAACCAGGCTATTGCCCAGCAGCGTTTCGCGGGATGTGGCATCAATCGATTTCTTCTCCGCCGCGTAATCCATCCACTTCTGGTCAGCCGAGATGAACAGATCCGCCGGTGCGCCCGCTTCTATCTGGCGCGCCAGCGTAGAGGAAGAGGCAAACGAGGAGACCACCTCGACGTTTTTCTCTTTTTTATACGCCGCCGCGATGTCCTGCAGCGCGTTGGTCAGCGACGCCGCCGCAAAGACCGTAATTTTACCTTCGTCCGCCAGCGCGTGTCCGGTAAGAGAAAGCGTCAGCGTTGCCCCTGCGAAAAGGCGTACCCATGAACGTGCCATCTGTAACTCCTGTGAGTAGCGTTATATACATATTAATATAACGGTAACGTCAGGGAGATCCCAGCGTTTAATCTTACCGCTGAAGGGGTAAACCGGGGTGATGCGTTAAATAATATCGGCGTAGACGGGAAAATCTTGAGAGCAAAACGCCCGGACTCGCCGGGCGTTTTGTGGGGAATCAATGCTGCTTTTTAGCCTGGTCTTTGTGACCAATGTTCGAAAAGACGTTGAACACTTCACCCAGGCCGTAGATGGCACCGAGGATGATGGCCATCACTACTGGTACCATGATCACGGCGAATACCAGACTTTTCAACAACTCTAACATGGTTTTCTCCAGATATTGTGAATAGCTCATTCTACCTTTTCAAGTGAGAAAAACATCCCCTTTTGTGCGGTACTCTTTGCGCCCTGCACCATTTAGGCCACAATACTCTTTTTGCCAGGACACTGTTATGCAGGCCGAAATTCTTCTCACTCTAAGACTTCAGCAAAAGCTTTTCGCCGATCCGCGGCGTATCGCCCTGCTTAAACAAATAGAACAAACGGGCTCGATTAGCCAGGGGGCGAAAAACGCGGGCATCAGCTACAAAAGTGCCTGGGACGCCATCAACGAAATGAACACCCTGAGCGAACAACCGCTGGTGGACAGAGCCACAGGCGGCAAAGGCGGCGGCGGCGCGATCGTGACGCGCTATGGCCAGCGCCTTATTCAGCTTTACGATCTGCTGGCCCAGATCCAGCAAAAGGCGTTCGATGTGTTGAGCGACGACGATAACGTTCCGCTGGACAGCTTGCTGGCCGCCATTTCCCGCTTCTCGTTACAAACCAGCGCCCGCAACCAGTGGTTTGGAACGGTGACGGCGCGCGACAATCTCCAGGTACAGCAGCATATTGAGATCCTGCTTGCCGATGGCACCACTCGTCTGAAGGCCGCCATAACGGCGCAAAGCGCGGAACGTCTTGAGCTGGATGAAGGTAAAGAGGTGCTGGTTCTGCTGAAAGCGCCGTGGGTCAATATTACGCGCGATCCCGACGCCGCAAAGGCGGCTGATAACCAGCTTCAGGGCGCAATTAGCCATATCGAACGCGGCCAGGCGCAGTGCGAAGTGCTAATGACCCTGGCAGACGGGCAACCGCTTTGCGCGACCATACCGCTTAGCGAAGCGGAAGGTTTAGAAGACGGTTCTGTCGTTACCGCCTGGTTCAACGCAGACCGGGTGATTATCGCCACATTGTGCTGAGCGCATTGACAATCGCGCCGACAGTGCGTATCCCTGATATCTGGCGCTGCAAAAACAGGGATAAATCATGTCATCATTGCATATTTCGCAAGGCACGTTTCGTCTTAGCGATACCCGAACGCTGACGATTGCTGATTTGACGATACGCGCGGGTGAAAGCTGGGCGTTTGTCGGCACTAACGGCAGCGGTAAATCCGCGCTGGCCCGCGCGCTGGCCGGCGAACTCCCCCTCCTCAAGGGCGAATACCAGGGCGACTTTACGCGCCTGACGCGCCTTTCATTTGAACAACTGCAAAAGCTGGTAAGCGAGGAGTGGCAGCGCAATAACACTGATTTACTCAGCCCAGGCGAAGAAGATACCGGCCGTACGACGGCGGAAATTATTCAGGATGAGGTGAAAGATCCCGCCCGCTGTCAGCGCCTGGCAGAACGGTTCGGTATCACCGCCCTGCTCAACCGGCGCTTCAAATACCTTTCTACCGGCGAGACGCGAAAAACGCTGCTTTGCCAGGCGCTGATGAGCGAGCCCGAGCTGCTTATCCTCGACGAACCGTTTGACGGCCTTGACGTGCAGTCCCGTGCGCAGCTGGCGTCCCTGCTGGAGTCGCTTAATCAGCAGGGATATACCCTGGTTTTGGTGCTTAACCGCTTCGATGAAATTCCGGACTTTATTCAACACGCGGGCGTACTGGCCGACTGTAACCTGACCGAGACCGGTGAAAAAACAGCGCTGCTCAAGCAGGCGCTGATTGCCCAGCTCGCGCACAGCGAACAGCTCGACGGAATTACCCTTCCGGAACCTGACGCCCCTTCGGCCCGCCATGCGCTCGATCCCCACCCGCCGCGCATCGTACTGCGAGATGGGATTGTCTCTTATGACGATCGCCCGATCCTCAACCGTCTTAGCTGGACGGTCAATCCCGGCGAACACTGGCAGATTGTCGGCCCTAACGGCGCGGGGAAATCCACGCTGCTGAGCCTGATCACCGGCGATCACCCGCAGGGCTATAGCAACGATCTGACGCTGTTTGGTCGGCGTCGCGGCAGCGGCGAAACCATCTGGGATATAAAAAAACATATCGGCTATGTCAGCAGCAGCCTGCATCTGGATTACCGGGTCAGTACCACGGTACGCAACGTGATCCTTTCCGGATATTTTGACTCGATCGGCATTTATCAGGCGGTGTCGGACAAACAGCACAAGCTGGCCCAGCAGTGGCTGGATATCCTGGGCATGGACAACCGGGTCGCTGACGCGCCGTTTCATAGTCTGTCGTGGGGGCAGCAGCGTCTGGCGCTGATCGTTCGCGCGCTGGTGAAACACCCTACGCTGCTGATCCTCGACGAACCGCTGCAGGGACTCGACCCGTTGAACCGCCAGCTTATCCGCCGCTTTGTGGACGTGCTGATTAGCGAAGGTGAAACGCAGCTGCTGTTCGTTTCACACCATGCCGAAGATGCCCCCGTCTGCATCACGCATCGCCTGGAGTTTGTGCCGGACGGTGAGGGTTATCGCTACCTTCTCAGCAACGTCGATTAACCGTGGAGGGCTCTGCCCTCCTCATTTTCAGATAACTTGCATCAATACATCGCTATCTCTTTGATCTAGAATGCTCGGAGTCATTGTAAAAGCGAGTGTGAAAACGAGTGTAAACGATTCCACTATTTTATCCCATGTCACACTTTTCGCGTCTCTGTTATGCTATGGTTATTACATACCATAAGCCCAATGGAGCGAAATATGCGAGTTCTGGTAACAGGTGGTAGCGGTTACATAGGTAGTCATACCTGCGTGCAACTGCTGCAAAACGGTCACGACGTCATCATCCTCGACAACCTGTGCAACAGTAAGCGCAGCGTGCTGCCGGTGATTGAACGCCTTGGCGGTAAACAACCGACTTTCGTGGAAGGCGACATCCGCAACGAAGCGCTGATGACCGAGATCCTTCACGACCACGCCATCGAAGCGGTGATCCACTTCGCGGGTCTGAAAGCGGTCGGTGAATCCGTTGCGAAGCCGCTCGAGTATTACGACAACAACGTCAACGGTACCCTGCGTCTCATCTCCGCCATGCGCGCGGCCAACGTCAAAAACTTTATCTTCAGCTCCTCCGCCACCGTTTACGGCGATCAGCCCAAAATCCCTTACGTTGAAAGCTTCCCGACCGGTACCCCGCAAAGCCCGTACGGCAAAAGCAAGCTGATGGTGGAGCAGATCCTGACCGACCTGCAAAAAGCGCAGCCGGAGTGGAGCATCGCGCTGCTGCGCTACTTCAACCCGGTCGGCGCGCATCCGTCCGGCGACATGGGTGAAGATCCGCAGGGCATCCCGAACAACCTGATGCCGTATATCGCCCAGGTTGCCGTGGGTCGCCGCGACTCGCTGGCGATTTTTGGCAATGACTATCCGACCGAAGACGGCACCGGCGTGCGCGACTACATCCACGTGATGGATTTGGCCGACGGTCACGTTGCGGCTATGCAGCAGCTGGCCAACAAACCGGGCGTGCATATTTACAACCTCGGCGCCGGGGTCGGCAGCAGCGTGCTGGACGTGGTTAACGCCTTCAGCAAAGCCTGCGGTAAGCCGGTGAACTACCACTTCGCTCCGCGTCGTGATGGCGACCTGCCTGCTTACTGGGCCGATGCCACCAAAGCCGACAAAGAGCTCAACTGGCGTGTGACGCGCACGCTTGATGAAATGGCACAGGATACCTGGCACTGGCAGTCACGCCACCCGCAAGGCTATCCGGACTAAGGATCCGTCATGACGCAATTTAATCCCGTCGATCATCCGCATCGTCGTTTTAACCCGTTAAGCGGGCAATGGATTTTGGTCTCCCCGCATCGCGCCAAGCGCCCCTGGCAGGGGGCTCAGGAGACGCCTGCAAAACAGACGCTGCCACAGCATGACCCGGACTGCTTCCTCTGTCCGGGCAACACGCGCGTCACCGGGGACAAAAATCCTGACTACAAAGGCACCTTCGTGTTCACCAACGATTTTGCCGCCCTGATGACCGACACGCCGGACGCGCCGGAAAGCCACGATCCGCTGATGCGCTGCGAAAGCGCGCGCGGAACCAGCCGCGTGATCTGCTTCTCGCCGGATCACAGCAAAACGCTGCCCGAGCTGAGCGTGGACGCGCTGAAAGAGGTCGTCAGCACCTGGCAGGCGCAAACCGCAGAGCTGGGGCAGAGCTATCCGTGGGTGCAGGTGTTCGAAAACAAAGGCGCGGCCATGGGCTGCTCAAACCCGCACCCGCACGGCCAGATCTGGGCGAACAGCTTCCTGCCTAACGAAGCCGAGCGTGAAGACCGTCTGCAGAAAGCGTATTTCGCGGAAAACGGTTCGCCGATGCTGGTGGACTATACCCGGCGCGAGCTGGCCGACGGCAGCCGCACCGTGGTGGAAACCGAACACTGGCTGGCCGTCGTCCCTTACTGGGCCGCCTGGCCGTTTGAAACGCTACTGCTGCCGAAAGCACACGTGCAGCGCATCACCGATCTCAGCGACGCGCAGCGCGACGACCTTGCCCTGGCGCTGAAAAAGCTCACCAGCCGTTACGACAACCTGTTCCAGTGCTCCTTCCCGTACTCCATGGGCTGGCACGGCGCCCCGTTTAACGGCGAAGAGAATCAACACTGGCAGCTGCACGCCCATTTCTATCCGCCGCTGCTGCGCTCTGCGACGGTGCGTAAATTTATGGTGGGCTATGAAATGCTGGCGGAAACCCAGCGTGACCTGACGGCGGAACAGGCGGCAGAACGTCTGCGTGCCGTTAGCGACGTCCACTATCGCGAATCAGGAGTCTAAAAAAAATGAGTCTGAAAGATAAAACCCAATCCCTGTTTGCTGAGAAATTTGGCTACCCTGCCACCCACGTTATCCAGGCGCCAGGCCGCGTTAACCTGATCGGTGAACACACCGACTATAACGACGGTTTCGTGCTGCCGTGCGCCATCGATTACCAGACAGTCATCAGCTGCGCGAAGCGCGACGACCGTAAAGTTCGCGTGATTGCGGCGGATTACGGTAATGAGACGGACGAGTTTTCTCTCGATGCCCCGATTGTGACGCACGACAGCCAGCAGTGGTCTAACTACGTGCGCGGCGTGGTGAAACACCTTCAGAAGCGCAACAAGAACTTTGGCGGCGCCGATTTAGTTATCAGCGGCAACGTGCCGCAGGGTGCGGGCTTAAGCTCCTCTGCGTCGCTGGAAGTCGCCGTGGGCACCGTGTTCCAGCAGCTTTATCATCTGCCGCTGGACGGCGCGCAAATTGCCCTGAATGGTCAGGAAGCAGAAAATCAGTTCGTGGGCTGTAACTGCGGCATTATGGACCAGCTGATCTCCGCGCTCGGCAAAAAAGAGCATGCCCTGTTAATTGATTGCCGCTCGCTGGGTACCAAAGCCGTTCCCCTGCCAAAAGGCGCGGCTGTCGTCATCATTAACAGCAACTTTAAGCGCACGCTGGTGGGCAGCGAATACAATACCCGCCGCGAGCAATGCGAAACCGGCGCCCGCTTCTTCCAGCAGCCTGCCCTGCGCGACGTGACGCTCAATGAATTTAACAAAGTGGCACACGAGCTGGATCCGGTCGTCGCCAAACGCGTTCGTCACGTGCTGACGGAAAATGCCCGTACCGTTGAAGCCGCGTCCGCGCTGGCGAAAGGCGATCTGAAACGCATGGGTGAGCTGATGGCGGAATCTCACGCCTCCATGCGCGATGATTTTGAAATCACCGTGCCGCAGATCGACACCCTGGTGGACATCGTTAAAGCCACCATCGGCGACAAAGGCGGCGTGCGCATGACGGGCGGCGGTTTTGGCGGCTGCATCGTTGCGCTGGTGCCTGAGGAGCTGGTCCCTGCCGTACAGGATGCCGTGGCGAAGCAGTACGAAGCAAAAACGGGCATCAAAGAAACCTTCTATGTTTGCAAAGCATCACAAGGAGCCGGACAGTGCTAAACGAAACACCTACCCTTGCACCGGATGGTCTGCCGTATCGCCTGTTAACCCTGCGCAATCGCGCGGGGATGGTCGTTACGGTGATGGACTGGGGGGCAACCCTTCTTTCTGCCCGCGTACCGATGCCGGACGACAGCGTACGTGAGACTCTGCTCGGCTGCGCCTCGCCTGAGCAGTACGTCAATCAGTCCGCCTATCTGGGCGCGTCCGTTGGGCGCTATGCTAACCGCATAGCGAAGAGCCGCTTTGAGCTCGACGGCGTGCAGTACACCCTGCTTCCAAGCCAGGGTGAGAACCAGCTGCACGGCGGACCGGACGGGTTTGATAAACGCCGCTGGAAGATTGTTCGTCAAAACGATGGCGAAGTTCTGTTCTCGCTGGATTCGCCTGATGGCGACCAGGGCTTTCCGGGGAACCTTGTCGTGTCCGCGCGCTTTACGCTGACCGACGACAACCGTATCGCCATCGAATACCGTGCGACGGTCGACAAGCCGTGTCCGGTCAATCTGACCAATCACGCGTATTTCAACCTGGACGGTAGCCAGTGCGACGTGCGTAACCATAAGCTGCAGATCCTGGCGGATGCGTATCTGCCGGTTGACGAGATGGGCATTCCATATCAGGGCCTCAAAGACGTGAGCGGCACCAGCTTTGACTTCCGCAGCGCGAAGTCCATCGCCCAGGATTTCATGAGCGATGACGATCAGCGCAAGGTGAAAGGCTACGATCACGCTTTCCTGCTGCAGGCCAAAGGCGATGTGAAACAGCCTGCCGCGCAGGTCTGGTCTGCGGATGAGAAACTGCAGATGACGGTTTATACCACCGCCCCCGCCCTGCAGTTTTACTCAGGCAACTACCTCGGAGGCACGACGGCGCGCGAACACGATGAGTACAGCGACTGGCAAGGCCTGGCGCTGGAGAGCGAGTTCCTGCCGGACAGCCCGAACCATCCTGAATGGCCACAGCCGGACTGCGTGCTGCGCCCGGGTGAAGAGTACGTGAGCGTGACGGAATATCATTTTATTCCGCATTAATATCCAGCCCTCCCTCCGGAGGGCTTTTTTCTGCGCGCCTTGCTGAAAATAGCGCCGATCGCAGACAAAATCATAACCCTGGATTCACAAGCATCTTACACTCAGAGACTATTTTCGCTATGGTTAGGGTTAAGCGTTGCTGGTGGCACGGCCACGGCAATATAATGAGAATTGTTATCATTCTAAAAATGCTTGAGGAGTAAGAGATGGCTATTACTAAGCTGGTTCTGGTGCGTCACGGCGAAAGCCAGTGGAACAACGAAAACCGCTTTACCGGTTGGTACGACGTTGATCTGTCTGAGAAAGGCGTAAGCGAAGCAAAAGCAGCAGGTAAACTGCTGAAGGAAGAAGGCTTCAGCTTTGATTTTGCTTACACCTCTGTGCTGAAACGTGCCATCCACACCCTGTGGAACGTGCTGGACGAACTGGATCAGGCCTGGCTGCCGGTTGAGAAGTCCTGGAAACTGAACGAACGTCACTACGGTGCGCTGCAGGGCCTGAACAAAGCGGAAACCGCTGAGAAATATGGCGACGAGCAGGTTAAACAGTGGCGTCGCGGCTTCGCAATCACCCCACCAGAGCTGACCAAAGATGACGAGCGCTACCCGGGCCACGATCCGCGTTACGCGAAGCTGACCGACGCTGAGCTGCCAACCACCGAAAGCCTGGCGCTGACCATCGACCGCGTTGTGCCTTACTGGAACGAAACCATTCTGCCACGCCTGAAAAGCGGCGAGCGCGTGATCATCGCGGCTCACGGTAACTCCCTGCGTGCGCTGGTGAAATACCTGGACAACATGGGTGAAGACGAAATCCTCGAACTGAACATCCCAACCGGCGTACCGCTGGTGTATGAGTTCGACGAAAACTTCAAGCCAATCAAACACTACTATCTGGGTAACGCAGAAGAGATCGCGGCGAAAGCAGCGGCTGTCGCGAACCAGGGTAAAGCGAAGTAATTTTCGCCAGATATAAAAAAAGCGCGGAGCCTTCCGCGCTTTTTATTTATGACTGAGAATTCAGCCGCGACGCGCTTTTACCGCATTCGCCAGCTGACGCAGGATAGCATCGGTATCGTCCCAGCCAATGCAGGCATCGGTGACGCTTTTGCCATACACCAGCGGCTCGCTGCCTTCCAGGTTCTGGTTACCTTCAACCAGATGGCTTTCGATCATCACCCCAATCACCGCCTTCTCACCGCCGGCAATCTGCTGGCAGACGTCTGCACCCACTTCCATCTGCTTTTTAAACTGCTTGCTGGAGTTGGCATGGCTGAAATCGATCATCACCTGCGGTGGCAGCCCGGCTTTTTCCAGCCCGACCTTCACTTCTGCCACGTGTTTCGCGCTGTAGTTCGGCTCTTTGCCGCCGCGCAGAATGATATGGCAGTCACCGTTCCCGCTGGTGTTAACGATGGCGGAATGGCCCCATTTGGTTACGGACAGGAAGCAGTGCGGCGCACCCGCTGCGTTGATGGCGTCGATAGCCACCTTAATGGTGCCGTCAGTGCCGTTTTTGAAACCCACCGGGCAAGAGAGACCGGAAGCCAGCTCGCGGTGAACCTGAGATTCAGTCGTGCGCGCACCAATTGCGCCCCAGCTCATCAGGTCTGCCAGGTATTGTGGCGTAATCATGTCCAGGAATTCACCGGCAGCAGGCAGGCCGCTGTCGTTGATCTCCAGCAGCAGCTTGCGCGCAATGCGCAGACCGTCGTTGATCTGGAAGCTGTTATCCATATGCGGATCGTTAATCAGCCCTTTCCAGCCCACGGTGGTGCGCGGTTTTTCAAAATAAACGCGCATGACGATTTCAAGCTCGTCCTTCAGCTCTTCACGGAGGGTGAGCAGACGGGCTGCGTACTCTTTCGCAGCTGCAGGATCGTGAATGGAGCACGGGCCAATCACCACCAGAAGACGATCGTCATTACCTTTCAGGATCTTATGGATCGCTTTACGAGCATGAGAAACCGTGTTTGCGGCATTTTCAGTGGCGGGGAATTTCTCAAGGAGCGCTACAGGAGGTAATAACTCATTGATCTCTTTAATGCGTAAATCGTCGTTCTGATAATTCATCTTCGTTCCAGCTCTGCCATATCTTTAGTAATGAAAGCAATCCTTTCAATCTATCTTGTCGACCTGGAAGTGTAAACACGGTTTTACACTTCACGCAGATAATTCCTGGAATTCGCCTAAAAATCGCCACAAAATAGCGAAAAACGAGATCTAACCTAAGCTTTTTAACTGTAACAACCAATTTTAAACGCTTAAACGCGATTCCCTACTGACGTAAGTCCGTGAGGAGGAATCTTTCGCCTCTGAAACAGATGCACTGTTGGAGAAAGTTATCCAGCGTAACGACAAGAACAGGAGCACCATGATGAAAATGACTAAACTGGCAACCCTCTTCCTGACCGCCACACTCACTCTGGCAAGCGGCAGCGTCCTGGCCGCGGAAACGGGCACATCCGATAGCAACGGGGATGCCAATGCCGCTGCGGCAGCAGGCCAGCCCGCCCCTGATGCGAAACAGAACATCGCCCCGAATAATGTCGACAACAGCCAGATCAATACCGGTAACACCAACACCGGCGGCACTATGCTGCATCCCAACAGCAGCGGTTCCGGCACCATGAATCATGACAATATGAGTTCGGATGAGGTTCATAAGAACTCGATGTGTAAGGACGGCAAATGCCCCGATCCTAATGATAAAGTAGGGAACGACGCGAATACCAAAACCGATGGCACAACCCAGTAAGGGGTGGTAACCGGTAAGAAAAAGGAGAGCTCAGGCTCTCCTTTCTTTTTGGAGTAACCTATTAAAAACGCTACACTAAAAACAATAACACATCAGGAAAGCAGATATGGCGCACTCCCATTCCCACTCACACTCTCCCGGCAACGATAACGCTAAACGACTGATGCTGGCCTTTGGCGTCACGGCAACGTTTATGGTTATCGAGGTCATTGGCGGCCTGATTTCCGGCTCTCTGGCGCTACTGGCTGATGCCGGGCATATGCTGACCGATGCCGCAGCGCTGCTCTTCGCCCTCCTGGCGGTACAGTTTGCGCGTCGTCCTCCCAATGCGCGCCATACCTTCGGCTGGCTGAGGCTGACGACCCTTGCCGCGTTTGTGAACGCTATTGCGCTGGTGGTCATCACCGTTCTTATCGTCTGGGAGGCCGTACAGCGCTTCAGACACCCGCAGCCAATCGCCGGGACAACAATGATGGTGATTGCCGTGGCGGGGCTGCTGGCAAATATCCTGGCCTTCTGGATTCTGCACCGCGGCAGCGGAGAAAAGAACCTCAACGTGCGCGCTGCGGCTCTGCATGTCTTGGGTGATTTGCTCGGCTCAGTCGGGGCGATCGTCGCCGCGCTGGTGATCCTATATACCGGCTGGACGCCTGTCGATCCGATTCTGTCCGTGCTGGTGTCATGTCTGGTCTTGCGCAGCGCCTGGCGACTGCTGAAGGAGAGCGTGAATGAACTGCTTGAAGGGGCACCGACATCTATGGATATTGAAGAGTTGAAGCGCAACCTGCGCCGTTCAGTCCCGGAAGTCCGCAATGTTCATCACGTGCACGTCTGGCTGGTGGGGGAAAAACCGGTCATGACGCTGCACGTTCAGGTGATCCCGCCTCACGACCACGATGCGCTGCTTGAGCGCATCCAGCATTTTCTTGAACATCACTACGAAATTGGCCACGCCACCATCCAGATGGAATATCAGCCCTGTAACGGGCCGGACTGCCACCTCAACGAGGCGCAGTCCGGACATTCACATCATCATCACCACTAGCTGGAAAGCGCGCGAGAACCTCGCTCACGCGCGCTGTTAATCCACATCCGGCTGCCGTTCAGCGCGATGAAGGTCAACAGCAGATATTCCAGCGACATCGCATAGACGCCCTGCAGAGCGAAGATCGCTACGCTAATAACGTTGATGATGACCCACAGCAGCCAGTTCTCAACGTATTTTCGCGTCATCAGGATCATCGCCGCAATCGACAGTACCATCATGCAGGAATCCCAGAACGGGAAGGCATCCGGCTGGAGCTCGGGCATCGTCACGTTCAGGCCGAAACCGGACATGACCGACACGGCAACGCGGGTCAGGAACGCAAACACCGGGTTGATGTAGACGGTCATTAAGCCAATGGCCACCACGCAAGCGACGAACCAGGCGATAGCTTTGGGCAGGGGCAGCCAGCGGATCTGCAGCTCGGCCTCCTGCTGGCTGTTCTGACGCGACCACGCGTACCAGCCGTAAATATTGGCGGCAAAGAAGAACAGCTGCAAAAGCAGGCTGGCGTACAGCTGGATCTGGAAGAAGATAATCGCAAACAGCGTAACGTTAATCAGCCCGAACGCGTAGTTGCTGATCTTCTCCAGGCTTGCCAGCCAGATACAGAGTAATCCCGCCAGCGTGCCAACGGCCTCAATCCATGACAGGTCATAGCCACCTGCACCAATCGGTATATGAACCAGAATGTTCTGCGTGCTAAAAAAATCCATCTTTTCCCCGGGACGTTTTGAATTAAGTACGTAGTGTAGCCGCAAAATCCAGCATGCGGTTAAGCGGAATTAACGCACCTTCACGCAGGGCGGCATCCACATGGATTTCATGTGCCGCACCGCCTGTCTCGAGCCCTTCGGCAATGGCCTTCAGGCCGTTCATCGCCATCCACGGGCAGTGCGCACAGCTGCGGCACGTTGCGCCCTCACCCGCCGTTGGCGCTTCAAGGAGCTCTTTCTCCGGCACGGCCTGCTGCATCTTGTAGAAAATACCGCGATCGGTCGCCACGATGAGCTGCTTGTGAGGCAACGTCCTGGCCGCGTTGATAAGCTGGCTGGTTGAGCCCACGGCGTCCGCCATGTCGACAATAGACTGGGGTGATTCAGGGTGAACAAGAATAGCGGCGTCAGGATAAAGTGCCTTCATGCGCGCCAGCGCCTGGGTTTTGAATTCGTCGTGCACAATGCAGGCACCCTGCCAGCAGAGAACGTCAGCCCCCGTCTGCTTCTGGACATAATTTCCAAGATGGCGGTCAGGCGCCCAGATAATTTTCTCGCCAAGGCTGTCCAGATGTTCAATCAGCTCAACGGCGATGCTGGAGGTGACAACCCAGTCTGCACGCGCTTTTACCGCCGCAGAGGTGTTGGCGTAAACCACCACGGTCCGGTCAGGGTGGGCGTCACAGAAGGCCGTGAATTCGTCAATCGGGCAGCCGAGATCAAGGGAACACTCCGCATTAAGCGTCGGCATCAGAATGGTTTTTTCAGGGCTCAGGATCTTTGCCGTTTCACCCATAAAACGCACGCCAGCAACCAGCAGCGTGGAAGCGGGATGTCTTGCACCGAAGCGTGCCATCTCCAGTGAGTCAGAAATACAGCCCCCGGTCTCTTCCGCCAGCTGCTGAATTTCCGGGTCGGTGTAGTAATGGGCCACCATCACCGCATCTCGTTCTTTAAGAAGACGTTTGATCTTCTCACGGTAGAATTGCTTTTCGTCCTGGCTTAGCGGGACAGGCTTTGGCGGAAACGGATAAATTGCGGCTTCAGGATCAAACATCACACTCATTATGGCTTCTCGTTTTACGGGCTTAACAATATTGCCTTTCTTTTGCATGACATAGCAAAACGCATGGCAATTGTGTTTTGTATACTAAACAAGATAGCGAATATGAGAGGAAAAGTCACCGGAAATAGGTGCGGATAGCATTTGTCGGCCGGCGGCTTCGCCTTGCCCGACCTGCACAGACGGCAGATAGCAAAAAGGCGCCTTTAGGGCGCCTTTCTACACTGGTGGGTCGTGCAGGATTCGAACCTGCGACCAATTGATTAAAAGTCAACTGCTCTACCAACTGAGCTAACGACCCCTTGCGGGATGTACTTCAAATTTATTCAGGCTGGTGGGTCGTGCAGGATTCGAACCTGCGACCAATTGATTAAAAGTCAACTGCTCTACCAACTGAGCTAACGACCCTTTTGGGTGTTGCCTGAATTATCACTCGGAACCAATAAAATTGGTGGGTCGTGCAGGATGACTCGGCTTCGCCTCGCCCTTCGGGCCGTTGCTAAAGCAACGTTATCCTTCACGTTTAATATCTGAGTAAGACATTAAATTTGGTGGGTCGTGCAGGATTCGAACCTGCGACCAATTGATTAAAAGTCAACTGCTCTACCAACTGAGCTAACGACCCGAGTGGTGGGTGATGACGGGCTCGAACCGCCGACCCCCTCCGTGTAAAGGAGATGCTCTACCAACTGAGCTAATCACCCACTCTGTACTGCCGATATGCGTTAAGTGGTGGGTCGTGCAGGATGACTCGGCTTCGCCTCGCCCTACGGGCCGTTGCTGACGCAACGTTATCCTTCACGTTTTACTACTACTTCCACCTGACTTAGTGGTGGGTCGTGCAGGATTCGAACCTGCGACCAATTGATTAAAAGTCAACTGCTCTACCAACTGAGCTAACGACCCACTTTTACGCTGTTTTCACGTTGTTTGATATCCCGTGGCAACGGCGGCATATATTACTGATTTAAGAATTCAGCGCAACAAAAATTTCGATGAAGATCACTTAACTGCTTACGAATCATGCTGCACGACCAGAAATAACGCGATTTCTGGTCATGCGATAATCATCCCATCGAATTCAGACGTTTTTGCGCCTGCTTAGCACCTTCGGTACCCGGGAATTTGGAGACTACCTGCTGGTAAACCGCTTTAGCTTTCGCAGTGTCGCCTTTGTCCTGCATGATGACGCCCACTTTGTACATCGCATCAGGCGCTTTTGGCGATTTCGGGTAGTTTTTTACCACGGAGGCAAAATAAAACGCCGCATCGTCCTTTTTACCCTTGTTGTAATTCAGCTGACCGAGCCAGTAATTCGCATTTGGCTGATAAGTGGAATCAGGGTATTTCTTAACAAAGTTCTGAAACGCAGCAAGCGCGTCATCCTGACGAGATTGATCCTGCACCAGGGCAATGGCCGCGTTGTAGTCCGTATTCGCGTCACCGCTCTGTACAGGCGCACCTGTTGAAGCAGAAGCATCCGCAGCCGGAGCTGATGTCGCCGCACCGGTCTGATCGCCCGCGGCTGGCTGTGCTTGTGCTGCTGCACCACCGCTGCTCAGGCTATCCATCTGCAGCAAAATCTGCTTCTGACGTTCCACAACCTGGTTCAACTGATACTGGCTTTCCTGAATCTGGCCGCGGAGAGAGTCAATATCGTTTTGGTTATCGGAAAGTTGTTGCTGGAGTTGGGTTAAAAGCTGGCTGTGAGCGTTAGAAATACGCTCGAGTTGAGTGACCCGGTCTTCTACCGAGCCTGAGCCGACACTACTGATTGGTGCCTGAGCAAAAGCGGCCCAGGGGGCCGCTATTCCAACCAGTAACGACAGACTCAACAGATGATGTCTGAAGTTACTGCTCATGCAATTCTCTTAGTAAACCAGTACGGCACGACGGTTTTTGGAGTAAGCCGCTTCGTCGTGACCCAGTACTGCAGGTTTTTCTTTACCGTAAGAAACGATGGAGATCTGGTCAGCAGAAACGCCTTTACCCTGCAGGTACATTTTAACAGCGTTAGCACGACGTTCACCCAGGGAGATGTTGTACTCTGGAGTACCACGTTCGTCCGCGTGACCTTCTACGGTGACTTTGTAAGATGGGTTGCTACGCAGGAAGTTAGCGTGAGCATCCAGCATGGCAGCGAAGTCAGAACGGATGTCGTATTTATCCAGATCGAAGTAAACGATGTTGTTCTGCTGCAGCTGCTGCATCTGAAGACGCGCTTGCTCTTCAGAAGACATGTTGCCATTGCCGTTCGCGTCCATACCGGTGCCGGCACCCATCATGCCTTCGCCGCTCTGGTCATTGCTGGCGTTCTTGTTAGAAGAACACGCTGCGATTGCCATTACAGGCAGAGCGATCATCAGCCCCTTCAGCACTTTGTTCAGTTGCATTTCTATGATTCCTTTAGTAATCAATTAATTATTATTTACAGATACGGCGACCAGGCAGGTGATTTTACCTGTCCATCAGTTGCCGGAATACGCGCTTTGAAACGCCCATCTGTAGAAACCAGATTCAGCACAGATCCCATCCCCTGAGAAGAGCTGTAGATTACCATCGTGCCGTTAGGTGCCAGACTTGGCGTTTCATCCAGGAACGTTGACGACAGAACTTGAACGCCACCCGCTACCAGATCTTGTTTGGCAATGTGCTGCTGCCCACCGTTGGAGCTCACCATTACCATAAATTTACCGTCGCTGCTCACGTCTGCGTTCTGGTTCTGCGAACCTTCCCAGGTAATACGCTGCGGAGCACCGCCGTTGATGTTGACTTTGTAAATTTGTGGACGGCCAGCCTGGTCAGAGGTAAACGCCAGGTTTTGACTGTCCGGGAACCATGAAGGTTCGGTGTTGTTGCTGCGACCGTCGGTCACCTGACGAATCTGGCCAGAGCCAATGTCCATCACGTACAGGTTCAGGCTACCGGTTTTTGACAGCGCAAACGCCAGTTTGGACCCGTCCGGAGAGAAGGAAGGCGCACCGTTGTGACGTGGGAAAGAGGCCACCTGACGAACAGCACCGTTTGCCAGCGTCTGGATAACCAGCGCTGAACGACCGCTTTCGAAGGTTACATAGGCCAGTTTAGAACCGTCCGGAGACCAGGCTGGAGACATCAGCGGCTGAGAAGAACGTTTCACCAGGAACTGGTTGTAGCCGTCGTAGTCAGATACGCGCAGCTCATACGGGAACTGACCACCGTTGGTCTGAACCACATAAGCAATACGGGTACGGAACGCCCCTTTAATGCCGGTCAGTTTTTCAAATACCGCATCGCTGGCAGCGTGTGCCGCGTAGCGCAGGTACTGCTTAGTGACCTTGTAAGAGTTCTGTGCCAGAACGGTACCCGGTGCACCGCCGGTATCGACCAGCTGCCAGGCCACGTTGTAAGAGCCGTCCGGGTTAGGCGTAACCTGACCCACAACCACGGCATCAATACCCAGTGCAGACCATGCTGCAGGCTGTACTTCCTGCGCGCTGCCCGGCTGCTGCGGCAGACGAGAACGATCTAACGGGTTGAATTTACCGCTGTTACGCAGGTCAGCCGCCACGATGCCACCGGCATCTTCAGGTGCAGCGCCAGGACCGGCCCACTGGAACGGAACAACACCGATTGGGCGTGCCGAGTCCACCCCCTGGGTGATCTCGATACGTACTTCTGCGTGCAGTACTGCTGCCCACAGCATTAAAAAACTAAATGCTACACGTAATGCCTGCTTCATCATATCTCCCTTATCCGGGTAACCTTACCCACGATAATTTAGCAGAATGTTAACAAACTCAAATAGACAAAACTACCAGAACCCTGTGACTAAACCTGGTCTATTTTTCCCCGTTTGCACGGGGAAAATGTAACTTAAGGTTTGAAGTCCAGCGGCGCATTTTTGAAGACTTCGTAAACTGCCTGAGACGGCGGTTTAGGCATCTTCGCCTGACGCGCTGCAGCCAGGGCCGCAGTACATAAAGCCGGGTCGCCACCTTCAGACTTAATATCCAGCAGCATGCCGTCCGGAGCCAGTTTTATACGCAACGTACACGTTTTACCGGTATAGGAAGACGCATCATAGAATCGGCTTTCAATAGCGGATTTAATCTGCGCGGCATAACCGTTGATTTCAGCCCCTGTCGCACCGTTACTCTTAGTGTTACCACTTCCCGTCGGCGCTGCGTTGTTTCCTTTCGCCCCACCGCCCGTTTTCGGTGCATTCTTACCGGAGCTCAAATCGCCCAGCAGATCGTCAACCCCTGCGGCGGCAGCGGCTTTTTCAGCAGCAGCGGCCTTTTTGGCAGCCGCTTTATCAGCAGCAGCTTTCTTATCGGCAGCGGCCTTCTCAGCTGCAGCTTTCTTATCGGCAGCAGCCTTCTCAGCTGCAGCTTTCTTATCGGCAGCAGCCTTCTCAGCTGCAGCTTTTTTATCGGCAGCGGCTTTTTCAGCGGCGGCAGCTTTTTCTGCAGCCGCTTTCTCAGCCGCAGCCGCTTTCTTCGCGGCCTCGGCAGCAGCTTTCTTCTCTGCTTCCTGAGCGGCTTTTTTCGCGGCTTCCGCTTCGGCTTTCTTCTGAGCATCAGCTGCGGCTTTCTTCGCGGCTTCCGCTTCAGCTTTCTTCTGGGCATCAGCAGCGGCTTTCTTCGCCGCTTCTGCCGCTAATTTTGCCTGGGCATCAGCCTGTGCTTTCGCGTCCGCTGCGGCTTTTGCTGCCGCCTCTTCCGCCTGCTTTTGCTGTTCCTGGGCTTTTTTCGCGGCCTCTTCGGCTTGCTTCTGCTGTTCCGCCTGCTCTTTCGCAGCTTCCTGCGCCTGCAAACGCTCCTTCTCAAGCTGCTTCAGACGCTCCTGCTCTGCGGCCTGCTTTTCACGCAGTTCTTCCGCCTGCTGTTGCGACTGTTTTTCACGCTGCTCTTCAGCCCGTTTGGCACTCGCCTTCTGCTGTTGTTCGCGATTATAGTTCTGTACTACCGCACCGGGATCCACCATCACGGCGTCAATGGAAGACCCTCCACCGCCGCCGGCTGATGCATCAATATGCTCGTCGAACGAACTCCAGATCAGCGCTGCAAAGAGAATCACGTGCAGCACTGCGGAGACGATTATCGCTCGCTTAAGCTTGTCGTTCTGTTCGGTTGCCTTTGACACTATCGGTTC
Organism: Enterobacter sp. 01-M-02-SI-ECC; assembly: GCF_047530595.1. NCBI lineage: Bacteria > Pseudomonadati > Pseudomonadota > Gammaproteobacteria > Enterobacterales > Enterobacteriaceae > Enterobacter > Enterobacter sp. 01-M-02-SI-ECC. Next base: position 336,392 of record NZ_JBLKCZ010000003.1, on the reverse strand, counting down.
CCAAAAACTACGCGGATGATCAAATAGGTTGGGTCATTAAGCCAACTGACTTAACACCCGCACTATGTAGCAAGTTCAGCGCTTTAATAATTTCATCGTAGGGTACGTCTTTCGCGCCACCGATTAAGAAGACCGTTTTCGGATTTGACTCGAGGCGACGCTGCGCTTCAGCAATAACCTGCTCAGGCGGCAGCTGATCCATACGATCTTTCTCTACCACGACGCTGTATTGCCCTACGCCGGAAACCTCAATGATAACCGGAGGATCGTCATTGGTGCTCACCGCCTGTGATTCTGTCGCATCCGGCAGATCCACTTCCACACTCTGGGTAATGATTGGCGCTGTCGCCATGAAGATCAGCAGCAGTACCAGCAGGACGTCCAGCAGTGGAACGATATTGATTTCGGACTTGAGCTCGCGACGACCTCGTCCACGCGATCTGGCCATGGTTTACCCCTTGTTGCTCTCGGTGCTGGTAAACGCCTGACGGTGCAGAATCGCAGTGAACTCTTCCATAAAGTTGTCGTAGTTCAGTTCCAGTTTGTTCACGCGCTGGTTCAGACGGTTGTAAGCCATAACCGCAGGAATTGCCGCAAACAGACCGATAGCGGTCGCAATCAGTGCTTCAGCGATACCCGGTGCAACCATCTGCAACGTTGCCTGCTTCACCGCGCCCAGCGCGATAAAGGCGTGCATAATCCCCCACACGGTACCAAACAGGCCGATATACGGGCTGATGGAACCAACAGTGCCGAGGAATGGAATATGCGTTTCGAGATTTTCCAGCTCGCGGTTCATAGAGATGCGCATCGCACGCGAGGCACCTTCTACCACCGCTTCCGGAGCATGATTGTTTGCACGATGCAGACGAGCAAACTCTTTGAAACCGCTATAAAAAATTTGCTCGGAGCCTGTAAGGTTTTCACGGCGTCCCTGGCTTTCCTGATACAGACGAGAAAGCTCAATACCCGACCAGAACTTATCTTCAAACGCTTCAGCTTCACGGCCAGCGGCATTGAGGATACGCGTTCTCTGGATGATGATGGCCCAGGATGCGATTGAAAAACCAATCAAAATCAACATGATAAGTTTAACCAGAAGGCTTGCCTTCAGGAACAAATCAAGGATATTCATGTCAGTCACTGCTTAAACTCCGCGACAATAGACTTAGGAAGCGCACGAGGCTTCATTATGGTTGGATCAACACAAACAATCAGCACTTCAGCTGAGTTCAGTACGGTATTCTCTGCGTTGACTATCCGCTGCGTGAAAACCAGTGAGGTCCCGCGCATTGATGTAATTTCAGTTTGGACTTCGAGCATATCGTCGAGTCTGGCAGGCGCAAAATACTCAAGCGTCATCTTGCGTACCACGAAGGCAACTCGCTCAGCCAACAGCACCTGTTGACTAAAGTGATGATGGCGCAGCATCTCTGTGCGTGCCCGTTCATAAAAAGCAACGTAGCTGGCGTGGTAAACCACACCACCGGCATCGGTATCTTCGTAATAGACACGAACCGGCCATCGAAACAGCGTTGTATTCACTTTACATCCCGGTAATGCAACAAAAGTTAATGCTTTTAAACTTCGCTACTATACGCGCGGGAAAGAGGGTTGGGAATGGGAGAAAGTAAACGGAGAGTAAATTTTTATGGGCTCGGGTAAGCCCATAACGTTAACGGACATTTCTTATTCAGAAGAAGAAGAAAATCAAACCGGCGAGAAGCACCAGCTCGGCAATCAGCGGGCAGAAAATTCCCTGCCAGTGAACGGCTTTCGGACGAAAGCCCACGCCGTGGATCACACCTGCACACACCGCCCACATAATGAGGAAGCCGTGCCAGATTTCAAGCTCGCTGGTTTTCGCTGCAAAGCGCGAAGGGTCCCAGAAGATACAACCTGCCAGCAGTAATGCCATCACTAAAGAAAGCGCCCGTAACGGGCGCTTGTCCATTACCGCGTAAAGCGTCGCGATAATATTCATCAGTGTTTTTCTTCACCCGCTTTGGTCGCTTCGACGTGCTCAAGCGCCAGGGCAGTGATGACACCAAATGCACAGGCAAGAAGCGTCCCTAAAATCCATGCGAAATACCACATATTCAGCTCCTTACTTAGTACATAGAGTGGGTGTTGCTTTCGATATGTTCTTTAGTGATACGACCGAACATTTTCCAGTAACACCAGATGGTGTAGGCCAGAACAATCGGAACGAACACGCAAGCAACATACGTCATCAGGTTCAGCGTCATATGGCTGGACGTTGCGTCCCACATGGTCAGGCTAGCATTCAGCATGGTGCTGGATGGCATGACGAATGGGAACATCGCGATACCCGATGTCAGGATGATGCACGCCAGGGTCAGTGATGAGAACACGAACGCCAGCGCGCCTTTCTCCAGACGAGACGTCAACACGGTCAGCAGCGGCAGCAATACGCCCAGAGCCGGGATAGCCCACAGCGCAGGGGTATTGTTAAAGTTCACCAGCCATGCACCTGCCTGACGCGCCACTTCTTTGGTCAGCGGATTAGACGGCGCAGTATGGTTGATTGCAGACGTCACCACGTAGCCATCGATGCCGTACACCACCCACACACCGGCCAGTGCAAAGCAGACCAGCGTGACCAGCGCAGCGACCTGAGCCGTCGCGCGCGAACGCAGGTGCAGTTCACCAACCGTACGCATCTGCAGATAGGTTGCGCCCTGAGTGATGATCATCGCCACGCTCACCACGCCGGCCAGCAGGCCAAACGGATTCAGCAGCTGGAAGAAGTTACCGGTGTAGTAAAGACGCATGTATTCGTCCAGGTGGAACGGTACGCCCTGCAGCAGGTTACCGAACGCCACGCCGATCACCAGCGGTGGAACGAAGCTACCGATGAAGATGCCCCAGTCCCACATGTTGCGCCAGCGGGTGTCTTCAATCTTGGAACGGTAGTCGAAACCAACCGGACGGAAGAATAAAGAGGCCAGCACCAGAATCATCGCCACGTAGAAGCCGGAGAACGCAGCCGCGTAGACCATCGGCCAGGCAGCGAACAGCGCGCCGCCAGCGGTGATCAGCCACACCTGGTTACCGTCCCAGTGAGGGGCGATGGAGTTGATCATGATTCGACGCTCAGTGTCATTACGACCGAGGAAACGGGTGAGCATCCCCACCCCCATGTCGAAACCATCCGTGACGGCGAAACCGATCAGCAGAACGCCGATCAACAGCCACCAGATAAAACGCAATACTTCATAATCGATCATTTGATGACTCCTGTCTTAGCGTGCCGGCTGAGTAGTCGCAGTGGACTGCTCGTAGTGATAGCGACCGGTTTTCAGGCTGCTTGGGCCAAGGCGCGCGAACTTGAACATCAGGAACAGTTCAGCCACCAGGAACAGGGTGTACAGACCACAGATCAGCAGCATGGAGAAGATCAGGTCGCCCGCTGTCAGGGACGAGTTAGCTACCGCCGTTGGCAGTACCTCACCAATCGCCCATGGCTGACGGCCGTACTCCGCAACAAACCAGCCGGATTCGATCGCGATCCACGGCAGTGGAATACCGTACAGCGCGGTGCGCAGCAGCCATTTTTTCTCGCCGATGCGGTTGCGAATCACGGACCAGAAGGACGCCGCAATGATCAGCAGCATGATGATGCCGCAGCCCACCATGATACGGAATGCGAAGTACAGTGGCGCAACGCGTGGAATCGAGTCTTTGGTTGCCATCTGGATCTGCGCTTCTGTCGCATCAGAAACGTTCGGGGTATAACGCTTCAGCAGCAAACCGTAACCCAGATCTTTCTTCACGTTGTTGAACTGGTCGCGAACGGCCTGGTCGGTAGAACCGGCACGCAGCTGTTCCAGCAGCGAGTAGGCTTTCATACCGTTACGGATACGCTCTTCGTGCTGAACCATCAGCTCTTTAAGACCTGTCACCTGCTTATCAACAGAACGGGTGGCGATGATACCCAGCGCGTAAGGGATCTGAATGGCGAAGCGGTTTTCCTGCGCGTCCTGATCGGGAATGCCGAACAGCGTAAAGGCAGCAGGCGCCGGTTGGGTTTCCCATTCGGCTTCGATGGCAGCCAGTTTGGTTTTCTGCACGTCACCCATTTCGTAACCGGATTCATCACCCAGAACGATAACAGAGAGGATTGCTGCCATACCGAAGCTTGCAGCGATAGCAAAGGAGCGCTTAGCAAACGCGAAGTCACGACCGCGCAGCATGTAGTAAGAGCTGATGCCCAGTACAAACATCGCACCGCACACGTAGCCAGAGGCGACGGTGTGAACGAATTTAACCTGCGCAACCGGGTTCAGGACCAGCTCGGCAAAGCTGACCATCTCCATACGCATAGTTTCGAAGTTGAAATCAGACGCGATAGGGTTCTGCATCCAGCCATTCGCCACCAGGATCCACAGCGCGGACAGGTTCGAACCTAATGCCACCAGCCAGGTCACCGCCATATGCTGGACTTTACCCAGACGGTCCCAGCCGAAGAAGAACAGACCTACAAAGGTGGATTCGAGGAAGAATGCCATCAGACCTTCAATGGCCAGCGGCGCACCGAAGATATCCCCGACATAGTGGGAATAGTAAGACCAGTTAGTCCCGAACTGGAACTCCATGGTCAAACCGGTTGCCACGCCCAGTGCGAAGTTGATACCAAACAACTTGCCCCAGAACTTGGTCATATCTTTATAAATCTGTTTGCCGGAGAGAACGTATACCGTTTCCATAATGGCCAGCAGGAACGCCATACCGAGCGTCAGTGGCACAAACAGGAAGTGGTACATCGCGGTCAAGGCAAACTGTAAGCGCGACAGTTCGACTATATCTAACATCATGACTCCTTGCTCATCGCATGAAGACTCCGAGAGTGAACCCCGTCAGAGAGAGATCCACACGCATGCCCCAATACAAATTATTCGCATCCTTGTCGTCGTTATTACCCTGAAGAAGGATAAAAACGATGACGTGAGGTTACAAATACGTTAATAAAAAACTCAAATTGATCCCGCAAATATAATACGCTGCAAAACCCTTACAATAAACAGGTTTTTATTGAATCACATTTACGTTTTTCGACGGCGATCAATTTATAGCAAAATTACCACTTTTCGGCCATTTTGATCGGGGATCAATTTAGCGCTTTTCGACACCTTTTTCCAAGGATTAAACTTTGATTTAAATCAAAAACAAACCTTGATGTTAACTATGTTTAATCGTGGTAAGAATGGTAAAAACCATGTTAATGATATGTGCATGTAAAGATGTGATTGGTTATCGAAGACGAAAAAAAATATAAACAGAAGTGATTTTAATTAACGCGAAACAAAAGCCTCATTTCGATGCGCGGCAAACAATAAAGCACAGTCAGGCCGGGTTATTTTTCCATGGCATTTATGCAACCCTTCGTAATTACATTTATTTTACTTTTACCCCCCCCTAACTTAACACCGCGGAGTGACTATTAATGAAAAAGGCCGCAAACAGTGCAGCCTTTTAATGATATCAGCGGTTCTCAGGCAAGAAGAAGGCTAAAGGTTCGCGACTGTCCCGGTTTGAACGCCCCGACAATGCCTTCGTCTTCACCGTGGTCCTTCAGCCGTTCATTCATGTCCGTTTCGCAGCACCGCTTCACCCCCGGATTGACGGCTAGCGTCGCGTCACATGCTCTGGACTGCGAAGGGTTGAACAGACGAAGAATGAGCTCATCGCGATCTTCCGCTTTTTTGATCGCACTGAGTACGCATCCCGTTGGCGAAAGCGCTAACAGGCTGTAACTTTCCGGCGTGGTCAACGAGGCGCGATTCAGCTTCATTGCATCCCAGGGGATCTTGTTATAACACTGCACCGGCGTTAACCACGATTGAGCCTGCTGCGCGACACCCGCGTTTTCCGGCGAGCCGCTGAAGCTGAAGAGGCTAAAGCGACAGCTTAGCGGACCACGCACCTGAGAGTCCGGGACCGGCATTTTGATACCGGATGGTCTGCCGGGGCGCAGGAGCAGATCTTCTTTGCCGAGTACCCCCACGCCGCGCAGCAAGGTCAGAGCAAATGCTTTTTGTTCATCGCCCACGACTTCAAATTCACGCAGCCCCTCGGTAAATAGCGCAAGCCCGTTTCGTTTTTCCTGCAATACGGCGTAGTTAAGTAAATTCCAGACGGGAACCGGCGCTTCTTTCCACCCCTCCTCCCGCCAGTTTTCCATCGCCGCGTCCTGCACCGGGCGAGTGATCGAGCCAAACTGCGTATCCGCTAACACTTCCTCTGTCATAAACGGCGTTGGGATCAGCACGCGAACGCGGTGGTCGTTGGCCTGATTATCCAGGCGCACCGCCACGTCAATGCGTCTGCTGTTATGGCTTAGCGTAATCTCAAATTCAGCGTCGAGATAGCCGTTTCGCTGGCGCGCCGCGCGTTCGGCCAGGTTCGCCGGAACGGCTATTCGATGGCGGATAACCGCCCTGCTCTGCCAGCCTTCATGCGTAACCTCAAATTCATGCTCGCCCTGCGTGGAAGTGAGTCTCCACTCTTCCCGCGAAGGTGAGTAGTCGTACTCATCGCCATCATCCGAGCTCTCTTCGATTTCCAGCACGCGGTCATAAACAAGCCCGGTTTCTTTGTCGCGCAGGCGCAGCGTACCGTCGTCATTTAAGTCAATCTGCCAGAAGGCGTTTTCAAGTAAGGATGCGGTATTTACCCCCGGAGAGAGCACCTTCCCGGCCACGTTAGGTTCGATAAACAGCGTACGGTAGCCCATCGCCGGCAGTATCTGGCTGAGCTGAATATCAAACTCCATAAACGGTTCGTAATTGCCGTAGTGAACAATCTGCCGGTCAATGAGGCCCGGGTCTAGGTCGCGCGCGCTGCGAATGAAATACGGGATCTCATTGCCTTTGTCATCCCGCAGACGGAACTGGCTGGCGCGCAGTCGAATCGTGGTGTTCATCACCTCTTCACGCGGCCAGGGCATCAGGTTGAACATCACCAGCTTATCGGCGTCGCTTTGCGGCATGTTGTCGACAATCTTGCGCATAAAGAAACGCGCCAGGTTATCTGCCATGTCCTCAGCCAGTTCAAAGCGGGAGACAATCTCGCGATGCACCTTGTCGCTGCAGCAGCAGCCGATGCTGTCGTGAGCGTGGTTTTTCAGGATCTCTTTCCACATTTTCTCCAGCAAGCCGTGGTGATAGTCGAAGCCCAGCGTCCAGGCAAGCGTCGCCAGCGGCTCAAGGATATTGACAATTTTGTTCTCAATACGCGCATGGGCGATTTTGATATCCATGCGCGTGGAGCCGATGGTCCGGTGCACGCGCATGTATTTCCCGTCGATAAACTCACCTTTTAAGGTTGCCAGGTCATCGCGGTGCGCGTCGATGCGATCAAAGACCTCCTCAAACCGGCTCATCACAAATTGACGCTGCGGATAGATTTCACGAAGCTTATCCATCACCGCGAAAATGTTCTGCTGCAGCGGCATCTGGTCGTGGCCGTTGGGCAGCAAAATCGCTTTGGTGACGGACGCCTTTTCCAGAACCTCAAAATAGCTGTCGAGCCGTTTTCGCAGCCCCGCTTCGTCCTCCGGTAAGTACTTACCAATCGCGTAGCCCAGCGGCAGCACCTGTGCCGTCACTTCACTGCCGTCCTGGCTCTGCCAGAGAAATTCGGTTTTATCGGTCCCGTGGCGTTCAGAACAGCCGCGCCAGAACATCGTGCGGGTAATGCCAAACCCGTTATAGATATGCGGAAGCTGGCAGGACATGCCAAACGAATCCGGCAGATAGCCGATTTTCATCGGCTCGCCGAAGGCCATACAATCCCGGATGCCGTACATCAGGTTGCGGACAATCGACTCGCCGCTCACAATCGTGGTATCGGTCTGGGTATACCAGGGGCCGATAATCAGTTTTCCACGTTCGACAAGCGCCTTCACGCGAGAGCGGTTTTCGGGCACAACGGCAAAATAATCCTCCAGCACCGCCGTCTGTCCATCGAGGACGTAGTATTTGTACTCATCATCCTGCTCCAGACGGGTCAGGATCTCTTCCATATTATTGACCAGAAGAATACGCGACTCTTCGGTGGTGAAGTACCACTCACGGTCCCAGTGCATATGCGGCGTGATATGAACGCGAGATACAGCTTTCATCTTCGTTTCCTGTTTGTGCGTTTTTACGATAAGGCGTCTTCAGTGACGTAGTTGCCCTTTTTTACCGCCTGGCGTCGCCAGAGCAGCAGAACCAGGGTGGAGATAGCGGTACCCACCAGCGCCGCGCCAAACCAGCCCGCCGCAGCAACCACACCACCCAACCCGGCATCGTGAAGTAAAAAAAGAGAGAAAATCCCGGCCCCCGGCGTAGACAACCCGATCCCCATCGCACCGACAGCCGCGCCTGTCACCATGGATCCGAGTACAAATGAGCCAATAACGCGAAGCGGATCTTCTATCGCCATCGGAATCGCCCCTTCGGTAATGCCCGCGAGGCCGAGCAGCCAGGTCGATTTGCCGGTTTCAATTTCAAATGACTTGAACAGCTTCGGTGCCAGCATCGTTGACGCCGTGACGGTAAAGGCTGAGACCATTTTGACGGAAGCAAAGATGGCATAGGGACCGTATAACCCGTTCGCCATCGCCCCCAGGCAGAACGCGTAAGAGGCTTTGTTGACTGGGCCACCCAAATCGAATGAGCACATAAACCCGAGGATTGCCCCCAGAAGCAGCGCATTCGCGCCGGACAGACCGTTAAGCCAGACGGTGAGCGTGTCATTGAGCCAGGCCACCGGTTCGCCAATCACAAACAGCATCAGGCTGCCCGCGCCCAGCACGCCAATCACCGGATAGAGATAAAAAGTCAGAAAGCCGTTGTAGCGGCTACTAAGCCGGATGTGGTTTTTCACCCAGCGCATCAGATAGCCCGCGATCAGCCCGCCGACGATAGCGCCGAGAAAACCGGAGCCGATCATGTTGGCAGCCAGACCGGCCGCAAAGCCCGGCGTCAGCGCAGGTTTATCCGCCAGCGAGTAGGCGGTGTAGGCCGACAGGACAGGCACCATCAAAATGCCGAGCATGCCGCCGCCAAGCTTACGGTACATCCACAGCCATGAGTTTTCCTGGTCAAACAGGTGCTGCAGGCCAAGGATTTGCGCCAGCAGTACCGATACGGCCAGCACCGTACCGCCGGCGACGATCAGCGGCACCGCAAAAGAGATGCCGCTGAGAAGCGCCTGCTTGAGTTCAGCTTTAACGCGCTTTTTCGTTTCGGTATCGACCTGGGCATGGCGCGCATCGGTAGAAGGCTTTAGCGCCAGCGCGCGCTCAATCAACGCTTCAGCATTGCGCAGGGGTTCCGCGACGGGCACGGAAATGGCGGGGATGCCCTGAAAGCGCTCGCTCTCTTTGATCGCCACTTCTGCGGCAAAAATACATGCTTTCGCCTCCAGCAACTGCTGGGCAGTAATACGCCCTTCAATACCGTTCGCACCCTGCTTTTCGACCACCACGTTGACGCCGAGCTTACGTCCCGCTTTTTCCAGGTACTCTGCGGCCATATAGGTATGCGCGATCCCCGCCGGACAGGCAGTGACACAGACGACGGTTGGTGCATTCACCCGCGTATCAGCCTCGTCTTCCTTCGAGACACCGTTCAGCGCATCAAGCAGATCCTCTGCCGTCTCTGCAGCCATAACGCGTTCCCGGAGGGCATCATCGGCAAGGCGAGACGTCAGCGCCGTCAGCACCTGGATATGCGTGGATCCTGCTTCAGCTGGCGGGATGCCAAGCAGGACGATCAGCTCTACGCGTTCAGGGCCATCCACCCCCTCCCACTCCAGCGGTTCGCGCAGCGTAGCAACCGCAAAAGCCGCTTCGTTCACCGCGCTCGATTTACCATGCGGGACAGCCAGCCCTTCACCCAGGGCGGTTGGCCCCTGCGATTCGCGACGGTAGACCTCCGCCAAAAATGCATCGCCATCTGTAATTTTGCCCAGCGCCACCAGCCGCATTGTAAGCTGGCGAATGGCCTCATCACGGCTGGCATAGTGCGCCTGCACGCAGACAGCACTGGTGTGGGTCAGAGTCGTCAGGTTCATAAGATCCTCACACTTAAGTTGTTATTGTCTGGCGGCAATTGTGGCAGGTCGCACAATACATTTATGTGATCATTTTCACTAACAATGCAAATTTGTATTTAAGTTGTATTATTTACAAATTTTAAGTGAGAGGCATAATTCCATGCAAAGGTATTAGAAAGGCAGATTCGATGGGTAACAAACCGATGTACCGGCAAATAGCCGATGCGCTTCGCGAAAAAATCAGCGCGGGAGAGTTAAAGCCTGGCGATGCGTTACCGACGGAATCCAGCCTTCAGGAGGCATTCAACGTGAGTCGCGTCACGGTTAGACAGGCGCTAAAGCTGCTTACGGAAGAGCAGATCGTCGAGAGCATTCAGGGCAGCGGCACCTACGTAAAAGAAGAGCGCGTCAATTACGACATTTACCAGCTCACCGGGTTTTACGAAAAACTGGCGGACCGGAACGTGGATACCCACAGTGAGGTGAGCATTTTCGAAGTGCTGAAAGCCGATGCGAAACTTGCCGAAAAGCTGAATCTCTCTCATGACGATAAAGTCTGGCACGTCAAACGCGTCCGCTTTATCAAACAAAAACCGGTAAATCTGGAAGAAACGTGGATGCCGCTGGCCCTGTTCCCCGACCTCACCTGGGAAGTGATGGAGAATTCGAAATACCACTACGTTGAGCAGATCAAAAAGCTGGTTATCGATCGCAGCGAACAGGAGCTGGTGCCGATCATGCCGTCAGAGGAGGCGATCGCCGCGCTGTCGCTCGATCCGGCAAAGCCGATCCTGGAAAAAGTCTCCCGCGGGTTTCTGAAGGACGGACGGGTATTTGAATACAGCCGCAACGTGTTCAATACCGACGATTACAAGTTCACGCTAGTCGCCAGACGCAGGCAATAAAAAAGGCCGCTTTACAGCGGCCAACCATGTCGAAACGGACATTTTTATACTTCAACGCCCCCCTTCCGGGGAGCAGAGAGGACTTACTTAATGATGGATTTCAGTGCTTCGCCGATATCCGCCAGGCTGCGAACGGTTTTCACGCCTGCGGCTTCCAGCGCTGCGAATTTCTCATCAGCCGTACCTTTACCACCGGCGATGATCGCGCCCGCGTGACCCATACGCTTGCCTTTCGGCGCGGTCACACCCGCGATGTAACCGACAACTGGTTTGGTCACGTGTTCTTTGATGTAAGCAGCGGCTTCTTCTTCCGCGCTACCGCCGATCTCACCGATCATCACGATCGCTTCGGTCTGTGGATCTTCCTGGAACAGCTTCAGGATGTCGATGAAGTTAGAGCCCGGGATCGGGTCACCGCCGATGCCCACACAGGTGGACTGGCCGAAGCTGTAATCGGTGGTCTGTTTGACCGCTTCATAGGTCAGCGTACCGGAACGGGACACGATGCCCACTTTGCCCGGCTTGTGAATGTGGCCTGGCATGATACCGATTTTGCATTCGCCTGGAGTGATAACGCCTGGGCAGTTCGGGCCGATCATACGCACGCCAGCTTCATCCAGCTTAACCTTCACGGTCAGCATATCCAGCGTCGGGATGCCTTCAGTGATGGTGATGATCAGTTTAATACCTGCATCGATCGCTTCCAGAATGGAGTCTTTGCAGAACGGTGCCGGAACGTAGATCACGGTCGCGGTTGCGCCCGTCGCTTCTACAGCTTCACGCACGGTGTTAAACACCGGCAGACCCAGGTGCGTAGTACCGCCTTTACCTGGCGTTACGCCGCCAACCATCTGCGTACCGTAGGCAATCGCCTGTTCGGAGTGGAAAGTCCCCTGGCTACCGGTGAAGCCCTGGCAGATAACCTTGGTATCTTTATTAATTAAAACGGACATTATTTCCCCTCCACTGCGGCAACAACCTGCTGAGCTGCATCCGTCAGACTTTTCGCTGCAATAATATTCAGGCCGCTGTCAGCCAGTTTTTTCGCGCCGAGTTCAGCGTTGTTACCTTCCAGACGTACAACTACCGGAACGTTAACACCCACTTCTTCCACTGCACCGATGATACCGTCGGCGATCAGGTCACAACGCACGATACCGCCGAAGATGTTAACCAGAACGGCCTTCACGTTGTCGTCAGACAGGATGATTTTGAACGCTTCGGTTACGCGCTCTTTGGTTGCGCCACCGCCTACGTCGAGGAAGTTTGCTGGCTCACCGCCGTGCAGCTTAACGATGTCCATGGTACCCATTGCCAGGCCCGCACCGTTAACCATGCAGCCGATGTTGCCATCCAGCGCCACGTAGTTCAGTTCCCACTGTGCAGCCTGCGCTTCACGCGGGTCTTCCTGGGACTGGTCACGCATTTCGCGCAGATCCGGCTGGCGGAACAGCGCGTTGCCGTCAGCGCCCAGCTTGCCATCGAGGCAGATCAGGTCGCCCTGAGTGGTGATCACCAGCGGGTTGATCTCGATCAGCGCCAGGTCACGCTCCAGGAAGATGGTCGCCAGACCCATGAAGATCTTGGTGAACTGTTGAACCAGTTTACCTTCCAGACCCAGTTTGAACGCCAGCTCACGACCCTGGTAAGGCATTGGGCCTGCCAGCGGATCGATAGCCACTTTGTGGATCAGGTGCGGGGTTTCTTCTGCCACTTTTTCGATTTCCACGCCGCCTTCGGTAGACGCCATGAACACCACGCGACGGGAACTACGGTCAACAACCGCACCCAGGTACAGTTCTTTCGCGATGTCGGTCGCGGCTTCTACCAGGATCTGGTTAACCGGCTGGCCGTTCGCATCTGTCTGGTAGGTCACCAGACGCTTGCCGAGCCAATGTTCAGCAAACGCACGAATCTCTTCTTTGCTCTTAACAACCTTCACACCGCCCGCTTTACCACGGCCACCAGCGTGAACCTGACACTTAACTACCCAAGGGCCGGAACCGATTTTAGATGCGGCTTCTTCTGCTTCACGCGGGGTAGTACAGGCATAACCCACCGGAGCCGGTAAGCCATACCGGGCAAACAGCTGTTTGGCCTGATATTCATGTAAGTTCATGTGTTCTATCCATCCTTCAGGTAATCGTTAGGTCGTGCTTTTATAGGCCCGGCAGCTATATGCCGCCGGGCAAGACTGCAAACTAGACGTCGAGCAGCAGACGCGTTGGATCTTCCAGCAGCTCTTTAATCGCCACCAGGAAGCCCACGGACTCGCGGCCATCGATCAGACGGTGATCGTAAGACAGTGCCAGGTACATCATCGGCAGGATCTCAACTTTACCGTCTACCGCCATAGGACGATCTTTAATGGCATGCATACCCAGGATCGCGCTCTGCGGCGGGTTAATGATTGGGGTAGACATCAGCGAACCGAATACGCCGCCGTTGGTAATGGTGAAGTTACCGCCGGTCAGGTCATCTACGGTCAGCTTGCCGTCGCGGCCTTTCACAGCCAGCTCTTTAATATTTTTCTCGATATCAGCCATACCCAGGGTATCCACGTCACGCAGTACTGGGGTCACCAGGCCACGCGGAGTAGATACCGCCATGCTGACATCGAAGTAGTTGTGGTAAACCACGTCATCACCGTCGATGGACGCGTTCACTTCCGGGTAGCGTTTCAGCGCTTCAACCACCGCTTTCACGTAGAAGGACATAAAGCCCAGACGGATACCGTGACGTTTTTCAAACGCGTCACCGTACTGCTTACGCAGGTCCATGATTGGCTTCATGTTCACTTCGTTGAAGGTGGTCAGCATCGCGGTGGAGTTTTTCGCTTCCAGCAGACGCTCAGCCACACGCTTACGCAGGCGAGTCATTGGCACACGTTTTTCGCTGCGGGCACCCAGAGCAGGCTGTGCTGCTGGCGCTGCCGCAGGGGCTTTTGCTTCTGCTTTCGCAGGCGCTTTCGCCAGGTGCTTCTCGATATCTTCACGGGTCAGACGACCACCCACACCGGTGCCTTTAATGGCCGCCGCGTCCAGGTTGTGCTCAGCCAGCAGGCGACGGATCGCCGGGCTGAGCGCATCGTTGGTCTGCTCTTCCAGAGAAGCCTGCTGGCGTTGAGCCGGCGTAGAGGCTTTCTCTTCAGATTTCGCGCTGGACTCTTTGCCCGCGCTGTTGCCTTCGCGCAGGCGACCCAGGATCTGACGAGAGGTTACGGTTGTGCCTTCATCTTCCAGCACAGCATCCAGAACACCATCCGCCGAAGCCGGTACTTCCAGTACCACTTTGTCAGTTTCGATTTCTACCAGCACTTCATCGCGCTTAACGGCATCGCCTGGTTTTTTGTGCCAGGTAGCGACGGTCGCATCTGCTACGGATTCAGGCAGGTCGGGAACAAGAATATCTACGCTACTCATTATGTATCCTTTAATTAATCGACGTTCAGCGCGTCATTGACCAGATCTTGTTGCTGCTTCTGGTGAACGGACATATACCCTACCGCCGGAGAGGCGGAGGCCGGGCGACCTGCATAACGCAGGGCTGACCCAAATGGAATCACTTCACGGAAATGATGCTGGCTGCAGTACCATGCGCCCTGGTTAAGCGGCTCTTCCTGGCACCAGACAAAATCATGAACGTGAGCGTACGGTTTCAGCGCTTCCTGCACCGCCTGGTGCGGGAACGGATAAAGCTGTTCGATACGCACGATGGCGACATCTTTCTGATCGTTCTTACGGCGCTGTTCCAGCAGGTCGTAATAAACCTTACCAGAACACATCACCACACGCTTCACGGCCTGCGGATCCAGCTCGTCAATTTCACCGATGGCCGGCAGGAAGGTGCCGTTTGCCAGCTCATCCAGGCTCGACACCGCCAGCGGGTGACGCAGCAGGGACTTCGGCGACATTACCACCAGCGGACGGCGCATACCGCGCAGCGCCTGACGACGCAGCATGTGGTAGACCTGCGCCGGGGTGGACGGCACGCAGACCTGCATGTTCTGCTCGGCGCAGAGCTGCAGATAACGTTCCAGACGCGCGGAGGAGTGCTCCGGACCCTGACCTTCATAACCGTGCGGCAGCAGCATTACCAGGCCACACATACGGCCCCACTTCTGCTCGCCGGAGGAGATGAACTGGTCGATCACCACCTGCGCACCGTTGGCGAAGTCACCGAACTGCGCTTCCCAGATGGTCAGGGTACGTGGTTCAGCGGTGGCGTAACCGTATTCGAAGGCCAGAACCGCTTCTTCAGACAGCACGGAGTCCCAGACCTTGAACTGGCCCTGACCGTTGTGCACGTGCTGCAGCGGGGTGTAGGTTGAACCGTTGGACTGGTTGTGAACAACCGCGTGACGGTGGAAGAAGGTCCCACGGCCGGCATCTTCACCGGACAGACGAACAGGAATGCCTTCGTCAACCAGCGTTGCGTAGGCCAGCGTTTCCGCGCCGCCCCAGTCGAACAGCTTCTCGCCTGCCGCCATGGACTGACGGTCAGCGTAGATTTTCGCCACGCGAGACTGCATCTCGATAGCGTCCGGTACGGTGCTGATGCGTTTAGCCAGCTCCTGCAGGCGCTTCATCTCAACCTTGTTCGGGTAGCTCTCATCCCACTCGTGGTTGAGGTACGGCGACCAGGTAAAGGAGTGCATGTTCATCGGGCGCAGTTCTTTCACCACGCATTCACCTGCATCCAGCGCGTCGCGGTAGAGGTTGACCATTTCGGTCGCATCTTCCAGCGTCGCCACTTTGTCGCTCTCCAGCTTGTCAGCATAGATTTTGCGCGGGGTCGGGTGTTTTTTGATTTTCTGGTACATCAGCGGCTGGGTTGCACTTGGCTCATCCGCTTCGTTGTGGCCGTGACGGCGGTAGCAGAAGAGGTCAATGAACACATCGCGCTTGAAGGTGTTACGGAAGTCCAGCGCCAGACGGGTAACAAAAGCAACGGCTTCCGGGTCATCCGCGTTAACGTGGAAGATTGGCGCCTGCACCATCTTACCGATGTCGGTGCAGTATGGGGTAGAACGCGCGTCAAGCGGGTTAGAGGTGGTAAAGCCCACCTGGTTGTTAATCACGATGCGAACGGTACCGCCCACTTCGTAACCACGCGCTTTCGACATGTTCAGGGTTTCCTGAACTACGCCCTGCCCTGTTACCGCCGCATCGCCGTGGATGGTGATCGGCAGCACTTTATTGCTGCTCGGCTCGTCCAGACGATCCAGGCGCGCACGCACGGAACCGATAACCACCGGGCTAACGATTTCCAGGTGTGACGGGTTAAACGCCAGCGCCAGGTGAACCAGACCGCCTTCAGTTTCGATATCTGACGAGAAGCCCATGTGGTACTTCACGTCGCCGGTGCCGAGGTGTTCTTTATGTTTGCCCGCGAACTCGTCAAACAGGTCCTGAGGTTTTTTACCCAGCACGTTGACCAGCACGTTCAGACGACCACGGTGCGCCATGCCCAGTACCACTTCGCGGGTGCCGCTCTTGCCTGCGTGACGAATCAGCTCTTTCAGCATCGGCACCAGCGCGTCGCCGCCTTCCAGCGAGAAGCGTTTTGCGCCCGGGAATTTCGCGCCCAGATAGCGCTCAAGCCCTTCCGCTGCGGTCAGTTCGTTCAGGAAGCGTTTTTTTTCGTCAGCCGAGAAGGTCGCGTGGCCCGCTACGGATTCGATGCGCTGCTGGATCCAGCGTTTCTCTTCGGTAGAGGTAATGTGCATGTATTCCGCGCCGATGGAGCCGCAGTAGGTTTGCTTGAGCGCGTCAATCAGATCGCCCAGCTTCATCGTGTCTTTGCCGATGGCAAAGGAACCTACGTTAAAGCTTTCCTGGAAATCGGCCTCGGTCAGATCGTGATATGCCGGATCGAGATCGGCCACACGGTCTTGTTTCCACAGTCCCAGCGGATCGAGATTCGCATGCTGGTGACCGCGGAAGCGATAAGCGTTGATAAGCTGCAGGACTTTAACCTGCTTCGCATTGGTGTCAGGGTCGGAAATCGCAGAAGAGTAACGTGAGGCATCCTTCGCCAGACGACGGAAATAATCACGTGTTTTGGAATGGAATTGATCCGGTTTGACCCCTGTGCCAGGCAACTGCTGGAACATGGAACGCCAGTTAGCGTCCACTGAGTCAGGATCGGTTAAGAAGTCTTCATAGAGCTGTTCAATCCAGCTCTGGTTCGCACCAGAAAGGAAAGAAGAGTCCAGCCAGGCTTTCATTGCGCCGTTCTGCATCGTGATCCCTTAAGCATTTTTATGCTTACTTTCGCCGTAGAAACTACCACGCACACCACGTGTACGTGCCGGGGTTCACCTGCGAGCTCTTTTCATTTGGCCCGCGAAGGAACCTTTAGAAACTGTCTAAGGGTCTTTACCCTCACCCCTACCCTCTCCCTAAGGGAGAGGGGGAATGCCGTCGGCAGTTTTTAAAGATTTCCTGCAATCTGTCCCCTCTCCCTTTGGGAGAGGGTTAGGGTGAGGGGAACACCGCTCCCCTCTCACTACTTACGCACTGCGCTGCAGCAGCATCGACTTAATATGGCCGATGGCGCGCGTCGGGTTCAGCCCCTTCGGACACACACTGACGCAGTTCATGATGCTATGGCAGCGGAATACGCTGAAAGCGTCACTCAGTCCTTCCAGACGGCTATCGGTTTCGGTGTCGCGGCTATCGATCAGGAAGCGATAGGCAGCCAGCAAACCGGCCGGGCCGATAAACTTGTCCGGGTTCCACCAGAACGACGGGCAGGACGTTGAACAGCATGCGCAGAGAATACACTCGTACAACCCATCGAGTTTTTCACGCTGCTCAGGAGACTGTAAGTGCTCGCGAGCGGGTGGATTTTGCCCATTATTCAATAAGTAAGGCTTAATCTTCTCATATTGTGCATAGAATTGCCCCATGTCTACCACCAAATCACGCACGACCGGCAGGCCAGGCAGAGGACGGATAACAATTTTCTGACCAGGACGCTGCAACGCTGAAATTGGCGTGATGCAGGCCAGGCCATTTTTGCCGTTCATGTTCACACCGTCAGAGCCGCAAACCCCTTCACGGCAGGAGCGGCGAAACGACAGCGTTGGATCTTTTTCTTTAAGCTGGATTAAGGCATCCAGCAGCATCATATCGCGACCTTCTTCCGCTTCCAGGGTGTAGTCCTGCATACGCGGAGCGTCATCAACATCCGGGTTATAACGATAAACTGAGAATTCGAGTTTCATTATCCTGTCTCCGCATTAGTAAGTACGAATCTTCGGCGGGAACGCCGGACGCAGTTTCGGTTCCATGTTGACGCTACGACGCGTCATGGATTCCGACTCTGGCAGATACAGGGAATGGCACAGCCAGTTTTCGTCATCACGATCCGGGAAGTCGAAGCGGCTATGCGCGCCACGGCTTTCGGTACGGAAGTTTGCCGACATCGCCGTCGCGAACGCGGTTTCCATCAGGTTATCCAGCTCCAGGCACTCAACGCGCTGGGTGTTGAATTCGCTGGAGGTGTCGTCCAGACGGGCATTTTTCAGACGCTCGCGGATCGCTTTCAGCTGCTCAAGACCTTTGGCCATCGCGTCGCCTTCGCGGAATACCGAGAAGTTGTGCTGCATACATTCCTGCAGCGCTTTACGGATTTCCACCGGATCTTCGCCGTTGCGGTTACCGTTCCAGCGGTTGAGGCGCTCAAGAGAGGCATCAATTTCGTCGTCGGTCGCGTCACGCAGCGCGCCCTGCTCGGCAATGGATTCCTGCAGATGCAGACCGACTGCACGACCAAACACCACCAGGTCCAGCAGGGAGTTGCCACCCAGACGGTTTGCACCGTGTACGGATACGCAGGCAATTTCGCCTACCGCGAACAGGCCAGGAATAACCACGTCTTCGCCCTGCTCGTTTACGGTCAGCGCCTGACCGGTCACTTTGGTCGGAATACCGCCCATCATGTAGTGGCAGGTTGGGATAACCGGAATCGGCTCTTTCACCGGGTCGACGTGTGCGAAGGTGCGGGACAGTTCCAGGATGCCCGGCAGACGGGACTCCAGAACTTCTTTACCCAGGTGGTCGAGCTTCAGCTTCGCGTGTGGACCCCATGGGCCGTCACAGCCGCGGCCTTCACGGATTTCGATCATGATGGAACGCGCCACCACGTCACGACCCGCCAGGTCTTTCGCATTCGGGGCATAACGCTCCATGAAGCGCTCGCCGTGTTTGTTCAGCAGGTAGCCACCTTCACCGCGGCAGCCTTCCGTCACCAGAACGCCCGCACCGGCGATACCGGTTGGGTGGAACTGCCACATCTCCATATCCTGAACCGGCACGCCCGCGCGGATAGCCATACCGACGCCGTCACCGGTGTTGATGTGGGCGTTGGTGGTGGACTGATAGATACGGCCTGCGCCGCCGGTAGCCAGCACGGTAGCACGGGCTTTGAAGTAAACCACTTCACCGGTTTCGATGCACAGCGCGGTACAGCCGACGATTGCGCCATCGGCGTTTTTCACCAGATCCAGCGCGTACCACTCGGAGAAGATGGTGGTATGGTTTTTCAGGTTCTGCTGATACAGGGTGTGCAGCAGTGCGTGACCGGTACGGTCAGCCGCCGCCGCGGTGCGTGCCGCCTGCTCGCCGCCGAAGTTTTTCGACTGGCCGCCAAACGGACGCTGATAGATAGTGCCATTTTCCAGACGGGAGAACGGCAGCCCCATATGGTCCAGCTCCAGAATCGCTTCCGGGCCGGTTTTACACATATATTCGATGGCATCCTGGTCGCCGATGTAGTCGGAACCTTTTACCGTGTCGTACATGTGCCATTCCCAGTTATCTTCATGGGAGTTACCCAGCGCAACGGTGATACCGCCCTGCGCAGACACAGTGTGGGAACGGGTCGGGAAAACTTTAGAGAGCAGCGCACAGGTCTGGCCGCTCTGGGAAATTTGCAGTGCGGCACGCATACCTGCGCCACCGGCACCAATTACAACAGCATCAAATTCTCTGACTGGCAGTTTCATTACACACCCCACACCACAACGAATCCATAAATAACGTAAACCACCAGTGCAACAACAATGGCCAGCTGCAGTGGGAGGCGAATCGCCAGCGGTTTAACGTAATCGGTCAACACCTGCCACATGCCAATCCACGCATGAATAAGGATGGAGAACAGAGCCAGCAGGGTGAACACTTTGGTGAAGGCGGATCCGAAGAACCCACTCCAGATTTCCCACGTCAGCGTGCCGCTGGTCGCGAAGAAACCGATCATATAGATGATGTAAAGAGTGAGAACGATGGCGGTAGCACGGACCAGAATGAAGTCATGTACGCCGTTGCGTCCTAATGCGGAGGCGTTGCTTACCATACGAGAACTCCTGCGAGAAGTGAAAGCACGACAGTAATCACAAATGAAATGTTAGCGGAGCGTTTTCCGGCTTCGAAAGTCTCTTCCAGGTAGCCAAAGTCCATCAGCATATGGCGAACACCCACAACGACGTGGTACGCCAGCGCGGTCAGAATGCCCCACATGATGAATTTCACGAAGAAGCTGTTCATGATGGCAGAGGCCTGGAGGAATCCTTCAGGGGAAGAGAGGCTGGTGCCCAGTAACCACAGCAAAATACCGACCGCCACAAACGTAATCACACCAGAAACACGGTGCAGAATGGACGCTATTGCTGTTACAGGGAACCGGATCGTTTTGAGATCCAGATTGACAGGTCTTTGTTTTTTCACATTTCTTATCATGAATAACGCCCACATGCTGTTCTTATTGTTTCCTTCCTCCGGACTGCGATGCGGGTCAAGCAGCGTTCCTTTTCTATAACTGCGCGTCATGCAAAACACTGCTTCCAGATGCTTAAACGACACGTTACAACGCTGGGTGGCTCGGGATTGCAGGGTGTTCCGGAGACCTGGCGGCAGTATAGGCCGTTCACAAAATCATTACAATTAACCTACATACAGTTTGTCGGGTTTTCTCTGGAACAGTGATCAGGGTCACGATAACAACATCTTTTTAATTTTTAATCATCTGATTTGACAAATGTTAAACAATATTGTTACAAACGTCATTAGAAAAGGCATATAATGCGCAAAAGTTATGAGGTCTCTCTTTCACCTGACAAATAGTTATGTAACAGTGTGATGGTATTGACCGAAGTTATCAGGACAGTTATTAGTGATATACAGGTTTGAATAATTCGGACTGCAAAAACGCTGATTTGCTGTGGTTTCACTGATATTTCATTCGTTTACCTGCAAGGCGCCATAGCTCTGTACCCTGGTTTGTCCTCGTGAGCTGAGCGGAAAGCCAAATAACAATCTGGTAACGGTGATTAACAGCTGAAAGCAAATCCGGTAAAGCGCAGTCTTAAGCATAAGGCGCTAAGGAGACCGTAAATGGCTGATACAAAGGCAACGCTCACCCTAAATGGTGACACTGCTATTGAACTGAATGTGCTAAAAGGCACGCTCGGTCAGGATGTTATTGATATCCGTACGCTGGGCTCTAAAGGTGTATTCACCTTTGACCCTGGATTTACCTCTACCGCATCTTGCGAATCCAAAATCACCTACATTGACGGTGACGAAGGTATCCTGCTCCATCGCGGCTTCCCCATCGATCAGTTAGCCACCGAATCCAACTATCTGGAAGTGTGCTACATCCTGCTGAACGGCGAAAAACCAACGCAGGCACAGTACGATGAATTCAAAACCACCGTGACCCGTCACACCATGATCCATGAGCAGATTACCCGTCTGTTCCATGCGTTCCGCCGTGACTCTCACCCGATGGCGGTGATGTGCGGTATCACCGGTGCGCTGGCGGCGTTCTACCACGACTCCCTTGACGTGAATAACCCGCGTCACCGTGATATCGCGGCGTTCCGCCTGCTGTCCAAAATGCCGACCATGGCGGCGATGTGCTACAAATACTCCATCGGCCAGCCGTTTGTGTATCCGCGCAATGACCTCTCTTACGCGGGTAACTTCCTGCGCATGATGTTCTCCACACCGTGCGAAGAGTACGAAGTGAACCCGGTGCTGGAACGCGCAATGGACCGTATTCTGATCCTGCACGCTGACCACGAACAAAACGCCTCTACCTCTACCGTCCGTACCGCGGGCTCTTCAGGCGCGAACCCGTTCGCCTGTATCGCTGCGGGCATCGCTTCCCTGTGGGGACCGGCGCACGGCGGCGCGAACGAAGCGGCACTGAAGATGCTGGAAGAGATCAGCACCGTTGAGCACATTCCTGAGTTCGTGCGTCGCGCGAAAGACAAGAATGACTCCTTCCGCCTGATGGGCTTCGGTCACCGTGTTTACAAAAACTACGACCCGCGCGCCACCGTCATGCGTGAGACCTGCCACGAAGTGCTGAAAGAGCTGGGTACCAAAGATGATCTGCTGGAAGTGGCGATGGAGCTGGAACACATCGCACTGAACGACCCGTACTTCATCGAGAAGAAACTCTACCCGAACGTCGATTTCTACTCTGGCATTATTCTGAAAGCGATGGGCATTCCGTCTTCCATGTTCACCGTGATCTTCGCTATGGCCCGTACCGTAGGCTGGATTGCGCACTGGAACGAAATGCACAGCGAAGGCATGAAAATCGCCCGTCCTCGTCAGCTGTATACCGGCTACGAGCAGCGTGATTTTAAGTCTGACCTGAAGCGCTAAAAGATGTTGGGTGCGGCCTGATGCCCTCACCCCGGCCCTCTCCCACAGGGAGAGGGTGAAAACATTAAAAACGGTAACCCAAGGGTTACCGTTTTACTTTTATTTCTGGCAGTGCGGGCACCAGTAAAAAGGTCTGGAAGAGAGCATAATCCTGTCGATAATCCCGCCGCATCGCTCGCACTTCTTCCCCGCCCGATGAAACACCTTGAACCGGAACAGCGCCCCGTGATGCGTGTTCTCATCCGCCACGCCGCGCGTGTTGTACGAGAGCCGGGGAATATCCAGCAGCGCGTGGGACAACGCCTCCAGCTGTTCATCATTCAGCTCAGACGCTTTATGCTGCGCCGCCAGCCCGACTTCCCAGAGGATCTCTACCCGCAGGTAGTTGCCCAGCCCGGCCAGAAAGGCCTGGTCGAGAAACAAACCGGAAAACTGTCGGTTACGAAATTTAGGTGATAACAGCCGGGCCTTCACGTCGCTCGCCGTCAGGCGCATGTCCAGCACGTCCGGCCCGACCCGCTGCAGAAACGGGTGCGTCAGCAGCTGCTCCGGCGTAAGCATTTCGATATCCGACGCGCTATAGAGCAGGATCGCCTTATCCGCCGTTTGCAGCCTGACGCGCAGCACGCGAGTGGTTTGCGGCTGCTCGTCCGCCTCCACCACGCGCCAGACGCCGTAAAGCTGGTTATGGCTATATAAAGTCAGGTTATGGGAAAAGTGCGTAAGCAAGGCTTTGCCGCGCGTTTCAATATGGGTCACCGTCTGGCCCACCAGCTGTGATTCAAACGGTTTCAGTTGAGGAAAAGCAAACCAGACATCCGTCAGGGGTTTGCCCTTTATCGCCGCCTCCAGGCTATCCGCCGCGCGGCGGATCTCCGGACCTTCAGGCATTTTTGTGTCCTTATCGTCATTATTCGGCGCTGACGAGGATACCCTCTTCAGAGAACGCTGCCCGCAAGCGGCGCGCGAACTGGAGCGCATGCTCGCCGTCGCCGTGTAAACATACCGTATCGGCCTGCACGTTTGCCGGTGTTCCGTCCACGGCGATCACCCGCCCGGCGCGCACCATCTCCAGCGTCTGCGCCAGCGCTTTAGCTTCGTCGGTAATCAGCGCCCCGGCCTGCGTCCGCGGCACCAGGCTGCCGTCCGGCTGGTATCCCCGATCGGCAAACACTTCCTGACGGGTGGTCAGGCCCAGCCGTTCTCCGGCACGAATCAGCTGGCTGCCCGCAAGGCCTACCAGAATCAGCTGCGGATTACAGTCCCGCACCGCGCGGGCAATGGCGTCCGCCAGATCCGCATCTTTCGCCGCCTGGTTGTAGAGCATGCCGTGCGGCTTCACGTGGCGCATCACGCCGTTCTGGGCGCGCACCATCGCCTCCAGCGCGCCGATCTGGTAGAGCACCTGAGCGTAGACCGTCTCAGGGGGCAGATCCATCGCCGTGCGGCCAAAGTTTTCCCGATCGGGAAAGCTGGGGTGAGCCCCAATCGCGACGCCGTTTTTAATGGCATTACGCACGCTCTCCAGCATGGTTTGGGCATCACCCGCGTGAAAGCCGCAGGCGATATTGACCGAGGAGACCAGGGTCATCAGTTCCGAATCAGCGCTGCTTCCCTCCCCCAGATCGGCGTTCAAATCAATCTTTACCATCAAGCCTCCACGCCAGCTGTTCAAGATAACGCTGCTGATCCTGCCGCGCCTTAAGCGCCTCCTCCAGCGAACACTGCACGAAGTGAATCGGCTGGCCGAGGGGAATTTGCGCCAGATGGTAGCGATCCGCTTCAATGATGCAGGCAATGCGCGGATAGCCGCCGGTAGTTTGCGCATCGTTCATTAATACGATGGGCTGACCGTTTCCCGGCACCTGAATAACCCCAGGCAATAAACCGTGGGAGAGCAGCTCCCGGTCCGTCGTGCGGGTCAGCGGCTGCCCCTGAAGGCGGTAGCCCATGCGGTTACTCTGCGGGCTGATCTTCCACGGCGCACGCCAGAAGGACTCTTTAGAAGCCTCGTCAAACTCATGATATTCCGGCCCCGGTAAGGCGCGGATCTGGTTTCCCCACAGCAGCTGTTTTACGCCCTGCGTGGTCGAGAAATGGCGCGCGGAAGGTTTGATTGCCAGCCGATCGCCGTCGCGCAACAAACGTCCTTCGTTACCGCCGATCCCGGCCTTCTGATCGGTACTGGATGAACCCAGCACCTCCGGCACGTCAATGCCGCCAGCCACCGCGAGATAGCTACGCACGCCGTGCAGCGGACGTTTGAGCGTCAGGCGCTGCCCGGCTTTCGCCCGCAGCCGCCAGCCGGTCCACACCGCTTTGCCATCCAGCGTCGCATCACACCCTGCGCCGGTTAAGGCAAACCAGGTTTCCTGACCAAACTCAATCACACACTGACCCAGCGTAATTTCTAGCGCCGCCGTGCTGCCTTCGTTGCCCACAAGCAGGTTGGCAATCTCCAGCGAAGGACGGTCAAGCGCACCGCAGTAGCTCACGCCCGACTGGCGCAGACCAAAGCGACCGGCATCCTGTACGGAGGTGTAAAGCCCGGCGCGAATAAGCGTTAACATACCCCCTCCTTCTGCGGAATAAAGCGAAGGGTATCCCCGGGACGCAAGAGTATTGGCGTCTCCAGCCCGGGTTCAAATAACGGTGTCGCGGTATGCCCAATAAGCTGCCAGCCGCCAGGCGATGTCAGCGGATAAACGCCGGTCTGCTCACCGCCGATAGCCACCGTCCCCGCCGGCACGCTCACGCGCGGCTCGGCACGGCGTGGCGTATGCAGCCGGGGAGATAATCCGCCCAGATACGGGAATCCGGGCTGAAACCCAAGGAACCAGACCACGTAGTCAACCGAGCTGTGCAGCTCAACAACCTGCTTTTCTGTTAATCCGCAGTGGTCTGCCACCACGCCAAGATCTGGCCCACCCGTACCGCCATAAACGACCGGGACCTGAATGGCACGCGACTCCGGTTCCAGCGCCTCGCTCTCTTCCCACCAGCGCTGCAAACGTTCAATGGCATCCAGCGCCAGGGTATGCGGGCTACGCAGCACGACGGTTATGTTATTCATACCCGGAATGGTCTCAACCACTTCAGGCATGTCGGCCAGACGCTGGGTCAGCCGCCAGATACGCTTTTGCGTGGCAAGCGTCACCGGTGGTTCAAGCTCCAGAACCACTGCGGTTTCACCCAGAAGATAACAACGCGCTCGCTGCACTTAACTACCTCTCGTCAGGCCGGGTTAGGGATATCAATAAAGGTCACATCCAGATCGGTATTTTCCGTCAGCCACTCGCTGAGGGCGCGAATGCCGCCGCGCTCGGTGGCGTGATGGCCAGCCGCGTAAAAATGCAGCCCCTGTTCACGCGCCGAATGAATGGTCTGCTCGGAAACCTCGCCGGTGATAAAAGCATCGACGCCGAAGCGCGCGGCGCTGTCGATAAAGCCCTGTCCGCCACCGGTACACCATGCGACACGCTTCACCGTATCCGGACCGGTATCACCGCTCCACAGCGGACGACGGCCCAGGCGCGCTTCAATCCACGAGGCCAGCTCCAGCCCCGGAACCGGCATCGCCAGCTCGCCCCACGGCACCAGCGGCTCGATTTCGCCCATTACGGTAATCCCCAACAGTCGGGCAAGCTGAACGTTGTTGCCCAGTTCCGGGTGCGCGTCCAGCGGCAGATGGTAGCCGTACAGGTTGATGTCATTTGCCAGCAATGTTTTCAGGCGGTTGCGCTTCATGCCGCGAATAATCGGCGATTCGTTTTTCCAGAAGTAACCGTGATGAACAATCACCGCGTCGGCGTTCTGACGAACGGCCTCGTCCAGCAGCGCCTGGCTTGCCGTCACGCCGGTGATAATTTTTTGCACCGTCTCACGGCCTTCAACCTGGAGCCCGTTCGGGCCGTAATCGCTGAAGGAGGTACTGTTCAGTTTTTCGTTAATCAGGCTTTCCAGTTCGCTGTTTTTCATCATCACTCTCTTATGCTTTGCGGGCAGCTTCGTACGCCGCCAGCGTGGCGACACGCGCCTGTTTATGGTCGACAATCGGACGAGGGTAATCCAGCTTTACACGCTGTTTATCCGCCCATGCCCACGGTTCGTGGATCGCTTTAGCAGGTATACCGTTAAGTTCAGGAACCCAGCGGCGGATAAACTCGCCGTCCGCATCAAATTTTTGCCCCTGCGTGGTCGGATTGAAAATCCGGAAATAGGGTGCGGCATCGGTGCCGGTAGAGGCCGCCCACTGCCAGCCGCCGTTATTCGCCGCGAGATCGCCATCGATCAGCTGAGAGATAAAATAGCGCTCTCCGATACGCCAGTCGATAAGCAGATCCTTCACCAGAAAGCTGGCGGTAATCATCCGCAGGCGGTTGTGCATCCACCCCGTCTCATTAAGCTGACGCATGGCGGCATCGACTATCGGATAGCCCGTCTGCCCGCTTTGCCAGGCTTTCAGCTGCTTATCATTCGATTGCCACTTTACATTATCGGTCCAGCCAATGAAGGGCCGATGCTTACACAAACCAGGATGAAAGGTCATCAGATGACGATAAAACTCGCGCCAGATAAGCTCATTCAGCCAGACAGACCCTGCGCCGCCATCCAACGCCTGCGGCTGCTCCGCCAGCAGACGATGCAAACACTGGCGCGGTGAGATCGCACCCAGCGCCAGACAGGCCGACAGGCGGCTGGTACCCTCGATGGCGGGAAAATCCCGACGCGCGTCGTAACTGGCCGCGTCCTGCTTGCAGAACTGGCGCAGTTGGGCGATGGCAGATTTCTCATCGGCGGGGAACAGCGTTTCATCAAACGGCTGCTGAGGGTAATCAAACGTCAGCTCAGGCAGCTCTTTTATGGCTTCGCCTCGCACGGCAGGCGCGGCAACGCACTCCGGCAGCGCCTCTTTCAGACGTTTGATAAAGGCATTTTTGAACGGAGTAAAAACTTTATACATCTCGTGGTTGCCGGTCATCACGCTGCCCGGTGCCAGCATCACGCTGTCATCAAACCCTTCGCAGACCACCCCTTCCAGCATCTTCTCCAGCTGACGGTCGCGCTGCTGCTCGTTGAATTCGTACTGATAGTTGTAAAAAAGATGCGTGACCTTGTGCTGCTTACAGATCTCCTGCACCGTCTGAAGCTGTGCGGCAAAATCACCCACCTCTTTATAGAGAAGCGGTATGCCTTTTCCAGCGAGCGAGTGCTGCAGATCGTTCAGATACGCCCGGAGCAAGGCCGCCTGCCGGGGGGCCATATCGTGCTGCCGCCACTGCTCGGGCGTGGCCATAAACAGTGCCAATACGTTAGCGTCTTTGGCGCGGCAGGCTGCCGCAAGGGCGATGTTGTCATGTACGCGCAGGTCCGCGCGAAACCAAACCAGATGGGTGGGCATAAAACTCCAGGCAATTATCCATTATGTCCGTAAGGGCATGCCGTAAAAGGAAAAAGCATGCATTGAACTACTTTGCCATGAAGTGTAGACGGGATGAAATAAAAAAGGCCGCCCGAGGCGGCCTTACAGACTGCTAACAAAGAGCTTGATGTGCGTTTCGCCCGGCGGCGCTACGCTTGCACGGGCCTGGAATGAAACATGCCATACTTGATATCCTTGCACTGTGTAGGCCGGGTAAGCGCAGCGTCACCCGGCAAGAAAGAGGGCTAAATATATGCCTGTAACCTCTGACGAGGGCCTGAAGCCACCCAACGGACCGCGAATCCCGAGGGACAAAAAAACCGCCACATTGCTGTTGGCGGTTTTTTTATTGCTATGTGTAGTCTTCGTATCAGTAGAAATCGCAGGTCGCTTTCTCGGCCTGATCCATCCACACCGGCTTCTCGCTGGTTTTCGCCCAGACGCGGTGCAGATAGCTGTAAAAACGTGCACGATCTTTCCAGAACAGCATCACCGGCAGAGCCAGCACGCCAGCCACTACGGCGAAAGCGCGGCGCAAGAACACGATATGAGCCGGATACTCTTTATAAAGATCCATATTTTTCTCCCCTATAGTTGGCCGGAAACGTCATCCGGAAAATTCAAAATCTGTGACCTGGCTAAAATAATATCGCTTTGTTTGTAATTTTACTACTCATCCGACCACTTATTTTTGCCCATTTAGTGAATATTTACATTCTCTCCGTAATTAAGTTACAAAAAAGTTAACAATTTACTTATCAATAGTTAAATTGTGGGCTTTGCCATTTTTATACTTTTTTTACACCCGCCCTCCCCATTTTTGCGAAATCTTTGCGCCGGAAATCCTACCGTTAGTACAACAACGAAAGTCACCCGGAGGTGGATTGTGAGTGCAGGTCTTATTGCCGGCATCGTGCTGGTGTTCCTGTTATTGGGTTATCTGGTCTATGCCCTGATAAATGCGGAGGCCTTCTGATGGCTGCTCAGGCGTTTCTGCTTATTGCCAGCTTCTTAGTGGTACTGTTCATTCTGGCAAGGCCACTGGGATCGGGACTGGCACGATTAATCAACAACGTCCCTTTGCCCGGCACGGGAAGCGTTGAAAAAGGGATCTGGCGCGTACTGGGAATAGACGATCGGGAGATGAGCTGGCGTCAGTATCTGATCGCCATTCTGCTGCTGAATATCGTTGGGCTCATTGCGCTTTTTGCCATGCTGATGTTGCAGGGCATCCTGCCGCTGAATCCGCAACAGTTACCGGGCCTGTCCTGGCATCTTGCGCTGAACACGGCGGTGAGCTTTGTCACTAACACCAACTGGCAGTCCTACGCCGGTGAAACCACGCTGAGCTATTTCAGCCAGATGGTCGGGTTAACCGTGCAAAACTTCCTCTCGGCCGCCAGCGGTATCGCGGTGATCTTCGCGCTGACGCGTGCGTTTGCGCGTCAGAAAATCAATACCCTGGGTAACGCCTGGGTGGACCTGACCCGCATTACGCTGTGGATCCTGCTGCCAATTGCGCTGCTGATCGCTCTGTTCTTCATCCAGCAGGGCACCCTGCAAAACCTGATGCCTTACGCGTCCTATACCTCGCTGGAAGGTGCAAAACAGCTCCTGCCGATGGGGCCTGTAGCGTCACAGGAAGCCATCAAAATGCTCGGGACGAACGGAGGTGGCTTCTTCAACGCCAACTCGTCGCATCCGTTTGAAAACCCTACCGCATTGACAAATTATGTGCAGATGCTGGCGATTTTCCTGATCCCCGCCGCGCTCTGCTTTGCCTTTGGTGATGTGGTTAACGATCGCCGTCAGGGCCGCACCTTGCTCTGGACCATGTCTCTGATCTTTGTGGTCTGCGTGGCGCTGGTGATGTGGGCTGAATGGAGCGGCAACAGCCATTTCATGCAGCTGGGGGCCAACAGCAATATCAACATGGAAGGTAAAGAGAGCCGCTTTGGCATTCTCGCCAGCAGCCTGTATGCGGTGGTCACCACGGCGGCCTCGTGCGGGGCAGTCAACGCCATGCACGATTCCTTTACGGCGCTGGGTGGCATGATCCCGATGTGGCTGATGCAGATTGGCGAAGTCGTCTTTGGCGGCGTGGGTTCGGGTCTGTACGGCATGCTGCTGTTCGTGCTGCTGGCGGTGTTTATTGCCGGTTTGATGATTGGCCGCACCCCGGAATACCTCGGTAAAAAAATCGATGTTCGCGAGATGAAATTAACCGCGCTGGCGATTCTGGTCACCCCTGCGCTTGTGCTTCTTGGCACCGCGCTTGCGCTGATGACCGAGGCCGGACGCAGCGGCATCTTTAACCCCGGCATTCACGGTTTTAGCGAAGTGCTGTATGCCGTCTCTTCTGCCGCCAACAACAACGGCAGCGCCTTTGCGGGCTTAAGCGCCAACTCACCGTTCTGGAACTGTCTGCTGGCGTTCTGCATGTTTGTGGGTCGCTTCGGGATCATTGTGCCGGTGTTGGCGATTGCCGGATCGCTGGTGAATAAAAAAATCCAACCGACCACCACCGGGACATTGCCGACCCACGGTGCGCTGTTTATCGGCCTGCTGACGGGTACCGTGTTACTGGTCGGCGCCCTGACCTTTATCCCCGCCCTCGCGTTAGGCCCGGTCGCGGAATACCTCTCTTTACGCTGATTTTGCGGAGAAATTGTCATGAGTCGTAAACAACTGGCCCTGTTCGAACCGTCATTAGTTCGCCAGGCGCTCATGGATGCGGTGAAAAAGCTGAGCCCGCGCGTGCAGTGGCACAACCCGGTGATGTTTATTGTCTGGGCGGGAAGCGTGCTGACCACCGCCCTGGCGATTGCCATGGGTACGGGCCACATGCCGGGAAATGCGATGTTTACCGGCGCCATCAGCCTGTGGCTATGGTTTACCGTGCTGTTCGCCAACTTTGCGGAAGCGCTGGCGGAAGGCCGGAGTAAAGCCCAGGCCAACAGCCTGAAAGGGGTGAAGAAAACCGCCTTCGCGCGCAAGCTACGTGAACCGAAATACGGCGCGCAGATGGACCACGTTCCGGCGGATGAACTGCGCAAAGGCGATGTGGTGCTGGTGGAAGCCGGGGACATTATCCCTTGCGACGGTGAAGTTATCGAAGGGGGCGCCTCGGTGGATGAAAGCGCCATTACAGGGGAGTCCGCGCCGGTTATCCGCGAATCTGGCGGCGATTTCGCCTCCGTGACGGGCGGGACGCGCATTCTCTCCGACTGGCTGGTGATCCAGTGTAGCGTTAACCCGGGGGAAACCTTCCTCGACCGGATGATCGCCATGGTGGAAGGCGCGCAGCGTCGTAAAACGCCGAACGAGATTGCCCTGACCATCCTGCTGGTGGCCCTGACCATCGTCTTCCTGCTGGCAACCGCGACGCTGTGGCCGTTTTCCGCCTATGGCGGCACCGCGGTCACCATCACGGTGCTGGTGGCGCTGCTGGTCTGCCTGATCCCCACCACCATTGGTGGCCTGCTGTCAGCCATCGGCGTAGCCGGCATGAGCCGTATGCTCGGTGCCAACGTCATCGCCACCAGCGGGCGGGCGGTGGAAGCCGCCGGTGACGTGGACGTCTTACTGCTGGATAAAACCGGGACTATTACCCTCGGTAATCGCCAGGCGTCAGATTTCCTGCCCGCCCCGGGGGTGGATGAAAAAACGCTGGCGGATGCCGCACAGCTCTCTTCGCTAGCCGATGAAACCCCGGAAGGCCGCAGTATCGTGATCCTCGCCAAGCAGCGCTTTAACCTGCGCCAGCGCGACGTTCAGAGCCTGCACGCCACTTTCGTGCCCTTCACGGCGCAAACCCGCATGAGCGGCATTAACATTCAGGATCGCATGATCCGTAAAGGCTCTGTTGATGCCATCCGTCGCCACATTGAGGCCAACAACGGCCACTTCCCACCGGAAGTGGACAGCCTGGTCGAAAGCGTGGCCCGTCAGGGGGCGACGCCGCTGGTGGTGGCCGAGGGCGCACACGTGCTGGGGGTGATTGCCCTGAAGGATATCGTCAAAGGCGGCATCAAGGAGCGCTTT
Organism: Enterobacter sp. 01-M-02-SI-ECC; assembly: GCF_047530595.1. Taxonomy (NCBI): domain Bacteria; kingdom Pseudomonadati; phylum Pseudomonadota; class Gammaproteobacteria; order Enterobacterales; family Enterobacteriaceae; genus Enterobacter; species Enterobacter sp. 01-M-02-SI-ECC. Next base: position 304,272 of record NZ_JBLKCZ010000003.1, on the reverse strand, counting down.
GCCCAGCTGCGTAAAATGGGGATCAAAACGGTGATGATCACCGGGGATAACCGTCTTACCGCCGCGGCGATTGCCGCCGAAGCGGGCGTGGATGATTTTCTTTCCGAAGCCACACCGGAAGCGAAACTGGCGTTGATTCGTCAGTATCAGGCGGAAGGCCGCCTGGTGGCGATGACCGGCGACGGTACCAACGACGCCCCAGCCCTGGCGCAGGCCGACGTGGCGGTGGCGATGAACTCTGGTACCCAGGCGGCAAAAGAGGCGGGCAACATGGTCGACCTCGACTCTAACCCGACCAAGCTGATTGAAGTGGTGCACATTGGCAAGCAGATGCTGATGACGCGCGGGTCGCTGACTACGTTCAGTATCGCCAACGATGTGGCGAAATATTTCGCCATCATTCCGGCGGCGTTTGCTGCGACCTACCCGCAATTAAACGCGTTGAACGTGATGCACCTGCACTCTCCGGCATCGGCCATTCTGAGCGCAGTCATCTTTAACGCTCTGATTATTGTCTTCCTGATCCCGCTCGCGCTGAAGGGCGTGAGCTATAAGCCGCTCACGGCCGCCGCCATGCTGCGCCGCAACCTGTGGATTTACGGGCTGGGCGGGCTGGTGGTGCCCTTCATCGGTATCAAGGTGATCGACCTGCTATTGACGCTGTTCGGCCTGGTTTAAAAGGTGAATCAAATGACGATGTTACGCCCCGCTATACTTCTGTTTATTCTGCTGTCTCTCATTACCGGCGGGCTGTACCCGCTGGTGACCACCGCGCTGGGCCAGTGGTGGTTTAAGGATCGGGCCAACGGCTCGCTGATTATGCAAAACGGTGAAAACCGCGGTTCGCGCCTGATTGGTCAGAACTTTACGGATGCCCGTTACTTCCAGGGACGCCCTTCCGCCACTGCCGAAAGCCCGTATAATCCGATGGCATCCGGCGGCAGTAACCTGGCGGGCAGCAACCCCGAGCTGGACAAAGCCGTTGCTGAGCGCGTGGCAGCCCTGCGCGCCGCTAATCCGCAGGCCAGCCGTGAGGTGCCCGTAGAGCTGGTGACCGCCTCGGCCAGTGGGCTGGACTACAGCCTGACGCCGGCAGCCGCGGCATGGCAAATCCCGCGCGTCGCCGCGGCCCGTCAGCTGACCGTCGAGCAGGTTAGCCAGCTGGTTGCAGAGCACACGCAAAAGCCGCTGGTCAGCTTTATCGGCATGCCCGTGGTGAATATTGTTGAGCTGAATCTGGCGCTGGACGCGCTAAGGAAAAACTAAATGACCGACGAGCCCATGCGCCCGGATCCGGACAGGCTGCTTGAACAGACGGCCGAAGCCCATCGCGGCAAACTGAAAATTTTCTTTGGCGCCTGCGCAGGCGTCGGGAAAACCTTCGCCATGCTGACGGAAGCCCAGCGGCTTCGGGCGCAGGGGCTCGATATATTGATAGGCGTGGTAGAAACCCACGGACGCAAAGAGACCGCATCGCTGCTGAAGGGGCTGGCCACCCAGCCGCCCCGCCGTATCAGCCACCGCGGTCGGCTAGTCACCGAATTCGATCTTGATGCCGCCCTCGCCCGCCGTCCCGCCCTTATCCTGATGGACGAACTGGCGCACAGCAATGCGCCAGGCTCACGCCATCCAAAACGCTGGCAGGATGTAGAAGAACTACTTGAAGCCGGTATAGATGTATTCACGACGGTTAACGTTCAGCATCTGGAGAGCCTGAACGACGTGGTCAGCGGCGTGACCGGCATTCAGGTGCGCGAGACGGTGCCCGACCCCTTCTTTGATTCTGCCGATGAAGTGGTGCTGGTCGACCTGCCCCCCGACGATTTACGCCAGCGCCTGCATGAAGGCAAAGTCTATATCGCCGGCCAGGCCGAGCGCGCCATCGAGCATTTCTTCCGTAAAGGCAACCTGATTGCCCTGCGCGAGCTGGCCCTGCGTCGTACTGCCGATCGCGTCGACGATCAGATGCGTGCCTGGCGCGATCTGCAGGGCCAGGAGCGCGTCTGGCATACGCGAGATGCCATCCTGCTGTGCGTAGGGCACGGCAGCGGCAATGAAAAGCTTGTCCGCACCGCCGCGCGCCTGGCGGCCAAATTTGGCAGCGTCTGGCATGCGGTGTATGTCGAAACGCCGCAGCTGCACGCGCTGCCCGAGAACCAGCGCCGCGCGATATTGAGTTCGCTTCGCCTGGCGCAGGAGCTGGGTGCCGAAACCGCCACCCTTTCCGACCCTCAGGAAGATAAAGCTATTTTGCGCTACGCCCGTGAGCACAATCTGGGGAAAATCGTGATTGGCCGTCGCCAGCATCGCCGCTGGTTTAGCCGCGAATCGTTTGCCGACAAGCTGGCCCGCCGCGCACCGGATCTGGACCTGGTGATCGTGGCGCTGGATGATAAGCCCACGCCGTTACCCAGCCGCGCGCCGGACAGCCGTGCCTTCAGCGATAAATGGCGCATTCAGCTGCGGGGCTGTCTTGTCGCCGTCGTGCTCTGCGCCCTGATTACCGTGATTGCCAGCCAGTGGCTGATCGCGTTTGATGCCGCCAACCTGGTGATGATCTACCTGCTTGGCGTAGTGGTGGTGGCGCTCTTTTACGGGCGCTGGCCGTCGGTACTGGCGACGGTGATCAACGTCATCAGCTTCGATCTGTTCTTTATTGCTCCGCGAGGGACGCTCGCGGTGTCGGACGTACAGTACATTCTTACCTTCGCGGTGATGCTCACCGTCGGGCTGGTGATCGGGAATCTGACGGCGGGCGTGCGCTACCAGGCGCGTATTGCCCGCTATCGCGAGCAGCGCACACGCCATCTCTATGAGATGTCGAAATCGCTGGCGGTGGGACGCACGCCGCTGGATATCGTGCAGACCAGCGAGCAGTTTATTCGTTCGACGTTTCATGCCAGCAACCTGATTTTGCTCCCAGACGAACACGGCAAGCTGCGCCCGCTGACGTCGGCCTCAGGCATGACGCCCTGGGACGAAGCCATCGCGCGCTGGAGCTTTGACAAAGGGTTACCTGCGGGCGCAGGGACCGACACCCTGCCCGGCGTGCCCTATCAAATTCTGCCGCTGCGCAGCGCCGATAAAAATCAGGGGCTGGTGATTGTTGAGCCCTCAAACCTGCGCCAGCTGATGATCCCCGAACAGCAGCGGCTGCTGGAGACCTTTACGCTGCTGGTTGCCAGCGCGCTGGAGCGGCTGGCCCTCACCGCCAGCGAAGAACAGGCCCGGCTGGCGAGCGAGCGTGAAAGCATTCGTAACTCGCTGCTGGCGGCGCTGTCTCACGATCTGCGTACCCCGCTCACCGTCCTGTTCGGCCAGTCAGAAATTCTGACGCTGGACCTGGCGGCGGAAGGCTCTAAACATGCCCTTCAGGCCAGCGAGATCCGCCAGCATGTGCTGAATACCACGCGTCTGGTGAATAACCTGCTCGATATGGCGCGTATCCAGTCAGGCGGTTTTAACCTCAAAAAAGAGTGGCTCACGCTTGAAGAGGTGGTGGGCAGCGCCCTGAAAATGCTCGAACCCGGCCTGGGCGGGCGGCATATTGCGCTGAACATGCCCGAGCCCCTGACCTTAATTCACGTTGATGGTCCGCTGTTTGAACGGGTGCTGATCAACCTGCTGGAAAATGCCGGCAAATATGCTGGCGCCAGCGCGCAAATAGGCGTGGATGCGATGGTGGACGACGGCACGCTTCACCTTGACGTCTGGGATACCGGCCCCGGCATTCCCGCCGGGCAGGAGTTGGCTATTTTCGAAAAATTCGCGCGCGGCAATAAGGAGTCGGCCATTCCGGGCGTGGGGCTGGGGCTGGCGATTTGCCAGGCGATCATTGACGTCCACGGTGGGTCCATCTCTGCAGAGAATCGTCCCGAAGGCGGCGCGCGGTTTTGTGTTACACTTCCTCTGGAAACCCCGCCAGAACTTAATGAATTACCAGAGGATTTGTGATCAACGTTCTGATTGTTGAAGATGAGATCGCCATTAGCCGTTTTCTGCGCGCTGCGCTGGAAGGGGACGGTCTGCGCGTTCATGATGCGGGTACGCTTCAGCGGGGTTTAATTGAAGCCGCCACCCGCAAGCCGGACCTGGTGATCCTCGATCTTGGTCTGCCGGACGGCGACGGCATCGATTTTATCCGGGAAGTTCGTCAGTGGAGCCAGATGCCGATCCTCGTGCTCTCCGCGCGTACGGAAGAGACGGATAAAATCGCGGCGCTGGATGCCGGGGCGGATGACTATCTGATTAAACCTTTTGGTATCGGCGAGTTACAGGCTCGCCTTCGCGTGGCGCTGCGTCGCCACAGCGCAACCACGCCTGCTGACCCAACCTACACGTTTGGGGATATCCGGGTTGACCTGGCCGCGCGGCGTATTGTGCGCGGTGAAGAAGAAATCCATCTGACGCCAATAGAATTTCGCCTGCTCGCCGTTCTGCTCAACAACCACGGCAAGGTTCTCACCCAACGCCAGCTGCTAAGTCAGGTGTGGGGGCCCAACGCGGTGGAACATAGTCATTATTTACGCATATATATGGGACATCTTCGTCAGAAACTCGAAGTTGATCCCGCTCGCCCTCGCCATTTATTAACTGAAACCGGTATCGGTTATCGGTTTATGCTTTGAATAACTATTCATTTTATTTTTAAATAAAATCAAAATACCTCAGAAAATATTTCATAAATAACCCATGCATTATTTTTACGGGTTATTTTTGTTCATTTAAAACATTGATAACACAACCTGTTAACGTAACACCAACAAATCAGAATTTTGATCTGCGATATTCATCTAAAACGAATATTTATTTCTGATTTGATCGGTTAACGGTGATCTACCTCACGGTTAATCGCCTTTTCCTGGATAAAATGACCATGCTTTCAATTACTGAAAGGAAAATGAAACATGGAAAACAACAATCGCTTAATGCCCCATATAAGGCGGACAACACATATCATGATGTTTGCCCACCGAAACTGCTTTGACTTTCATCTCTTTAATGCCCGGTAGTCCTTCGACTTCTGGCGCACCCGCTTACAGGTTATCCTGAAACATCTTATTTTACAGGTATTTGCCTGTGAACTCGTGCGCTCATTCATTTTAATTCAGACTCATCCGCACCGGGCGGACTGAATTTCAATCATCAAAAAAGCAATTCACTGATTTTAATCAGCGGCCACCCTTTGCTTTTTTTCCGGTAAATTGTCGATTTCTTTCTTGCAGGAAATCGAGGGACGCTTATTACCTAAAATAAAGAGAGAAAGATGAAAAGTTTAAAAATCGCAGCCAGTCGTGCATGTCCGGATTGCTTTACTACCCAGCGTGAACTGGTAGATGTCCGTGCCTCTGATTATATTGATGTTGCCGCCATTGTTCTGGCGGTCACGGATATTGCCAGCGGTATCCTGGACGAAATAGAAGCCACCGGTTTTGGCATTCCTGTTTTTGTCGCGACGCACAAAGAGGAATTCATTCCGGCAGACTATTTATCGCGCATTCATGGCGTATTTGAGTATTCAGACACCAGCAACGACTTTTATGGACGCCAGCTGGAAGCGGCAGCCCAAAAGTATGAAACCCAGCTGCGCCCGCCGTTTTTCCGCGCCCTGGTCGACTACGTGAAGCAGGGCAACAGTGCGTTCGACTGCCCGGGCCATCAGGGCGGCCAGTTCTTCCGCCGCCATCCTGCCGGCAATCAGTTTGTGGATTTCTTTGGCGAGACGCTTTTCCGCTCCGACCTGTGCAACGCCGACGTGGCGATGGGGGATCTGCTGATCCACGAAGGCGCGCCATGCATCGCCCAGCAGCATGCGGCAAAAGTCTTTAATGCCGATAAGACCTACTTCGTGCTGAATGGCACCTCGTCATCCAACAAAGTGGTGCTTAACGCCCTGCTCACCCCGGGCGACCTGGTGCTGTTTGACCGTAACAACCACAAATCTAACCATCACGGTGCCCTCCTCCAGGCCGGTGCAACGCCGGTCTATCTGGAAACCGCGCGCAACCCGTACGGCTTTATTGGCGGCATTGACGCCCACTGCTTTGAAGAAAGTTATCTGCGCGAGCTGGTGGCGGAGGTGGCGCCGAGCCGTGCACGCGATGCGCGTCCGTTCCGCCTGGCGGTGATCCAGCTGGGTACCTACGATGGCACTATCTATAACGCCCGTCAGGTGGTGGATAAGATTGGGCATCTGTGTGATTACATCCTGTTTGACTCCGCCTGGGTGGGTTACGAGCAGTTTATCCCGATGATGGCCGACTGCTCTCCGCTGCTGCTGGAGCTGAACGAAAACGACCCGGGGATTTTGGTTACCCAGTCCGTGCATAAACAGCAGGCGGGCTTCTCCCAGACCTCGCAAATCCACAAGAAAGATAGCCACATCAAAGGACAGCAGCGCTATGTCCCGCACAAGCGGCTGAATAATGCCTTTATGATGCACGCCTCCACCAGCCCGTTTTATCCGCTGTTCGCTGCGCTGGACATTAACGCCCGTATGCATGAAGGCCAGAGCGGCCGCAACATGTGGATGGACTGCGTGGTGAACGGTATTGAAGCGCGTAAGCTAATCCTGGAGAACTGCCGGTATCTGCGCCCCTTCGTGCCGGAGACGGTGGATGGCCGTCCGTGGGAAAGCTGGGACACGGCGGAAATTGCGACCGATCTGCGCTTCTTCCACTTCGTACCGGGTGAAAACTGGCACGCCTTTGAAGGCTACGCCGAGCATCAGTATTTTATCGACCCGTGCAAGCTCCTGCTAACCACGCCGGGCATTAACGCCCGCACCGGGGAGTATGACGACTTCGGCGTGCCCGCCACTATCCTTGCCAACTTCCTGCGTGAAAACGGCATCGTGCCGGAAAAATGCGATCTCAACTCGATCCTGTTCCTGCTCACGCCTGCGGAAGATATGGGCAAACTGCAACAGCTGGTGGCGCAGCTGGTGCGCTTCGAAAAACTGCTCGAGAGCGATGTTCCGCTGAAAGACGTCCTGCCTTCTCTCTACAAACAACATCCGGAACGTTACGCGGATTACACCCTGCGCCAGATCTGCCAGGAGATGCATGACCTGTACGCCCGCCACAACGTGAAACAGCTGCAGAAAGAGATGTTCCGCAAGTCTCACTTCCCGCGCGTGATGATGAACCCGCAGGACGCGAACTACGCCTATCTGCGCGGTGAGGTTGAACTGGTCTCCCTGCGCGACGCGGAAGGCCGCATCGCCGCCGAAGGCGCGCTCCCTTATCCACCGGGGGTATTGTGCGTGGTTCCAGGGGAAGTCTGGGGCGGTTCCGTGCTGCGCTACTTTGCCGCGCTGGAAGAAGGCATCAACCTTCTGCCGGGCTTCGCGCCGGAGCTGCAGGGTGTGTACGTCGAGGAGTGTGAGGGTCGCAAACAGGTTCGCTGTAACGTCATCAAACAACCCGCCGCTCAGCCCGCGCTGCTGAAAGGAGAGAAATTATGAGTAAGTCCAATAAGATGGGCGTGGTGCAGCTGACCATCCTCGCCATGGTGAACATGATGGGCTCCGGGATTATCATGCTGCCCACCAAACTGGCAGAGGTGGGTACCATCTCTATCATCTCCTGGCTGGTGACGGCAGTCGGTTCAATGGCGCTGGCGTGGGCGTTCGCCAAGTGCGGGATGTTCAGCCGTAAGTCAGGCGGCATGGGCGGCTACGCCGAATACGCCTTTGGCAAGTCGGGTAACTTTATGGCCAACTACACCTACGGCGTGTCGCTGCTGATCGCCAACGTGGCGATTGCCATCTCCGCCGTGGGCTACGGTACGGAGCTGTTTGGCGCGACGCTCAGTCCTGTGCAAATTGGGCTGGCGACCATTGGGGTGCTGTGGATCTGTACCGTGGCTAACTTTGGCGGCGCGCGTATCACCGGACAGCTATCCAGTATCACCGTCTGGGGCGTGATTATCCCGGTTGTCGGCCTGTGCATCATCGGCTGGTTCTGGTTTAGCCCGACGCTCTACGCCAACTCCTGGAACCCGCACCATGTGCCGTTCTTTACCGCGGTCGGCTCTTCTATCGCCATGACGCTCTGGGCCTTCCTGGGTCTGGAATCCGCCTGCGCGAACGCGGAAGTGGTAGAGAATCCTGAAAAGAACGTGCCGATTGCGGTCCTCGGCGGCACGCTGGGCGCGGCGGTGATCTATATCGTCTCGACTAACGTGATTGCCGGGATTGTGCCAAACATGGATCTGGCAAACTCTACGGCGCCGTTTGGGCTGGCCTTCGCGCAGATGTTCACGCCGGAAGTCGGGAAGGTGATTATGGGTCTGATGGTGATGTCCTGCTGCGGCTCGCTGCTCGGCTGGCAGTTCACCATCGCTCAGGTGTTTAAATCCTCGGCTGATGAAGGTTACTTCCCAAAAATCTTCTCCCGCGTGACCAAAGCGGATGCGCCGGTGCAGGGCATGCTGGCGATTGTCATCTTCCAGAGTGGATTGTCGCTGATGACTATTAGCCCGTCGCTGAACAGCCAGTTCAACGTGCTGGTCAACCTGGCGGTGGTGACGAACATCATTCCGTATATTCTGTCGATGGCAGCGCTGGTGATCATCCAGAAGGTGGCGAAGGTGGATCCCCGCAAAGCGCGTGCGGCCAATATCGTGGCGCTGATTGGGGCAATCTACAGCTTCTATGCGCTCTACTCATCCGGCCAGGAAGCGATGCTCTACGGGGCAATGGTGACCTTTATGGGCTGGACGCTGTACGGTCTGGTGTCACCGCGGTTTGAATTGAAGAACAAGCACAGTTAAGTAAAAGCAAAACGGCAACCCATGGGTTGCCGTTTTTAGTGTTTTCTCCCTCTCCCTATGGGAGAGGGCCGGGGTGAGGGCATCAGCCCGCACTCGAACATCACTTACGCGTTTTTCAGCACTTCGCTGACAATCTCTACCGCTTCTTTCTCAATCTGCTGACGGTGCTCAGCGCCGAGGAAGCTTTCGCAATAGATTTTGTACGCATCTTCCGTACCGGACGGACGCGCGGCGAACCAGCCGTTCTCGGTCATCACTTTCAGACCACCAATGGATGCGCCGTTGCCCGGTGCCGCCGTCAGACGAGCAGTGATCGGATCGCCCGCCAGGGTGCTTGCGCTGACCATCTCAGGAGAGAGTTTGGACAGAGCCGCTTTCTGGGCTGACGTCGCGCCAGCCTGAATACGGTTATAGCTTGGTGCACCAAAGCGTGCCGCCAGGTCGTTGTAGTGTTCCTGCGGGTTCTTACCGGTGACAGCGGTGATTTCCGCCGCCAGCAGGCACATGATGATGCCGTCTTTATCGGTTGACCATGGCGTGCCGTCGAAACGCAGGAAAGATGCGCCCGCGCTCTCTTCACCGCCGAAGCCGAAGCTGCCGTCGTGCAGACCGTCAACGAACCATTTGAAGCCCACCGGCACTTCCACCAGCTTGCGGCCCAGCGCCTCCACCACGCGGTCGATCATCGCGGAGGAAACCAGCGTTTTACCGACGGCCACCTCTTTGCCCCACTGCGGGCGGTGCTGGAACAGATAGTTAATTGCAACAGCCAGATAGTGGTTCGGGTTCATCAGCCCGGCAGGGGTGACGATACCGTGACGGTCATAATCCGGGTCGTTAGCAAACGCCAGATCGAATTTATCACGCAGCGCCAGCAGGCCCGCCATCGCGCACTCGGAGGAGCAGTCCATACGGATCGCGCCGTCTTTGTCCAGGTGCATAAAGCGGAAGGTCTGATCGACGTGATCGTTCACGATGGTCAGATCCAGCTTGTAATGCTCGGCGATACGTTTCCAGTATTCGATACCGGAGCCGCCCAGCGGATCCACGCCCAGCTTCAGCCCGGCTTTCTGGATGGCCGCCATATCGACGATATCCGCCAGCCCTTCCACGAACGGCTGAACCAGATCCTGCTCTTTCACGTGACCGGACGCCATGGCCGCATCCAGAGAAATGCGCTTCACGCCTTTCAGACCGTCAGCCAGCAGCGCGTTCGCACGATCTTCCACCACTTTGGTGACGTTAGTGTCGGCCGGGCCGCCGTTAGGCGGGTTGTATTTGATACCACCGTCTTCCGGCGGGTTGTGGGATGGCGTGATAACGATACCGTCCGCCAGCGCGCCACCTTTTTTGTTATGCACCAGGATGGCGTTAGAGACCGCAGGGGTTGGGGTGAAGCCATTGTTCTCCTGAACAATCACGTCGACGCCGTTTGCCGCCAGCACTTCCACAACAGAGATGAACGCCGGTTCAGACAAGGCATGGGTATCTTTCCCCACGTAGCACGGACCGGTAACGCCATTTTTAGCGCGCTCTTCCGCAATGGCCTGAGCAATGGCCAGAATGTGCGGTTCGTTAAAGCTGTGGCGCGCCGCGCTGCCGCGGTGACCGGATGTACCAAACTTCACTGCGTGTTCTGCGTTGCCCACGACCGGTTTCAGCACATAATACTGCGCGGTCAGCTGAGCGACGTTAATCAAATCGCTTTGTTGTGCAGGTTGGCCTGCACGGCTGTGATTTGCCATTACCGGGTCCTTCTGATGCAAGGGTTAAATTGTACCGCAAACCTTTTCAATCAATTCCGCCGGGAACTGCATGGACTGCATGATGTGTTCAATCATGCTGCACTTGCGGCCCGTATTGGTATTGGTGATCACCCAGTACGGGGTGCCAGGAACATGTTTGGGTTTGGTTTGATTGCCATTTTGCAGCAGCGTCTGCTCGTCGCCTGCGAAATAGACGCGAGTACGGCCGTGAAGCGACTCGGTCGCTTCAGCAAACGCTTTGTTATCCAGTGAGTAAAGTGTAGACAGCACCAGCATAAAGCGGTTAACGGCCTTTTTCTGCTCCGCGTATTCATCGGAGAGCAGCAGCTCGCGCATCGCGCGCACTTTATCTTTTGCCGGCGTCACGGCAGGTTTTGTTTGTGCAACAACGCTCGGCTGAGACACGACATCTTTGATGACTGGGGTAGCAGGCTGTGAAGCGGCGGAAATTTTAAGCATGCGCCGTAAAATGTCGGACGCGCTCTCCCCGATATGCCGCGTCTGGCTGGCAATATACTGATAGAGTTCGTCATCAACTTCGATTGTTTTCATCTTAATCCAGTGCGATATCTTATCTGAATACAAGTCATTGGGATTATAAGGTCAAATCCCAACAGCGGATAGCGTCAAACCAGGTTGGCAGCAAAAGTCAGATTAAACTGGAACCTTGCAGCCGGGCGGCAGAATGGTCAACATAATACCCTAACCTGACATACGTAAAAAAAGAACTTTGCCATGAAATTGAATACCCGAGCGCAAACTGCACAATCGCCGAACAATAATTCTCCCATCGTACTGGTTCACGGGCTTTTTGGTAGTCTGGATAACCTGGGCGTGCTGGCGCGCGATCTGGTTACCGACCACGATATTTTACAGGTCGATATGCGCAATCATGGTCTTTCCGGGCGTTCCAACGAGATGACCTACGCGGCGATGGCGCAGGATCTGCTGGATACGCTGGATGCCCACGACCTGCAAAAGGTGACCCTCATCGGGCATTCAATGGGTGGCAAAGCGGTGATGGCCCTGACGGCACTGGCCCCGGACCGTATTAGCGGCCTGGTGGTGATTGACGTCGCGCCCGTGGATTATGACGTTCGCCGTCACGACGAGATTTTTGCCGCCATTAATGCGGTCACAGAAGCGGGTGTCGCGACGCGCCAACAGGCGGCTGCCGTCATGCGTGAGCATCTTAATGAAGAAGGCGTCGTTCAGTTCCTGCTGAAGTCGTTTGTTGACGGGCAATGGCGTTTTAACGTGCCGGTGCTCTGGGACCAGTACAATAACATCGTCGGCTGGGAAACCGTCCCCGCCTGGCCATACCCTACTCTCTTTATTCGCGGCGGCAACTCGCCTTACGTTACCGACGCGTACCGCGACACGCTGCTGGCCCAATTCCCGCAGGCTCGCGCCCACGTGATTGCCGGTGCAGGGCACTGGGTGCATGCGGAAAAACCGGATGCTGTGCTGCGCGCCATTCGCCGCTATCTCGCTGATACTGCAAATTGATTAAAAAGAAAGCGACTGGAAGGCTGCGGGCTTCCAGTCGTTGGCGTGCCGTTTTTGGTGATGTATGATGGCGCGCTTATCGCCCGGGCATTAGCAGGGCGGCGTGTTTCCCCCGAAGTCTCAGAATCATGGCCAAAGAACAAACGGACCGTACGACACTAGATCTGTTCGCGAATGAGCGTCGCCCGGGACGACCCAAGACGAATCCGCTTTCGCGCGATGAACAGCTGCGTATCAATAAACGCAACCAGCTTAAACGCGATAAAAATCGTGGGCTTAAGCGTGTCGAACTGAAGCTCAACGCCGACGCGGTCGATGCACTTAATGAGCTGGCCGAGGCCCGAAATATCAGCCGTAGCGAGCTCATTGAAGAGATGCTGATCGCCCAGCTTGAGACGTTGCGCGGCCAGGCATAAGTCTGAAAATTCCCTTAATTACCCTTTTCATGTAGCACAGAGTGCAGTCCTGCGCGATAGCTGTTTCCGCAGGGTTGCCAGTTCTGCTATTATTGCCCTTATCCGTGGCCAAATTGCGCCACCATACTATTAAGTTTCAAGAGGTTATTTTACTCATGGCAATCATCGGCATTTTCTTTGGCAGTGATACCGGCAATACCGAAAATATCGCGAAAAACATTCAAAAACAGCTCGGTAAAGACGTTGCTGATGTGCATGACATCGCCAAGAGCAGCAAAGAAGATCTGGAAGGCTATGACATTCTGCTGCTGGGTATCCCAACCTGGTACTACGGTGAAGCCCAGTGCGACTGGGATGATTTCTTCCCGACGCTGGAAGAAGTGGACTTCAACGGTAAGCTGGTCGCCCTGTTTGGCTGTGGCGATCAGGAAGACTACGCCGAATACTTCTGTGACGCGCTGGGCACCATCCGCGATATCATTGAGCCGAACGGCGCGGTTATCGTAGGCCACTGGCCGACCGCCGGTTACCACTTCGAAGCGTCTAAAGGCCTGGCCGATGACGATCATTTCGTGGGTCTGGCCATCGACGAAGACCGTCAGCCAGAGCTGACCGCAGAGCGTGTTGAGAAGTGGGTTAAGCAGATCCGTGAGGAACTGCACCTGGACGATATTCTGAACGCCTGATTTTATCGCGGCGCAGCGGCGGCTGCGCCCGTGCTCCAGGTCAAACCGATTAAATTAATCGCTACAATCTTTTAACTTTTTCGCCCAGACCTGTACAATGTCTCCCTGATAAAACGTGGTTTTCCATTGAGCAAGTTTGTTGGTGATACCACGTTTTTATAAGCATATTTTGCCTGAGACTTGCAGTTTTCATTTAGCCATGGCAGTTCTATAATGAGACGCATTATCCCGGGTGCATTTTCTGTCACTTCCTACAGAAGTGAATCGTTTAGCAACAGGACAGATTCCGCATGACTGACAACAATACCGCATTAAAGAAGGCTGGCCTGAAAGTTACGCTTCCTCGGTTAAAAATCCTTGAAGTGCTTCAGGGTCCAGACAATCACCATGTCAGTGCGGAAGACCTCTATAAACGTCTTATCGACATGGGTGAAGAGATCGGGCTGGCTACCGTCTATCGCGTGCTGAACCAGTTTGATGACGCGGGCATTGTTACCCGTCATAATTTCGAAGGCGGTAAATCTGTTTTCGAACTGACCCAGCAGCAGCACCACGATCACCTGATCTGCCTCGATTGCGGCAAGGTCATTGAATTCAGCGATGATTCCATTGAATCACGCCAGCGTGAAATCGCGGCGCGTCATGGCATCCGCCTGACGAACCACAGCCTGTATCTTTATGGTCACTGCGCTGAAGGCGACTGCCGCGAAGACGACCACGCGCACGACGCGAAATAATCAGTATTCATACTCTGAGCCAGCCGCAAGGTTGGCTTTTTTTTTTGCCTGAAAAAGCCCGGTGGCGCTACGCTTACCGGGCCTACGGGCTATGACACCTATGTAGGCCCGGCAAGCGCAGCGCCACCGGGCGTAAAGCACTTATTTATTGTTATTGCGTATCTCGTTCCAGATCTTATCGCAACGCTTCGCCACTTCCTGATCGTTACCGGTTTTACGCGCCTGGATACAGGCCTGGTAATCCATCACGCGGACGTTCTCCTGCGTCGCGAACTGCTCATGCGCTTTCTCTTTCTTCAGCACGTTCAGCACGCTCTGACAGGCTTGAATTTTCTCCGGCGATCCTTCCGCAGTATTTATGCAGGCGCTATACGCCTCCTTCAGACGGGAGTCCTCTTTCGGCGCCTGATTCTGAGCACACGCCACCAGCCCTGATGCCAGCAACGCGACGATAACGATTTTTTTCATCATGTGCAGTCTCCATACCGGCGGGACTCAGCCCGCCGGTGCGTTCATCAGAAGATGGTGAATGGGGCAATAACCATGAATTTCACGTCACGTTCATCCTGGAAGATGTTGCCGTAACCGCCCGCATAGCTCGGGATATCGGAGTGGTTGTCATACTGAGTGAAGTGCAGTTTGAACATCGTGCCTTTCGCGCGGCCATCCTGCAGGGTATAGATAGCATCGAGGCTGTAGGAAGACTCTTTCAGGCGATAGTTAGGATCGTAGTATGCGTCCGGCGTGGCCATATCGGCAGGTTTTGCGTCCCAGGCGTAAGCGTAAGAGGCACCCACGGCCCAGCCCGGCAGATTCCAGTTTTTCAGGTCATACATTGCGCCAAAGAAGACCGCTTTCTCACCGTCGGCGTTGAAGTCAGAGCGGTTATCCCACCAGATATCAAGACGACCGTTGGAGGAGGCGTAGGTCGGGGTCATACGCTGCAGGAAGTAGCCCTGCTGCCCTTCCGCCTTCACCCATGTGCCTTCCAGACGTAAATCAACCTGACCGACCTTGTAGCCGAAGGTTAACGCCTGCAGCCACGCGGTGCCGTCATAAATGTCGTTGACGCCACCGTTGCTGACCTTGTCGCGCGTACCGTAGAACTGGTAGCTGGTGCTCAGCGGGCTACCCGCGACATCGAATTTATAGCTGGCCTTGGCAAAATACTGATCGACATAGCCTTGTGCCTGACCGAATGCCGCTTCAAGCACCAGATCGTTTTTGAAGTCGTACTTCGCGCCCAGCGAGTGCAGGTAATCGACTTTGGTTTTTTTATCGTTCTGGTAGAACTTGTCCATTTCAATGTGCCACGGCGCTTTGTACTCGTTGGTCCACATATAGGAGAAGCTCAACGCCCCCGCATCACCGTAGTCAAAATTCGCCCCGGCTTCCGCACCCTGATAGGTACCCGGCATAAAGCTCCAGTGCGGCGCTAACAGAGTCTGACCGGTTGGCTGAATATAACCCCCGCGCGCCCAAACCGGACCGTATTTAAATTTTGCAGCGGCTTTATAAAGGCTGATACCGCTCTTATCCCCGGACCAGTCTTCTTTATAGGCTTTGTTGCTGGAGGAGAAGGCAATTTCGTTCGGGTGGGCGCTGTCACCGTTTTCCGCCATTTCAATCGCGGTAAACGCAGCAATATCCAGACCGAACATATCCGCGGCATAGCCTGACTGGAAGTCCAGGTTGGCGTTCCAGGTGGAGTGAGAAAGGTTGGTTTTGTATTTGTCTTCGGTGACGTCTTTACGGTCACGTTCACGCTGCCAGTAATAAATACCGCCCGTGAGGGTAGAATCGTCGATGAAGCCTGCCGCTTTCGCCTCTGGTGTCACCACCAGGCCCGACATTGCTGTCACACCGGCAATAGCCAGCGCCAGCGCACTACGTTTGCCACTGAACGTACGCATAGATTATTCCTCTTTGACGAATTAAAACGCCTGAAGCGGCGTAAATAAAAAAGACCAAATGGTCAGGGGTAGTTTTAAATACCCTCGAATTAACTACCGTCTTTAGGTTATTTTTCGCGACGCGAATTATCAATGCTTTTTAGCGGGCAAAAGTCAGGATTATGACGAAGTGCACATAATTGGTAGTGATTTGTAACATTTGCAGAGAGGCGAGCAATGGCGGGGAATTATCAGGTATTTCAGTGGCTAGACGTGGATTATCTTTCCTTTTTTATCACCTTTTTGTTTTTCGTAATGACACAAACTTTTTTTAAAAAAATAAGTAGCACCTCATTGACCTGATATTTTTATCACACCTTTTTAGGCCCTGTCTTAATACCCTGATCGTTAAATAAAAAAACGCCGCATGGTGCGGCGTTTGTCTCTCATTGACCAGACCAGCAATATTATTCGCCGATCTTCGTCCAGGTATCACGCAGACCTACGGTACGGTTGAATACCGGTTTTTCTGCCGTGCTGTAACGGCTGTCCAGGCAGAAGTAACCTTCACGTTCGAACTGGAACGCTTTGCCCGCTTCAGCGGCTTTCAGAGAAGGCTCCGCATAACCCTGCTTGATCACCAGAGATTCCGGGTTGATGGTCGCCAGGAAATCTTCCGCAGCACCTGGGTTAGGCACGCTAAACAGACGATCGTACAGACGGATTTCTACCGGCAGCGCGTGGGAAGCGCTCACCCAGTGAATCACGCCTTTCACCTTGCGGCCATCCGCCGGATCTTTGCTCAGCGTTTCAGCGTCATATGAACAGAAGATGGTGGTGATATTCCCTTCTGCATCTTTCTCTACGCGCTCGGCTTTGATGACGTAGGCGTTACGCAGACGCACTTCTTTACCCAGCACCAGACGCTTGTACTGCTTGTTGGCTTCTTCGCGGAAGTCAGCGCGGTCAATCCAGATGTCACCGCTGAACGGCACGTCACGGCTACCCATTTCCGGTTTGTTCGGATGGTTAGGCATGGAGACCAGCTCGCTTTCACCCTGCGGATAGTTTTCGATAACCAGTTTCACCGGGTCGATAACCGCCATCGCGCGCGGAGCGTTTTCGTTGAGATCTTCGCGAATGCAGGATTCCAGGGAGGCCATCTCGATGGTGTTATCCTGCTTAGTCACGCCGATACGTTTGCAGAACTCACGAATAGAGGCGGCAGTGTAACCACGACGACGCAGACCCGAGATGGTTGGCATACGCGGATCGTCCCAGCCCTCAACGTGCTTGTCGGTCACCAGCAGGTTCAGCTTACGCTTGGACATCACGGTGTATTCCAGATTCAGACGAGAGAACTCGTACTGGCGCGGATGCACAGGAATGGTGATGTTATCCAGAACCCAGTCGTACAGACGACGGTTGTCCTGAAACTCCAGCGTACACAAAGAGTGCGTAATGCCTTCCAGCGCATCGCTGATGCAGTGGGTAAAGTCGTACATCGGGTAGATGCACCACTTGTTGCCGGTCTGGTGGTGTTCCGCAAACTTAATGCGGTACAGCACCGGATCGCGCATCACGATGAACGGAGACGCCATGTCGATTTTGGCACGCAGGCACGCTTTGCCTTCTTCGAAGCCGCCAGCACGCATTTTTTCAAACAGCGCCAGGTTCTCTTCCACGCTGCGATCGCGGAACGGGCTGTTTTTGCCCGGCGCGGTCAGCGTACCGCGATATTCACGGATTTCATCAGCAGACAGTTCGTCAACATACGCCAGACCCTTGTTGATCAGTTCAACCGCGTAGGCGTACAGCTGATCAAAATAGTCAGAGGAGTAGCAGATATCGCCAGACCAGTTGAAGCCCAGCCATTGCACGTCATTCTTGATGGACTCAACGTATTCGATGTCTTCTTTTACTGGGTTGGTGTCATCGAAACGCAGGTTGCACTGTCCCTGGTAGTCTTGCGCAATGCCAAAGTTCAGGCAGATGGACTTCGCATGCCCGATATGCAGGTAGCCGTTCGGCTCCGGCGGGAAGCGGGTATGAACTGTGGTGTGCTTACCACTGGCCAGATCTTCATCGATGATCTGACGAATAAAGTTACTCGGGCGGGCTTCTGCCTCACTCATCGTGGATTCCTCAAAGCGTAAACAACGTATAACGGCATATGATCTTATAAGCCGGACGTAGTGACAACCCTTAAAACGTCTCTGAAGAAAATAATGGGGGCTTTTGCTGCAAAAAAAAGCGGCGGAGGATATCCCCCGCCGCTTAAGGCATGACTCTACTCAGGAGCGATTACTTGCCTTTAATCTCATACAGCGGCGTTTGCCCCGCAACAACCTGACCTTTCGCCTGAATGACCAGGCCACTGAAGTCGTCGATGTTGCTGCAAACGACCGGACTTATCATGGAGCGCGCGTTGGCGTTCAGGAAGTCCAGATCCATTTCCAGAATCGGCTGGCCTGCCACTACTTCTGCACCCTCTTCCACCAGGCGAGTAAAGCCCTGGCCGTTCAGCGCGACGGTATCGATACCCATGTGGACAACGATCTCCGCGCCATTTTCTGTTTCGAGGCAGAACGCGTGGTTGGTGTTGAAGATTTTCACGATGGTACCGGCGGCCGGAGACACAACGGTTTTGTCCGTTGGTTTCACCGCCACACCGTCACCAACCGCTTTGCTGGCGAAGGCTTCATCAGGCACCTGCTCAATCGCAACGACTTCACCGGTTACCGGTGAAACCAGCGCGGCTACCGTTTTCGCGTTCGGTACCGCCTGCGGTTTTGCAGCCGCTGGCGCGGCGGCAGGTGCGGCAGAAGCTTCTGCTGCGGCTACCGGACCGGTGGTTTTCATGGCATTAGCAATTTTCTCTGCCACGAAGCCAACGATAATCTGCACGCTGGTTTTGTTCAGGCGAATAACACCGGAAGCACCAAGACGTTTAGCCAGCGCTTCGTTCACCAGGGAAGAGTCTTTGACGTTCAGACGCAGACGAGTGATACAGGCGTCGATACCGGTCAGGTTGTCAGAACCCCCGACAGCGGCGATGTACTGACGCGCCAGGCCTGAAACGTCCTGATCCTGAGCACCGCTCACGTTCACATCCTGACCATCCGCTTCGCTACCGGCCACGGCCAGTTCACGACCCGGGGTCATCAGGTTGAATTTGGTGATAGTGAAACGGAACACCATGTAGTAGATCGCGAAGAACACCAGACCTTGCGGGATCAGCATCCACCAGTGGGTCGCCAGCGGGTTACGGGACGACAGCACCATATCCACCAGACCGGCGCTGAAGCCGAAACCGGCAATCCAGTGCATGCTGGCAGCGATGAACACGGAGATACCGGTCAGCACGGCGTGGATCACATACAGAACCGGCGCCACGAACATGAAGGAGAACTCCAGCGGCTCGGTGATACCGGTGAAGAAGGCCGCGAACGCCCCCGCCATCATGATACCCAGCACTTTCGCTTTGTTCTCTGGACGCGCGCAGTGGTAGATAGCCAGCGCAGCACCCGGCAGACCAAACATCATGATCGGGAAGAAGCCCGCCTGGTAACGACCGGTGATACCGACAACCGCTTTACCTGCTTCGATGGACTGTGCGCCACCCAGGAAGTTAGGGATATCGTTAATACCGGCAACGTCGAACCAGAATACGGAGTTCAGCGCGTGGTGCAGACCGACCGGGATCAGCAGACGGTTGAAGAACGCGTACACGCCCGCACCGACAGAACCCAGTTTCTGGATGTGCTCACCGAAGTTCACCAGGCCGTCGAAGATCATCGGCCAGACGTACATCATGATGAACGCGACAACGATCATCACAAACGAGGTCAGGATAGGAACCAGGCGGCGACCGCTAAAGAAGGAGAGCGCTTTCGGCAGCTCTACGCTGCTGAAGCGGTTATACAGTTCGGCGGAGATGATACCCACAAGGATACCGACAAACTGGTTGCTGATCTTACCGAACGCCGCCGGAACCTGGTCCGCCGGAATTTTTTGGATCATGGCCACCGCTGCAGGCGAGCAGAGGGTGGTTAACACGAGGAAACCGACAAAACCGGTCAGCGCAGCGGCACCGTCTTTGTCTTTGGACATACCGTAAGCCACACCAATCGCGAACAACACGGACATGTTGTCGATAATGGCGGAACCTGACTTGATAAAGAACGCCGCCAGCGCGCTGGTATTACCCCAGCCGTTGGGGTCGATCCAGTAGCCGACACCCATCAGGATGGCTGCGGCAGGCAGCGTGGCGACCGGCACCATAAGCGCGCGGCCAACCTTTTGTAAATAACCTAGAATACTCACTTTCTTCCCCCTATGAGACCCCGTTTAAGGCATGTTCTCAGCTCTGTTTTTTATTGTGTCACGAACTATAGATACAGTTGATGCTTCACTGGCATTGTGAGTGTGTGAAAAATTAATTCGTATCGCAAATTAAACGCGTACTTTTTGTGATTTTTGTCACCAAATATCGTTATTTACCCTCCCTTATACTGGCTAACAGCGAAAACTTATTTTATCATTCAAAAAATCAAGACGGATTGATCCGGCCTGAAAGTTTCCAGGTTACGCTTAAGTATCAGGTCCCGATAGCCATCCGCCCACTCTTCTACTTAAACTCTTGAGGTGAACAATGAGACTGATTCCCCTGGCAACTGCTGAACAAGTCGGTAAATGGGCCGCTCGCCATATCGTTAACCGTATTAACGCCTTTAAACCGACCGCAGATCGTCCTTTCGTTCTTGGACTTCCGACAGGCGGCACGCCGCTGACCGCCTATAAGGCGCTGGTTGAGATGCATAAAGCAGGCCAGGTTAGCTTCAAACATGTTGTAACCTTCAATATGGATGAATACGTTGGCTTACCGAAAGACCACCCGGAAAGCTACCATAGCTTTATGCATCGCAATTTCTTTGATCACGTTGATATTCCATCTGAAAATATTAACCTGCTGAATGGAAACGCGCCTGATATTGACGCAGAATGCCGTCAGTATGAAGAAAAAATCCGTTCTTACGGTAAGATCCACCTGTTCATGGGTGGCGTAGGCAATGATGGTCATATTGCGTTTAACGAACCGGCGTCATCTCTGGCTTCCCGCACCCGTATTAAAACGCTGACCCATGACACGCGCGTGGCAAACTCCCGCTTCTTTGACGGCGATGTTAACCAGGTTCCAAAATACGCCCTGACCGTAGGCGTAGGCACCCTGCTGGATGCCGAAGAAGTGATGATTCTGGTGCTGGGCGGCGTGAAAGCGCAAGCGCTCCAGGCTGCCGTTGAAGGCAACGTAAACCATATGTGGACCATCAGCTGCCTGCAGCTGCATCCGAAATCAGTCATCGTCTGTGACGAACCGTCCACGATGGAGCTGAAGGTTAAAACGCTGAAATACTTCAACGAGTTAGAAGCTGAGAATATCAAAGGTCTGTAATTGAATAACCGCCTCTTCATCAAGAGGCGGCCGCTTTTTTTTAACCGGGGGTCGTTATGTACGCTTTAACCCACGGTCGGATTTATACCGGCCATGAAATTCTGGATGACCATGCGATTGTTATCGCTGATGGCCTGATTGAACGTGTTTGCCCGCTGGCAGAACTGCCGCCGGAGATTGAACAGCGCTCACTCAATGGAGCAGTAATCTCCCCCGGTTTCATCGACGTACAGCTCAACGGCTGCGGCGGTGTGCAATTCAATGACACCGCGGATGCGGTGACGGTCGAAACGCTGGAGATCATGCAGAAAGCCAACGAGAAATCGGGCTGCACCAGCTATTTGCCAACGCTCATCACCAGCAGTGATGACCTCATGAAGCAGGGTATCCGCGTGATGCGCGAATACCTGGCCAAACACCCTAACCAGGCGCTGGGTCTGCACCTTGAAGGGCCATGGCTGAATATGGTCAAGAAAGGAACGCATAACCCGAATTACGTGCGTAAACCTGATGCGGAACTGGTTGACTACATGTGTGCGAACGCCGATGTGATCGTCAAAGTGACGCTGGCGCCTGAAATGACGGGTACGGATGTCATCAGCAAACTGGCTGGTGCCGGGATTATCGTTTCAGCAGGTCACTCAAACGCGACGCTGAAAGAAGCAAAAGCCGGTTTCCGCGCGGGGATTACCTTCGCAACGCACCTATACAACGCCATGCCGTATATCACAGGCCGTGAACCGGGTCTGGTCGGGGCGATTCTGGATGAGCCAGACGTCTACTGCGGCATTATTGCTGACGGCATGCATGTCGATTACACCAACATCCGCAACGCTAAGCGGCTGAAAGGTGACAAGCTTTGTCTGGTGACGGATGCCACCGCACCGGCAGGTGCAAATATTGAGCAGTTCATTTTTGCCGGTAAAACAATATACTACCGCAATGGACTGTGTGTGGATGAAAACGGTACGCTGAGCGGTTCCTCTTTGACCATGATTGAAGGGGTGCGTAACCTGGTTGAACATTGCGGGATTGCGCTTGATGAAGTCCTGCGTATGGCAACCCTTTATCCGGCTCGCGCAATGGGCGTGGATAAACTGCTTGGCGGAATTGCACCAGGTATGGTTGCAAACCTGACGGCATTCACACACGATTATAAAATTATTAAGACCATCGTTAATGGTAACGAGGTCGTCACTGAGTAAGTAAAAGTATGACACCTGGCGGACAAGCTCAAATCGGTAATGTCGATCTCGTTAAACAACTTAACAGTGCGGCGGTATACCGCCTGATTGACCAGCACGGACCAATCTCGCGAATTCAGATAGCCGAACAAAGCCAGCTTGCTCCCGCCAGCGTGACAAAAATTACCCGCCAGCTCATTGAGCGCGGTCTGATCAAAGAAGTCGATCAGCAGGCCTCCACCGGGGGCCGCCGCGCCATCTCCATTATCACCGAAACCCGCAATTTTCAGGCCATTGGCGTCCGTCTGGGCCGTCATGACACCACGCTTACGCTTTACGATCTGAGCAGTAAAGCCATTGCGGAAGAGCACTACCCTCTTCCGGAGCGTACCCAGGAGACGCTGGAGCATGCGCTGCTGAATACCATCGCGCAGTTTATTGAAAGCTGTCAGCGCAAGATCCGCGAACTCATCGCCATCTCCGTGATTCTGCCCGGCCTGGTCGACCCCGAAAGCGGAGTTATCCGCTATATGCCGCACATTCAGGTTGAAAACTGGGGGCTGGTCGACGCGCTGGAAAAGCGTTTTAAAGTGACCTGCTTTGTGGGCCACGACATTCGCTCGCTGGCGCTGGCAGAGCACTACTTTGGTGCGAGCCAGGACTGCGAAGACTCTATTCTGGTGCGCGTTCACCGCGGAACGGGCGCCGGTATTATCTCTAACGGCCGTATTTTTATTGGCCGCAACGGTAACGTCGGCGAGATTGGCCACATTCAGGTTGAGCCCCTCGGGGAGCGCTGCCACTGCGGCAACTTCGGCTGTCTTGAAACGATTGCCGCCAACACTGCCATTGAGCAGCGCGTTCGCCATCTCCTTGAACAGGGTTACCAAAGCCGCGTCACGCTGGACGATTGCAAAATTGGCACCATCTGCAAAGCCGCCAATAAGGGTGACGCGCTGGCCTGCGAAGTGATCGAGCAGGTAGGCCGTCATCTGGGGAAAACCATCGCCATCGCCATTAACCTGTTTAACCCACAAAAAGTGGTGATCGCCGGTGAAATTGTGGAGGCGGAAAAGGTGCTGCTCCCCGCCATTGAAGGCTGTATTAACACCCAGGCGCTGAAAGCATTCCGCCAGAACCTCCCGGTGGTTCGTTCAAAGCTTGACCATCGCTCGGCGATCGGCGCGTTCGCGCTGGTCAAACGCGCCATGCTCAACGGAATTCTGCTGCAGCATTTGCTGGAAAGTTGATCGGACCTTATAGTAACGCCTTCTTTTTTTGATGTCGGACTGTCCATGACCATTAAGAATGTAATTTGTGATATCGACGGCGTGCTGATGCACGACAACGTTGCCGTGCCGGGTGCTGCGGAGTTTCTACACCGCATCATCGACAAAGGAATGCCTCTGGTTCTGCTCACGAACTACCCTTCCCAAACCGGTCAGGATCTGGCTAACCGCTTTGCCACGGCGGGCGTCGACGTTCCGGACAGCGTGTTTTATACCTCGGCAATGGCCACGGCGGACTTTCTTAAGCGTCAGGAAGGGAAAAAAGCCTACGTGGTGGGTGAAGGTGCACTGATACACGAGCTGTACAAAGCTGGCTTTACCATCACTGACGTGAACCCGGACTTTGTGATTGTCGGCGAAACGCGCTCCTTTAACTGGGAGATGATGCATAAGGCAGCATACTTTGTCGCCAGCGGCGCGCGCTTTATCGCTACCAACCCGGATACGCACGGCCGTGGTTTTTATCCGGCCTGCGGCGCGCTGTGCGCCGGTATCGAAAAAATCTCAGGTCGTCAGCCGTTTGTGGTCGGTAAACCGAGCCCGTGGATCATTCGTGCCGCGCTCAACAAGATGCAGGCCCACTCTGAAGAAACCGTTATTGTCGGCGACAACCTGCGCACCGATATTCTGGCCGGATTTCAGGCGGGTCTGGAGACGATTCTGGTCCTCTCCGGCGTCTCTCAACTTGATGACATTGATTCGATGCCGTTCCGGCCAAGCTGGATTTACCCCTCCGTCGATGAAATCGACATCATCTGATACCGCACCACGCCACAGGGCGTGGTTTTTCATTTATAGCCTACACAAACAGAACACCATCTAACAAAAAACACGTTTTATTGCACAATCATCAATAAAAGAATCCATGACGTACTCTTTTTTCACTATTCCGCAATCACTATTGCACTATTTCCGTTTTCACCCGTAAAACGCTTGCGCGCCCTGCTCCTTTGCGGCATTTTCATAAGCAAGCAACATTACAAAGCAACAGGGTTAACGGAGAAGGTTATGTGTTCAATTTTTGGCGTACTGGATATTAAAACTGACGCGGGCGAACTGCGTAAAAAGGCACTCGAACTGTCCCGCCTGATGCGCCACCGCGGTCCGGACTGGTCAGGCGTTTACGCCAGTGACAAAGCGATTCTGGCTCACGAACGTCTGTCTATTGTTGACGTCAACGCCGGTGCACAGCCGCTGTATAACGAGAAAAAAACGCACGCGCTGGCTGTCAACGGTGAAATCTACAACCACCAGGTGCTGCGCGCCGAATACGGCGACCGCTACGCGTTCCAGACCGGTTCTGACTGTGAAGTGATCCTGGCGCTGTATCAGGAGAAAGGGCCCGAGTTCCTGGACGACCTGCAGGGCATGTTTGCCTTCGCCCTGTACGACAGCGAAAAAGACGCTTACCTCATTGGCCGTGACCATATCGGCATTATCCCGCTGTACATGGGCCACGATGAGCACGGCAACTTCTACGTCGCCTCTGAAATGAAAGCCCTGGTGCCGGTCTGCCGCACCATTAAAGAGTTCCCGGCGGGCAGCTATCTGTGGAGCAAAGACGGCGAAATCCGCTCCTATTACCAGCGCGACTGGTTCGACTATGATGCGGTGAAAGACAACGTCACGGACAAAGCCGAGCTGCGTCAGGCCCTGGAAGATTCCGTGAAAAGCCACCTGATGTCCGACGTGCCGTACGGCGTGCTGCTCTCCGGCGGTCTGGACTCCTCCGTGATCTCCGCGATCACCAAGAAATTCGCGGCCCGTCGCGTGGAAGATCAGGAGCGCTCAGAAGCCTGGTGGCCACAGCTGCACTCTTTTGCCGTTGGCCTGGAAGGGGCACCCGACCTGAAAGCCGCGCAGGAAGTGGCGAACCACCTCGGCACCGTGCACCATGAGATTCACTTCACCGTGCAGGAAGGTCTGGATGCGATCCGCGATGTGATCTATCACATTGAAACCTATGACGTGACCACCATCCGCGCCTCAACGCCGATGTACCTGATGTCGCGTAAGATCAAAGCGATGGGCATCAAGATGGTGCTCTCCGGTGAAGGGTCTGACGAAGTGTTTGGCGGCTACCTGTACTTCCACAAGGCGCCAAACGCCAAAGAGCTGCACGAAGAGACCGTGCGCAAGCTGCAGGCGCTGCACATGTTCGACTGTGCGCGTGCCAACAAAGCGATGTCGGCCTGGGGCGTGGAAGCGCGCGTGCCGTTCCTCGATAAGAAATTCCTCGACGTGGCGATGCGCATCAACCCGCAGGACAAGATGTGCGGCAACGGCAAAATGGAAAAACATATCCTGCGTGAATGTTTTGAATCCTACCTGCCGGCGAGCGTGGCATGGCGTCAGAAAGAGCAGTTCTCTGATGGCGTAGGCTATAGCTGGATCGACACCCTGAAAGAGGTCGCGGCGAAACAGGTTTCTGACCAACAGCTGGAAACCGCGAGCTTCCGCTTCCCGTACAACACGCCGGGCTCGAAAGAGGCCTATCTGTATCGTGAAATTTTTGAAGAGCTGTTCCCGGTACCGAGCGCCGCGGAGTGCGTACCGGGTGGCCCGTCCGTCGCCTGCTCTTCTGCCAAAGCGATTGAATGGGATGAATCTTTCAAATCCATGAACGATCCGTCAGGACGCGCGGTAGGCGTTCATCAGTCAGCCTACAAATAATCACTCAGATCGCAATCGGGCCCCTCAGGGGCCTGATTTTTTTGCCTCACATTTCACCGCCTAAATCTGATTAATAACCAATAATTGCCGAATATTCGGTCACGCTGTTCGCAACCTAACCAAACAGTCACATTCCGGCTATTTTCGTTGAAAAAGGTGTTGACGCTGCAAGGGTCTATACGCATAATGCGCCCCGCAACGCCGATAAGGTAACGCGAAAAAAGATGGCTACGTAGCTCAGTTGGTTAGAGCACATCACTCATAATGATGGGGTCACAGGTTCGAATCCCGTCGTAGCCACCATCTTTTTTGCGGGAGTGGCGAAATTGGTAGACGCACCAGATTTAGGTTCTGGCGCCGCAAGGTGTGCGAGTTCAAGTCTCGCCTCCCGCACCATTCCCGGGTAAGCGTTGCACGGATGGGGTATCGCCAAGCGGTAAGGCACCGGTTTTTGATACCGGCATTCCCTGGTTCGAATCCAGGTACCCCAGCCATATTTCTTCGATTTTGCGGTTCTCCGCGGTATTGGGGTATCGCCAAGCGGTAAGGCACCGGTTTTTGATACCGGCATTCCTTGGTTCGAATCCAGGTACCCCAGCCATCGAAGATTGCAGTACTGGCTACGTAGCTCAGTTGGTTAGAGCACATCACTCATAATGATGGGGTCACAGGTTCGAATCCCGTCGTAGCCACCAAATTAAGATTATCGATTTTTCGGTAATCAAGACAAATTGTTGGGGTATCGCCAAGCGGTAAGGCACCGGATTCTGATTCCGGCATTCCGAGGTTCGAATCCTCGTACCCCAGCCAATTTAAAAAGTCGCTAAGCAGTTTGTTTAACGCAATTGGGGTGTCGCCAAGCGGTAAGGCTCTGGTTTCTGATACCAGCATTCCGGGGTTC
This sequence comes from Enterobacter sp. 01-M-02-SI-ECC, assembly GCF_047530595.1. NCBI lineage: Bacteria > Pseudomonadati > Pseudomonadota > Gammaproteobacteria > Enterobacterales > Enterobacteriaceae > Enterobacter > Enterobacter sp. 01-M-02-SI-ECC. The sequence goes on along the minus strand of NZ_JBLKCZ010000003.1, from coordinate 276,989 downwards.
GAATCCCTGCACCCCAGCCACTTAAGTAACAAAAAAGCCCGCTCTGCGGGCTTTTTTGTTTTTGTTGTTAGTATTGTGCAGCCTGATGCCCTCACCCTGCCCCTCTCCCACGGGGAGAGGGAATGAAAACTAAAGTCCTAAGGCGTATTTCAGCGCCTGACGCTTCAAACCACCTGCACGCTCCGCTGCCATCAATCCAATATTACGCAGAATGCGCACCGGGGCTAAGTCATTGCTGAACCCGGCATAGAACAGATCCATCCCCGACTGCATAATAAAGTTATCCGCCATGCGTCGCGTCTGGTAACGCTTCAGAATCTGATGGCTGGCCCAGTTTTCCGCGTGCCCGCGGGCGCTGCTCAGCACATCCAGTAACGCATCGACATCACGGTACCCCAGGTTCACGCCCTGCCCGGCCAGCGGATGAATGGTGTGCGCTGCATCGCCCACCAGCGCCAGCCCTTCACGGGCATACTGCAAAGCATGGCGCCGCGTGAGGGGAAACGCCCCGGCAGCCACCGGCGTAACGTTGCCCAGACGGCTCGGAAAATGCAGGCGAATTTCCCGCTGCAATTGTTCCATTGAAAGCCCCTGCAGCTGGCGAATGCGTGCCGGTTTGTCGTACCAGACCAGGGATGCCCAGTTATCAAACAGCGGTAAAAACGCATGCGGGCCATTCGGGGTAAAGTGCTGCCACGTGCTTTCTCCCGGCGCATTCTCGCACTCGGCGGTAATCAGCATGCAGGACTGCTCATACTGCCAGGCATGAACGCCAATTCCCGCCATCTGTCTGACCTGCGAGTTAGCGCCGTCCGCTCCGACGACGAGCTTCACGGCCAGTTCATCGCCGCTGTCGAGCGTCAGCAAATACCCGCTCTCGTGAGGATGCAGAGCCTTAATCGACGCCGGAACGCGCAGCGTCACCTTCGGGTGCGCCTCCAGCGCCTGCCAGAGCGCCTGCTGGAGCACGTTGTTTTCCACCATATAACCCAGGCGCGGCAGCTTCAGCTCAGCGGCATCAAACGCGACGTGGGCATTTTCCCACTCCCAGGTTTCAAGACGGCTGTAAGGATGGGCGCGCATCGCCAGCACCGCCTCCCAGACGCCCAGCCCGCGCAGCAGATCGACGGACGCCGCGCTGATCGCGGAAATGCGCACGTCCGGTTTGCTGGCGGGATCGAAGGCGGGCGGAGCAGCCTGTTCGATTACCGTTACCTCAAATCCCTGCTGCGCCAGCCCCAGCGCCAGCGCGCCGCCGACCATACCGCCGCCGACAACGGCAACTTCGGTGTGTAGGAGTGTCATGGTCAATTTTCCTTATTGGAGAATCCCTTAAGTTTACCGGATTTTTGCGGTCCTGAGACACATAACCTTCATACTGGTCACAACCCCACCAAAGCATTACAATACGCGGCTTGCAATCCTGAGCTGAGCAAGTCGATGACTAAAAAACTCCATATAAAAACCTGGGGCTGTCAGATGAACGAATACGATTCATCCAAGATGGCCGATCTGCTGGATTCAACCCACGGATACCAGCTGACAGAAAATGTGAAAGAAGCGGACGTGCTGCTGCTGAACACCTGTTCGATTCGTGAAAAAGCGCAGGAAAAAGTCTTTCACGTGTTAGGCCGCTGGAAGCTTCTCAAGCGAAAAAATCCGGACCTGATCATCGGCGTGGGTGGCTGCGTCGCGTCGCAGGAAGGTAAGCTGATCCGCCAGAGAGCCCCGTATGTGGATATTGTCTTTGGTCCTCAGACCCTGCACCGCCTGCCGGAGATGATCAATCAGGTTCGCGGCAGCCGCAGCCCGGTCGTTGACGTCAGCTTCCCGGAAATCGAAAAGTTTGACCGTCTGCCGGAGCCGCGCGCCGATGGCCCGACCGCCTTCGTCTCCATCATGGAAGGCTGCAACAAATACTGCACTTACTGCGTGGTGCCTTACACCCGCGGTGAAGAAGTCAGCCGTCCGGCAGACGATATTCTGTTTGAAATTGCGCAGCTTGCCGCACAGGGCGTTCGCGAAGTGAATCTGCTGGGCCAGAACGTAAACGCCTGGCGCGGGGAAAACTACGACGGCACCACCGGCAGCTTTGCCGAGCTGCTGCGTCTGGTGGCCGCGATTGACGGTATAGACCGCATTCGCTTTACCACCAGCCACCCGATGGAGTTTACCGACGACATCATTGACGTGTATCGCGATACGCCAGAGCTGGTGAGCTTCCTGCACCTGCCGATTCAGTGTGGCTCTGACCGCGTGCTGAACCTGATGGGCCGCCCGCATACGGTGCTGGAGTACAAGTCCACCATTCGCAAGCTGCGTGAAGCGCGTCCGGATATCCAGATCAGCTCCGACTTTATCGTCGGCTTCCCTGGCGAAACCGCTGATGACTTCGAGCGCACCATGAAGCTCATCGGTGAAGTGAATTTTGACGTCAGCTACAGCTTCATCTTCTCTGCGCGTCCTGGAACACCTGCGGCCGATATGGTTGACGATGTGCCGGAAGAAGAGAAAAAGCAGCGTCTGTATATTCTGCAGGAGCGTATTAACCAGCAGGCCAACGCGTGGAGCCGCCGTATGCTCGGCACCGTTCAGCGCATTCTGGTGGAAGGCACCTCCCGCAAGAGCATTATGGAACTCTCCGGTCGTACCGAAAACAACCGCGTGGTGAACTTTGAGGGCACCCCGGATATGATCGGTAAATTCGTGGACGTCGAGATTGTTGAAGTGCTGACCAACTCGCTGCGCGCGAAGCTGGTACGCACCGAGGACGAAATGGGCCTGCGTATTGCCGAGTCACCGGAATCCGTGATCTCTCGTACCCGTAAAGAAAACGATTCTGGCGTGGGGATTTACCAGCCTTAATCCTCCTGGCCTGCCTTTCCGGCAGGCCTTGTATTTCCTCTCATCGTCCCCAATATCTTCCGCAACGCTTGCGCCTTTATTCTGCGGCGTGAATAATTTCGGTAATGACCGTTTTATTACGCCCTATCGCAATGGGTCAGTTAAACAATTAAAGAGGAACAGTTTGAATATAGATACGCGTGAAATTAGCCTTGAGCCAGCAGACAACGCTCGCCTGCTGAGCCTGTGCGGGCCGTTTGATGACAACATCAAACAACTGGAGCGACGTCTGGGTATCGAAATCAATCGTCGCGATAATCATTTCAAACTTACCGGACGCCCTATCTGCGTCAACGCCGCTGCGGACATTCTGCGTAGCCTGTATGTTGATACCGCCCCAATGCGCGGCGAAACGCAGGATATAGAGCCGGAACAGATCCACCTCGCCATTAAAGAGGCGCGCGTGCTTGAGCAAAGCGCGGAAAGCGTGCCGGACTACGGTAAGGCAATCAATATCAAGACCAAACGTGGCGTCATTAAGCCGCGTACGCCAAACCAGGCGCAGTACATCGCCAATATCCTCGACCACGACATCACCTTCGGCGTGGGTCCGGCGGGTACGGGTAAAACCTATCTGGCCGTTGCCGCTGCGGTAGATGCGCTGGAACGCCAGGAGATACGTCGCATCCTGCTGACCCGCCCTGCCGTCGAAGCGGGCGAAAAGCTGGGCTTCCTGCCAGGCGATCTGAGTCAAAAGGTCGACCCGTATCTGCGTCCTTTATACGATGCGCTATTCGAGATGCTCGGCTTTGAGAAGGTTGAGAAGCTCATTGAGCGTAACGTTATCGAAGTTGCCCCGCTCGCCTACATGCGCGGTCGCACGCTGAACGATGCGTTCATCATTCTCGATGAGAGCCAGAACACCACCATCGAACAGATGAAGATGTTCCTGACGCGTATCGGCTTTAACTCGAAAGCGGTCATTACCGGAGACGTCACCCAGATCGACCTGCCGCGCAGCACCAAATCAGGACTGCGCCACGCGATTGAGGTGCTGGCCGAGGTCGACGAAATCAGCTTTAACTTCTTCCACAGTGAAGACGTGGTACGCCACCCGGTGGTCGCGCGTATCGTTAACGCCTATGAAGCCTGGGAAGAGGCGGATCAGAAGCGTAAGGCCGAACTGGCCGCAGAACGTAAGCGCGAAGCGCAGGAGCAAGAACAGAAATGAGTCAGGTGATCCTCGATTTACAGCTGGCCTGTGAAGACAATTCCGGCATGCCAGATGAGGCACAGTTTCAGAAATGGCTGGATGCGGTAATCCCCCAGTTTCAGGAAGAATCAGAAGTGACGATTCGCCTGGTGGATGAAGCAGAAAGCCATGAGCTTAACCTGACCTATCGCGGGAAAGATAAGCCGACCAACGTGCTCTCTTTCCCGTTCGAAGCGCCGCCGGGCATTGAGATGCCGCTATTGGGCGATCTGATCATCTGCCGTCAGGTGGTTGAACAGGAAGCGAAAGAGCAGCAAAAGCCGCTTGAGGCCCACTGGGCGCATATGGTGGTACACGGCAGCCTGCATCTGCTCGGCTACGATCACATTGAAGATGACGAAGCGGAAGAGATGGAGTCCCTCGAGACAGAGATAATGCTTGCTCTGGGCTATGAGGATCCGTACATTGCCGAGAAAGAATAGTCCGTCACCTGACGGACTCACATGCCGCCACGAAAGGATATCGCGTGGCGGTAAACGTTGAACCAACAAGAGAACCCTTAACAAACGCCATGAGCGACGACAATTCACACAGTAGCGACACGACAACCAGTAAAAAGGGATTTTTCTCCCTCATTCTGAACCAGCTTTTCCACGGCGAACCTAAAAACCGTGATGAACTGCTGGAGCTGATTCGTGATTCCGGGCAGAACGACCTTATCGACGAAGATACGCGCGAAATGCTCGAAGGGGTCATGGACATCGCCGACCAGCGCGTTCGCGATATCATGATCCCCCGCTCGCAGATGATCACCTTGAAACGTAACCAGACTCTGGACGAGTGCCTCGATGTGATCATCGAATCCGCCCACTCGCGTTTCCCGGTCATCAGCGAAGACAAAGATCACATCGAAGGGATTTTGATGGCGAAAGATCTGCTGCCGTTTATGCGCAGCGATGCCGAAGCCTTCAGCATGGAAAAAGTGTTACGCCAGGCCGTGGTTGTGCCGGAAAGTAAACGTGTGGATCGGATGCTGAAAGAATTTCGCTCTCAGCGTTACCACATGGCGATTGTTATTGATGAGTTTGGTGGCGTTTCCGGTCTGGTCACGATCGAGGATATTCTTGAGCTGATCGTGGGCGAAATCGAAGACGAGTACGACGAAGAAGAAGATATCGACTTCCGTCAGCTTAGCCGCCACACCTGGACCGTGCGCGCGCTGGCCTCCATCGAGGACTTCAACGACGCCTTCGGTACCCACTTCAGCGATGAAGAGGTCGATACCATTGGCGGGCTGGTGATGCAGGCCTTTGGCCACCTCCCGGCGCGCGGTGAGACCGTTGACATCGACGGTTACCAGTTCAAAGTGGCAATGGCCGACAGCCGACGTATTATACAGGTTCACGTCAGAACGCCGGACGACTCACCGGTGCCAAAACTGGAAGATTAATGTAAATGGCATTTGCCCCACTGCTTGAACGCCAGCGCGTCCGTTTGCTGCTGGCGCTGTTACTCGGAGCCAGCGGTACGCTGGCTTTTTCTCCTTACGATATCTGGCCTGCGGCCATTCTCTCCCTGATGGGGCTTCAGGGCCTGACCCTGAATCGTCGTCCGGTACAGGCTGCGGCCATCGGTTACTTCTGGGGACTGGGGCTGTTTGGCTCAGGCATCAACTGGGTTTATGTCAGCATCGCCCAGTTTGGCGGTATGCCTGGCCCGGTAAACGTCTTCCTGGTGGTATTGCTCGCCGCATATCTCTCGCTCTATACCGGTCTGTTCGCCGGCATCCTTTCTCGCCTGTGGCCCAAAACCACCTGGCTGCGCGTCGCCATTGCCGCGCCGGTGGTCTGGCAGATAACCGAGTTCCTGCGCGGCTGGGTGCTGACGGGCTTCCCGTGGCTACAGTTCGGCTACAGCCAGATTGACGGCCCGCTGAAGGGGCTGGCGCCGGTCATGGGCGTTGAGGCCATTAACTTCCTGCTGATGGTGGTGAGCGGCCTGCTGGTATTAGCGCTGGTCACACGCTGCTGGAAGCCGCTGGCTGTGGCGCTGGTGCTGTTTGCCCTGCCCTTCCCGCTGTGCTATATCCAGTGGTTCACGCCCGAGCCAGAGCGCACCCTGCAGGTTTCCATGGTGCAGGGGAACATCCCGCAGTCCATGAAGTGGGACGAGAAAGAGCTGCTGAATACGCTGAAGATCTACGCCAACGCCACCGAAGAGGTGATGGGAAAATCACAGCTGATTATCTGGCCGGAGTCTGCCATTCCCGATCTGGAGCTCAACCAGCAGCCGTTCCTCAACATGATGAACGACCTGCTGCTGGCGCGCGGCAGCACCCTGATCACCGGGATTGTCGATGCGCGTCTGAATCAGCAGAACAGCTACGACACCTACAACAGCATCATTACGCTCGGGAAAGGTAGCGAGTACAGCTACCACTCCACAGACCGGTACAACAAAAATCACCTGGTGCCATTTGGTGAATTTGTCCCGCTGGAGTCGATTCTGCGCCCGCTGGCCCCGTTCTTTGACCTGCCGATGTCCTCTTTCAGCCGCGGCCCGTACGTACAGCCTCAGCTGCACGCGCACGGCCTGGCCCTGACGGCGGCCATCTGCTACGAAATCATTCTCGGCGAGCAGGTACGCGATAACTTCCGCCCGGATACCGACTATCTGCTGACCATCTCCAATGATGCCTGGTTTGGTAAGTCAATCGGGCCGTGGCAGCACTTCCAGATGGCACGTATGCGCTCTCTGGAGCTGGCGCGTCCGCTACTGCGCAGCACCAACAACGGCATCACCGCTGTGATTGGTCCGCAGGGCGAGATTCAGGCGATGATCCCGCAGTTTACACGCGAGGTGCTGACCACTAAAGTCACGCCAACCACGGGGCTGACGCCATATGCGCGCACCGGCAACTGGCCGCTGTGGGTACTGACCGCGCTGTTCGGCTTTGGCGCGGTGCTGATGAGCCTGCGTCAGCGTCGTAAATAACCTTTCCTTCTGTTGCCGGGTGGCGTAGCCGCCACCCGACAATTTTCTCCAGACTCCCATTCTGGCACGCCTATTGCTTTGTTTATTCAGGTAAACGCAGTTTGGCTTAACGTGCAACTTTGTCGCACCAGCGTAGATCATCGGCAGCACCGAAACGGTGCAACGGGAGATATTTGCCTCTGAATGGTGCGGCGCGCTTCGCAAAAATAAACAATAACGCAGCAAAATCTTTACATTAAGCCAGACTAAATGTTAACAAGCTTGCATAACACTGCACTCGCACTGCGCGAGATATAACAACATCACAATGGGTATCAATGCGTCGCTGGCGCTGATAAAAAAGGAGTTGGGTATGCAATTACGTAAACTGGCCACAGCAATGCTGGTTATGGGAATGTCTGCAGGCGTGGTTCACGCTGAAGATGCTCCGGCAGCAGGCAGCACTCTCGACAAGATTGCCAAAAACGGCGTTATCGTGGTCGGCCACCGTGAATCTTCTGTCCCGTTCTCTTACTACGACAACACGCAAAAAGTCGTGGGCTATTCACAGGATTACTCCAACGCCATCGTTGAAGCTGTGAAGAAAAAGCTGAACAAACCTGACCTGCAGGTGAAGCTGATCCCAATCACTTCACAGAACCGTATTCCACTGCTGCAAAACGGCACCTTTGACTTCGAGTGTGGCTCCACCACCAACAACCTCGAGCGTCAGAAACAGGCAGCATTCTCTGACACTATCTTTGTCGTGGGCACCCGTCTGCTGACGAAGAAAGGCGGCGAGATCAAAGACTTCGCTGACCTGAAAGGTAAAGCGGTTGTTGTGACCTCCGGCACCACGTCAGAAGTGCTGCTGCACAAGCTGAACGACGAGAAGAAAATGGATATGCGCATCATCAGCGCGAAAGACCATGGCGACTCCTTCCGTACCCTGGAAAGCGGTCGTGCCGTCGCGTTTATGATGGATGATGCTCTGCTGGCGGGCGAGCGTGCGAAAGCGAAAAAACCAGACAACTGGGATATCGTCGGTACCGCGCAGTCCAAAGAAGCCTACGGCTGTATGCTGCGTAAAGACGATCCGCAGTTCAAAAAGCTGATCGATGACACCATCGCTCAGGTGCAGACCTCCGGCGAAGCGGAGAAATGGTTCGACAAGTGGTTCAAGAACCCGATTCCACCAAAAAACCTGAACATGAATTTTGAACTGTCTGACGACATGAAAGCGCTGTTCAAATCACCAAATGACAAGGCTCTTAACTAATTAGAACTACAGGGGCGGGATCTCCTGCCCTCTCGATTGTCGGGAAGCATGGACAGACTATACGTTGAGTGGTCGTTCCCCACTGAGCGCGAAAAATGAGCTTCTCACCAATCTTCGAGGGTAGCGCTGCTACCCTTTTTTTTCTGGAGTTTATTATGTCAATAGACTGGAACTGGGGCATATTCCTGCAACAAGCCCCGTTCGGCAACACCACCTATCTTGGCTGGCTGTGGAGCGGCTTTCAGGTCACCGTGGCACTATCGATAACGGCGTGGATTATCGCGTTTCTTGTCGGTTCTTTGTTCGGTATTCTGCGCACCGTCCCTAACCGTTTTCTTTCAACGCTTGGCACCCTGTATGTGGAACTGTTCCGTAACGTTCCGCTGATCGTGCAATTCTTTACCTGGTATCTGGTCATCCCGGAACTGCTGCCGGAAAATATTGGCATGTGGTTCAAGTCAGAGCTGGATCCGAACGTGCAGTTCTTTGTCTCCTCCATGATGTGTCTGGGGCTGTTTACCGCTGCGCGCGTTTGCGAGCAGGTGCGTGCCGCCATTCAGTCATTGCCGCGTGGACAAAAAAACGCGGGCCTGGCAATGGGCCTGACGCTGCCCCAAACCTACCGCTACGTGCTGCTGCCTAACGCCTACCGCGTTATCGTTCCGCCGATGACCTCCGAGATGATGAACCTGGTGAAAAACTCGGCCATCGCCTCGACTATCGGCCTGGTCGACATGGCTGCGCAGGCGGGCAAGCTGCTGGATTACTCCGCTCACGCGTGGGAATCCTTCACCGCGATTACGCTCGCGTATGTTCTGATTAACGCTTTCATCATGCTGGTGATGAACCTGGTTGAACGCAAAATCCGCCTACCGGGTAATCTGGGGGGCAAATAATGTACGAATTTGACTGGAGTTCTATCGTTCCATCCATGCCTTACCTGCTTGATGGACTGGTGATTACCTTAAAAATCACCGTTATCGCCATCATCATTGGTATCGTCTGGGGTACCCTGCTGGCCGTCATGCGCCTGTCGAGCTTTAAGCCGCTCGCCTGGTTTGCGACCGCCTACGTTAACGTGTTCCGTTCCATCCCGCTGGTGATGGTGCTGCTGTGGTTTTACCTGATTGTGCCCGGTTTCCTGCAGAACGTGCTGGGGCTTTCGCCGAAAACCGATATCCGTCTGATCTCCGCCATGGTGGCGTTCTCAATGTTCGAGGCCGCTTACTACTCGGAGATTATCCGAGCTGGCATTCAGAGTATCTCCCGCGGGCAATCCAGCGCCGCGCTGGCACTGGGGATGACGCACTGGCAGTCCATGCAGCTCATTATTCTGCCGCAGGCGTTTCGCGCCATGGTTCCGCTCCTGCTGACCCAGGGCATCGTGCTGTTCCAGGATACCTCGCTGGTCTACGTTCTGAGTCTGGCAGACTTCTTCCGTACCGCGTCAACCATCGGTGAACGTGATGGTACGCAGGTCGAAATGGTGCTCTTCGCGGGTGCGGTCTATTTTGTGATTAGTTTAAGCGCGTCGCTGTTGGTCAGCTGGCTGAAGAAAAGGACGGTATAATGATTTCCCTGAAAAATGTTTCTAAATGGTATGGGCACTTTCAGGTGCTGACCGACTGCTCCACCGAAGTCAAAAAAGGCGACGTGGTGGTGGTGTGCGGGCCGTCCGGCTCCGGTAAATCGACGCTGATCAAAACCGTCAACGGACTGGAGCCGGTGCAGCAGGGTGAGATCGTCGTCAACGGCACCAAGGTCAACGACAAGAAAACCAACCTCGCTCAGCTTCGCTCTCACGTTGGCATGGTGTTCCAGCATTTTGAGCTGTTCCCTCACCTCTCCATTATTGAGAACCTGACGCTGGCGCAGGTAAAAGTGCTTAAGCGTGATAAAAAAGCGTCGCGCGAGAAAGGTCTGAAGCTGCTGGAACGCGTTGGGCTTTCGGCGCATGCCGATAAGTTCCCGGCACAGCTTTCTGGCGGCCAACAGCAGCGTGTGGCGATCGCCCGCGCGCTGTGTATGGATCCGGTGGCAATGCTGTTTGATGAGCCAACGTCGGCGCTCGATCCAGAGATGATCAACGAAGTGCTGGACGTAATGGTCGAGCTGGCTCACGAAGGGATGACCATGATGGTGGTGACCCACGAAATGGGCTTCGCCCGTAAAGTGGCCAACCGCGTGATCTTTATGGACGAAGGGAAAATTGTCGAAGACTCACCGAAAGAAGAGTTCTTCGCTAACCCGAAATCCGAGCGTGCGAAAGATTTCCTTGCGAAAATCCTGCACTAACCTTCCCGGTGCGCAATCTGCGGATTGCGCACTGCTTCACGCTTTCACTCAGTCCCTCTCGTCGGCGTCACATTGCAGCGTTAACCTTGTCACAAAATAACGCTACGTATGGAGAACGCTATGGCACAGCCTATTATTCTCGATTGCGATCCGGGTCATGACGACGCGATCGCGCTCGTCCTCGCTCTTGCCTCCCCTGAACTCGAGGTAAAAGCCGTCACCTCGTCCGCCGGAAACCAGACGCCAGACAAAACCCTGCGCAACGTGCTGCGCATGCTCACGCTGCTCAAACGCACCGATATTCCTGTCGCCGGCGGGGCCGTGAAGCCGCTGATGCGCGAGCTGATTATTGCCGACAACGTTCATGGTGAAAGCGGGCTGGATGGTCCGGCACTGCCGGAGCCGGGCTTCACGCCGCAAAACTGTACCGCCGTGGAGCTGATGGCGAAGGTGCTGCGTGAGAGTGCAGAACCGGTAACGCTGGTGGCAACCGGACCGCAAACCAACGTTGCGCTGCTGCTGAACAGCCATCCTGAGCTGCATAATAAAATTGCCCGTATTGTGATTATGGGCGGGGCAATGGGGCTGGGGAACTGGACGCCTGCGGCGGAGTTCAACATCTTTGTCGACCCGGAAGCGGCGGAAATCGTCTTCCAGTCTGGCTTACCGATTGTGATGGCAGGGCTGGACGTGACCCATCGCGCACAGATTATGGCAGACGACATTGAGCGCTTCCGTGCCGTGGGTAATCCGGTCGCGACAACCGTGGCTGAGCTGCTCGACTTCTTTATGGAGTATCACAAAGCCGAGAAGTGGGGCTTCCACGGCGCGCCGCTGCACGATCCGTGCACCATTGCCTGGCTGTTAAAACCGGAGATGTTTACTACTGTTCACAGATGGGTTGGCGTCGAAACGCAGGGGAAATACACCCAGGGCATGACGGTGGTGGACTACTACTCGCTGACGGGAAATAAGCCGAATACTACGGTGATGGTGGATATTGACCGGGAGGCGTTTGTGGATTTGCTGGCGGAGAGGCTGGCTTACTATAGTGCGTAGTGCGGCCTGATGCCCTCACCCCGGCCCTCTCCCACAGGGAGAGGGCGCAAACCTGCGCTTTACTTAGGGCTCAAACGGCCGACGCTGGAACTGATCGTGGCCGCATTTCGGACACAGCGGCAGCACGTCCGGCGTATAGACCGCAATATGATGGTGGCAATTCTCGCACACCAGATTTCCCAAGCCGACCACCTCTCCACTGTGATAAACACCGTGATGGTTCAAATCCTGAAAGACCTCGCGCCACTCCAGCTGCGTTTTATCCGTGATGTCGGCCAGCTCTTGCCACAGGCTCTCTTTAATCACCCGCATAAAAACGCTGTCCGTGACCTCCTCCTGACTCTCCTGGTAGCTGCGCGCGAACTCTTCCAGATCGCGACGCACGGCGCGCGTCACCTCTTCCACTTCGGTTCGCGTTAACTCACCCGTTTTCGTCACGCGGGCACGCGCCTGCTCCACCAGCGCATCGATATCTCGCTCGCCGTTACGCAGCCGTTCCGTCAGTGTCGCCACCAGTTCGCGGTAAAATTGAGCAACCTTGTTCATCATTTTGCCTCCCGGGTAAGTAACTATTTCTAATAATAGACCTTATTTCATCGCCGCTTTGTCAGGTGAAGCACAGACCCGGTAAATTCCTGCAAAGCGCATTTGTGCGAAAGGCTGTTTTGACGCGGGCGTTTGGGCTATGCTATGCGGATCTGAATTACCACATCCATTGGCTACATTTGTAGCTGTATTGAAAACAGGACCACTGGCTGCCATGCAAGAGCAATACCGCCCGGAAGAGATAGAATCAAAAGTCCAGCAACACTGGGACGAGAAGCGCACCTTTGAAGTAACCGAAGACGAGAGCAAAGAGAAGTATTACTGCCTGTCGATGCTTCCCTATCCTTCTGGTCGACTACACATGGGCCATGTGCGTAACTACACCATCGGCGATGTGATTGCACGCTACCAGCGCATGCTGGGTAAAAACGTTCTGCAGCCTATCGGCTGGGATGCGTTCGGTCTGCCTGCGGAAGGCGCGGCGGTCAAAAACAACACCGCTCCGGCGCCGTGGACGTACGACAACATCGCGTACATGAAAAACCAGCTCAAAATGCTGGGCTTTGGCTATGACTGGAGCCGCGAGCTGGCAACCTGTACCCCGGAATACTATCGTTGGGAGCAGAAGTTCTTCACCGAGCTGTACAAAAAAGGCCTGGTGTATAAGAAGACCTCTGCCGTTAACTGGTGTCCAAATGACCAGACCGTTCTCGCGAACGAACAGGTTATCGACGGCTGCTGCTGGCGCTGTGACACCAAAGTTGAGCGTAAAGAGATCCCACAGTGGTTTATCAAAATCACCGCTTACGCTGATGAGCTGCTGAACGATCTGGATAACCTGGATCACTGGCCAGATACCGTTAAGACCATGCAGCGCAACTGGATCGGCCGTTCTGAAGGCGTGGAGATTACCTTCAACGTTGAGAACTACGACCAGACTCTGACTGTCTACACCACCCGTCCGGACACCTTCATGGGCGCGACCTACCTGGCCGTAGCCGCAGGTCATCCGCTGGCGCAGAAAGCGGCGGAAAACAATCCGGAGCTGGCGTCATTCATCGATGAGTGCCGCAACACCAAAGTGGCCGAAGCCGACATGGCGACGATGGAGAAAAAAGGGGTTGATACCGGCTTTAAAGCCATTCACCCACTGACAGGCGAAGCAATCCCTGTCTGGGCCGCCAACTTCGTTCTGATGGAGTACGGCACTGGCGCCGTGATGGCTGTTCCGGGTCACGACCAGCGCGACTACGAATTTGCCACCAAATATGGCCTGACCATCAAGCCTGTCATCCTGGCGGCTGACGGTTCAGAACCAGACCTGTCTGAACACGCCCTGACTGAAAAAGGCACCCTGTTCAACTCCGGTGAATTTAGCGGTCTGAGCTTCGAAGAGGGCTTCAACGCCATCGCCGATAAGCTGGCCTCTCTGGGCGTGGGCGAACGTAAAGTTAACTTCCGTCTGCGCGACTGGGGCGTGTCCCGTCAGCGTTACTGGGGTGCGCCAATCCCGATGGTGACGCTGGAAGATGGCACCGTGATGCCAACGCCAGAAGATCAGCTCCCGGTGATCCTGCCGGAAGACGTGGTCATGGACGGTATCACCAGCCCGATTAAAGCCGATCCTGAGTGGGCAAAAACCACCGTTAACGGACAGCCTGCGCTGCGTGAAACCGACACCTTTGACACCTTTATGGAGTCATCCTGGTACTATGCGCGCTACACCTGCCCGCAGTATCAGGACGGTATGCTCGATTCCGATGCGGCAAACTACTGGCTGCCGGTTGATATCTATATCGGCGGCATCGAACACGCCATCATGCACCTGCTCTACTTCCGCTTCTTCCACAAACTGATGCGCGATGCAGGCATGGTGAACTCTGACGAACCAGCAAAACAGCTGCTGTGTCAGGGCATGGTGCTGGCAGATGCGTTCTATTATGTTGGTGCCAACGGCGAGCGTAACTGGGTTTCACCGGTTGATGCGATCGTCGAGCGTGACGAGAAGGGCCGTATTGTTAAGGCGAAAGACGCCGAAGGTCATGAACTGGTCTACACCGGCATGAGCAAGATGTCCAAGTCGAAAAACAACGGTATCGATCCACAGGTGATGGTTGAGCGTTACGGTGCGGATACCGTGCGTCTGTTCATGATGTTTGCCTCTCCGGCGGACATGACCCTGGAATGGCAGGAGTCCGGCGTGGAAGGGGCGAACCGCTTCCTGAAACGCGTCTGGAAACTGGTTTACGAACACACTGCACTGGGCGATGCCCCGGCGCTGAACGCCGCCGCACTGACTGAAGATCAGCAGGCGCTGCGTCGCGATGTTCATAAAACGATTGCGAAAGTGACCGATGATATTGGTCGTCGTCAGACCTTCAATACCGCAATTGCGGCTATTATGGAACTGATGAACAAGCTGGCGAAGGCTCCGCAGGACGGCGAGCAGGATCGTGCCTTAATGCGTGAAGCGCTGCTTGCTGTTGTTCGCATGCTGAACCCGTTCACTCCGCACGTCAGCTTCACCCTGTGGCAGGAGCTGAAAGGCGAAGGCGATATCGACAACGCGCCGTGGCCGCAGGCTGACGAATCAGCGATGGTAGAAAACACGACGCTGGTTGTGGTCCAGGTAAACGGCAAAGTCCGCGGTAAAATTACCGTGGCGGTCGATGCAACCGAAGAACAGGTTCGCGAGCGCGCGGGCCAGGAACCTCTGGTCGCAAAATATCTTGAGGGCGTTACTGTACGTAAAGTGATCTACGTACCGGGTAAACTGCTCAATCTGGTCGTTGGCTAAGCGCGGGAGGAAACGTGCGACAACTGGCAACAATACTCTTATCACTGGCGGTGCTTGTCACCGCCGGCTGTGGCTGGCACCTGCGCAATACCACGGCGGTGCCTGCTGAGATGAAAACGATGATTTTCGACTCATCCGATCCGAATGGTCCACTCAGCCGGGCAATTCGTAATCAGCTGCGTCTGAACGGCGTTGAGCTTGTTGAGAAACAAACGCTGCGCCAGGACATTCCATCTCTGCGTGTTCTGGGGATGACTCTCGGCAAAGATACGGCATCTATCTTCCAGGATGGTCGTACCGCAGAATACCAGATGGTTATGACGGTCAACGCAGCGGTCCTGATCCCGGGTAAAGACATCTATCCGATCAGCACGAAAGTGTACCGTTCGTTCTTCGATAACCCGCAGACGGCGCTGGCAAAAGATGCCGAACAGCAGATTATCATCAACGAAATGTACGACAAGGCGGCGGAACAGCTGATCCGTAAACTGCCAGGTATTGCAGCGTCTACCAGACAAGGCTCTGACATTGTTGAAAAACCCGTTGCCGGCACGCTTCCTGCTGCTAACTCTCTGGGCAAATGATGATCAGGCTGTATCCTGAACAACTCCGCGCGCAGCTCAAAGAAGGGCTGCGCGCGGCGTATCTGCTTCTTGGAAACGATCCCTTATTACTTCAGGAAAGCCTGGATGCCGTGCGGCATGAGGCCGCCTCTCAGGGCTTCGATGAGCACCACACCGTCCAGCTGGATAACAACACCGACTGGAATGCCCTCTTCTCACTCTGTCAGGCGATGAGCCTTTTTGCGTCGCGCCAGACTATTCAGATCCTGCTGCCGGAAAACGGCCCTAACGCGGCCATCAATGAACAGCTGGCCACGCTGGTCAGCCTGCTTCACAGCGATCTGCTGCTGATTGTGCGCGGCAACAAGCTCACCAAAGCGCAGGAAAATGCGGCGTGGTTCACCCAACTCGCTGCCCACGCGGTGCAGGTGACCTGTCAGACGCCTGAACAGGCGCATCTGCCCAAATGGGTGGCAGCGAGAGCGAAGCAGAACAACCTTCAGCTGGATGATGCGGCGAACCAACTGCTCTGCTACTGCTATGAAGGTAACCTGCTGGCCCTGGCGCAGGCGCTGGACAGACTCTCCCTGCTCTGGCCGGATGGCAAGCTGACCTTGCCGCGCGTCGAGCAGGCCGTTAACGACGCGGCGCACTTCACGCCGTTCCACTGGGTGGACGCGCTGCTGTCGGCGAAAAGCAAACGCGCCCTGCATATTCTGCAACAGCTGCGTCTCGAAGGGAGCGAACCGGTTATTTTGCTGCGTACGCTGCAGCGCGAATTGCTGCTGCTGATTACGCTCAAGCGTCAGTCTGCCCATACGCCGCTGCGTTCGCTGTTTGATAAACACCGCGTGTGGCAAAATCGCCGGGCTTTGACCACCGAGGCCGTCAACCGCCTGAGTCATGAACAGCTTCGTCAGGCTGTGCAGCTTCTGATGCGCGCTGAGCTCACGTTAAAACAAGATTACGGCCAGTCGCTCTGGGCGGAGCTGGAAAGCCTTTCCCTGCTGCTCTGCCACAAGGCGCTGGCAGACGTTTTTATTGATGGATAGCATGCATTCTTTACAGGCCTTATATGGCGGCACCTTCGACCCGGTACATTACGGGCATCTGAAGCCGGTTGAAATTCTGGCGAATCTGATCGGACTTCAGCGCGTCACCATCATGCCCAACAATGTCCCGCCCCATCGTCCACAGCCCGAGGCGACTAGCGAGCAGCGAAAAGAGATGCTTGCCCTTGCCATCGCAGATAAACCGCTCTTCCGACTTGACGAGCGTGAGCTGCGTCGCGACACGCCCTCCTGGACGTCTCAGACGCTTCAGGAGTGGCGCGCCGAACAAGGACCAGACCAGCCGCTTGCCTTTATCATCGGCCAGGATTCTCTGCTGAATTTCCCTACGTGGCATCAGTATGAAACCATCCTGGAGAACAGCCACCTGCTCGTCTGCCGCCGCCCCGGCTATCCGCTGACCATGCGCGAAGCGCAGTACCAGCAGTGGCTGGAAGACCATCTCACCGATAATGTTGAAGATCTTCACAATCAGCCTGCCGGGAAGATCTATCTTGCGGAAACGCCGTGGTTCGATATCTCTGCGACCCTCATTCGTGAGCGTTTACAGCAGGGTTTAGCCTGTGACGATCTGCTCCCCGCACCGGTGTTAGCCTATATCCATGCGCACGGTTTGTATCAGAAAAGCGCAGATGAATAGCCGGAGGGCATAAAAAGGGGCTTATTGTTTATCCTGCCTTGACAGGGTAAGCCATACTGTTATTCTCCGCTGCCAGACTTTCCCGCCGATAATTGCTTTACAGAAATTGTTTTACAAAAATGGCGATGCAATCTCAGGCGGAGGGTGGGATGATACTGGCCTTCTGAAGCCCGACCGAAGACATTTGTCCCGACGCAGGCGTGAGTTCAGGTATACTGTCTGGCTACGAATTCAAAGTTTTACAATCTCATTCACCCCAGGGGGAAAACTTGCAGGGTAAAGCACTCCAGGATTTTGTTATTGACAAAATTGATGACCTGAAAGGTCAGGACATCATCGCTATCGACGTTAAGGGTAAATCCAGTATTACCGACTGCATGATCATCTGCACCGGTACATCGACGCGTCATGTTGTTTCAATTGCCGATCACGTGGTTCAGGAATCGCGTGCAGCAGGGCTGTTGCCGCTGGGCGTTGAAGGTGAAGCGACGGCTGACTGGGTAGTAGTCGACCTCGGCGATGTGATTGTCCACGTCATGCAGGACGAGAGCCGTCGCCTGTATGAGCTGGAAAAACTCTGGGGTTAATGCGTGAAGTTGCAGCTGGTCGCCGTCGGCACCAAAATGCCGGACTGGGTACAAACCGGTTTTACTGAATATCTGCGTCGTTTTCCAAAAGACATGCCGTTCGAGCTGGTGGAAATTCCCGCCGGTAAGCGCGGCAAGAACGCTGATATCAAACGTATTCTCGATAAAGAGGGCGAACTGATGCTGGCTGCCGCAGGCAAGAACCGCATCGTCACCCTCGATATTCCAGGTAAACCCTGGGATACGCCGCAGCTGGCGCAAGAACTGGAGCGCTGGAAGCAGGATGGCCGTGACGTCAGTCTGTTGATTGGCGGGCCAGAAGGGTTATCCCCTGCCTGCAAAGCGGCGGCTGAACAAAGTTGGTCCCTCTCCGCGCTGACGCTTCCCCACCCGCTCGTTCGGGTACTGGTGGCTGAAAGCCTGTATCGCGCGTGGAGCATTACTACCAACCACCCCTATCACCGCGAGTAATGACTGACCAGGGTAGATTAAGCAGCGGATGAAACTACAGAATTCTTTTCGCGACTATACGGCTGAGTCCGCGCTGTTTGTGCGCCGGGCGCTGGTCGCCTTTACCGGGATTTTGCTGCTTACCGGCGTGCTGATCGCCAACCTTTATAATCTGCAAATTGTCCGCTTTACCGACTACCAGACGCGTTCAAACGAAAACCGTATTAAGCTGGTGCCTATCGCACCCAGCCGCGGCATTATTTACGATCGTAACGGCACACCGCTGGCGTTGAACCGCACCATCTATCAAATCGAGATGATGCCGGAAAAAGTCGATAATGTTCAGGATACGCTGGAAGCGCTGAAAAGCGTTGTCGACCTTAACGATGACGATATCGCGGCCTTCAAAAAAGAGCGCGCCCGCTCTCACCGCTTCACCTCGATTCCGGTTAAAACCAATCTTACGGAAGTCCAGGTGGCCCGCTTTGCGGTGAATCAGTACCGTTTCCCCGGCGTGGAAGTGAAGGGATATAAGCGTCGCTACTATCCCTACGGCTCCGCGCTGACGCATGTAATTGGCTACGTTTCCAAGATTAACGACAAAGACGTCGACCGCCTTGATAAAGACGGCAAGCTGGCCAACTACGCCGCAACGCACGATATCGGTAAGCTGGGGATCGAACGTTACTACGAAGACGTTCTGCACGGGCAAACCGGCTATGAAGAGGTTGAGGTTAACAACCGTGGCCGCGTGATCCGCCAGCTGAAAGAAGTGCCGCCTCAGGCGGGGCATGACGTCTATCTGACGCTCGACCTCAAGCTTCAGCAGTATATTGAAACCCTGCTAGCGGGCAGTCGTGCAGCCGTTGTGGTCACCGATCCTCGTACCGGCGGCATCCTGGCGATGGTCTCCATGCCTAGCTATGACCCGAACCTCTTCGTTGACGGCATATCCAGTAAAGACTATTCCGGTCTGCTGAACGATCCGAACACGCCGCTGGTGAACCGTGCAACGCAAGGGGTTTACCCGCCGGCATCAACGGTTAAACCGTACGTCGCGGTTTCTGCGCTGAGTGCCGGCGTCATCAACCGTAATACCAGCCTGTTTGACCCAGGCTGGTGGCAGCTACCTGGCTCAGATAAGCGCTATCGTGACTGGAAAAAATGGGGCCACGGTCATCTGAACGTCACCAAATCGCTGGAGGAGTCTGCGGATACCTTCTTCTATCAGGTGGCGTATGACATGGGGATCGACCGCCTGTCAGAATGGATGAGCAAATTCGGCTACGGACACTATACCGGAGTTGACCTTGCAGAAGAACGCTCCGGCAACATGCCTACGCGCGAATGGAAGCTGAAGCGCTTTAAAAAACCGTGGTATCAGGGCGACACCATTCCGGTGGGTATCGGTCAGGGCTACTGGACGGCAACGCCGCTTCAGATGAACAAAGCCATGATGATCCTCATCAATGACGGCGTGGTGAAAGTGCCGCATCTGCTGCAGAGTACGGTTGAAGACGGCAAAAAAGTGCCGTGGAACCAGCCGCATGAAGCCCCGGTGGGTGACATACATTCAGGCTTCTGGGAAATTGCGAAAGACGGTATGTACGGCGTGGCAAACCGCCCGAACGGTACCGCACACAAGTATTTCGCCGGGACGCCGTACAAAGTGGCGGCGAAGTCCGGTACTGCGCAGGTGTTTGGTCTTAAGGCCAATGAAACCTATAACGCGCACCGCATTGCTGAACGTCTGCGTGACCATAAGCTGATGACGGCGTTTGCCCCTTATGATAACCCGCAGGTCGCGGTGGCGATGATTCTGGAGAACGGCGGTGCCGGGCCAGCAGTAGGGACCATCATGCGCCAGATTCTTGACCACATTATGCTGGGTGATAACAACACCGAACTGCCGGCTGAAAACCCGGCCGCCGCTGCGGCGGAGGACCAATAATCATGACGGATAATCCAAATAAAAAATCGCTGTGGGATAAAATCCACATCGACCCAGCCATGCTGCTGATCCTGCTGGCTCTACTGGTGTACAGCGCCCTGGTTATCTGGAGCGCCAGCGGCCAGGACATCGGCATGATGGAGCGCAAAATCGGCCAGATCGCCATGGGTCTGATCATCATGGTAGTGATGGCGCAAATCCCGCCGCGCGTCTACGAAGGCTGGGCACCCTATCTTTACATCTTTTGTATTATTTTGCTGGTTGCGGTAGATGCGTTTGGCGCCATTTCAAAAGGGGCGCAGCGCTGGCTGGATCTGGGCGTTGTCCGCTTCCAGCCCTCGGAAATTGCCAAAATCGCCGTTCCATTGATGGTGGCACGCTTTATCAACCGCGACGTCTGTCCGCCGTCGCTGAAAAATACCGCCATCGCGCTGGTGCTGATTTTCCTGCCGACGCTGCTGGTTGCGGCACAGCCTGACCTGGGGACCTCAATCCTTATTGCCCTCTCCGGCCTGTTTGTCCTTTTCCTGTCAGGACTGAGCTGGCGCCTGATTGGTATCGCGGTGGTGCTGATTGCGGCTTTCATTCCTATCCTGTGGTTCTTCCTGATGCATGATTACCAGCGCCAGCGCGTCATGATGCTGCTCGATCCGGAAACCGATCCGCTGGGCGCGGGCTATCATATTATTCAGTCCAAGATTGCGATTGGCTCCGGCGGCCTGCGCGGTAAAGGCTGGCTGCACGGCACGCAGTCGCAGCTGGAGTTTTTACCGGAACGCCACACCGACTTTATCTTTGCGGTACTGGCGGAAGAGCTGGGGCTGGTTGGCATCTTAATATTGCTGGCGCTGTACGTCCTGCTGATCATGCGGGGATTGTGGATTGCAGCGCGCGCGCAAACCACCTTTGGTCGCGTCATGGCCGGCGGGTTGATGCTGATTTTATTCGTTTATGTCTTCGTAAATATTGGTATGGTGAGTGGTATTCTGCCGGTGGTAGGCGTACCGCTGCCGCTGGTGAGTTACGGAGGCTCGGCACTGATCGTGTTGATGGCCGGGTTTGGTATCGTGATGTCGATCCATACCCACAGAAAAATGTTGTCAAAAAGCGTATAAAAATAAGGGGATCGGAATGCGTAAGCAGTGGCTGGGGATCTGCATCGCGGCAAGTTTACTTGCGGCCTGCACAAGTGATGATGGTCAGCAACAGGCAACCGTCGCGCCGCCGCAGCCTGCGGTATGTAATGGCCCGATCGTTGAAATCAGCGGTGCCGATCCCGTTTATGAACCGCTGAATGCCAGTGCCAATCAGGATTACGAGCGCGATGGCAAAAGCTATAAAATTGTTCAGGATCCTTCCCGTTTCAGTCAGGCGGGCTTTGCCGCCATTTATGATGCCGAGCCAGGAAGTAACCTGACGGCTTCCGGGGAAGCGTTCGACCCAATGCAGCTGACGGCGGCACACCCGACGCTGCCGATCCCGAGCTACGCCCGTATCACCAACCTGGCGAATGGCCGTATGATCGTCGTGCGGATCAACGACCGTGGACCTTACGGGAATGACCGGGTGATTTCCCTGTCGCGCGCGTCTGCCGATCGCCTGAACACCTCGAACAACACCAAAGTCCGTATTGATCCGATTATCGTCGCACAGGATGGTTCGCTCTCCGGGCCGGGTACCGCGTGTACGACGGTGGCAAAACAGACCTATGCCCTTCCTGACCGCCCAAATCTTGACGGCGGAATGGGAAGCGTCTCGTCTCCGGCAGAGCCAGCTCAGCCGGGGGGAGAAATTCGCCCGATCAGCAATGACACGCTGCAAAGCGAGGATTCTACCGGCGCGCCGGTAAAGAGTAGCGGCTTTCTTGGCGCACCGACGACCTTAGCCTCGGGCGTGCTGGAAGGCAGTGAGCCGACTCCGGCCCCTGCTCCCGTTGCTGCGCCAGCGACCCAGCCGGCTCCCGTAACGGCGCCAGCGGCCACGCAAAGTGCGGCGGTGGCGGCTCCAGCAGCGGCCAGCGGCAACTATGTGGTTCAGGTAGGCGCAGTGAGCGATCAGGCCCGGGCCAAGCAGTACCAACAGCGTCTGAGCCAGCAGTTTGGCGTACCGGGACGCGTTGAGCAGAACGGCGCGGTCTGGCGCATTCAGATGGGGCCGTTTGCCAGCAAATCGCAGGCCGCATCCCTGCAGCAGCGTCTGCAGAATGAAGCTCAACTTCAGTCATTTATCGCTGTTGCGAAATAATTAACCGGCGGTATCCGAATTGTCAGTTAGTGTAAAACACATTCACAAACTCATGCTTAAAGTCGGATGCCTGCCTGAATAGCATTTGCTATAGTAAGGCACTTTTTTTAATTCCATCACGGATGTCGTAGTTCTGACCATGAAGACCACTTTTTCTGCTCGTTTTGTGCAGCGCATGGCGCTGACCACGGCCCTTTGCGCTGCTGCGCTCTCTGCAGCTCACGCCGATGACCTGAATATCAAGACCATGATCCCTGGCGTTCCGCAAATCGACGCGGAATCCTACATCCTGATCGATTACAACTCTGGCAAAGTACTGGCAGAACAGAATGCCGATGCCCGCCGTGACCCGGCCAGCCTGACCAAAATGATGACCAGCTACGTTATCGGCCAGGCGATGAAGGCAGGTAAATTCAAAGAATCGGATCTGGTCACCATCGGTAACGATGCGTGGGCAACCGGGAACCCTGTTTTCAAAGGTTCCTCTCTGATGTTCCTGAAGCCGGGTATGCAGGTTCCTGTTTCCCAGCTGATTCGCGGTATCAACCTGCAGTCTGGTAACGATGCCTGCGTGGCGATGGCCGATTTCGCCGCCGGTAGCCAGGATGCCTTTGTGGGCCTGATGAACAGCTACGTTACCGCGCTGGGTCTGAAAAACAGCCATTTCCAGACCGTACACGGCCTGGACGCAGACGGTCAGTACAGCTCCGCACGTGATATGGCCCTGATTGGTCAGGCGCTGATCCGCGATGTACCTAACGAATACTCTATCTATAAAGAGAAAGAGTTCACCTTCAACGGTATTCGTCAGACCAACCGTAACGGCCTGCTGTGGGATAACAGCCTGAACGTTGACGGCATCAAAACTGGCCACACCGACAAAGCGGGCTACAACCTGGTGGCCTCTGCCACTGAAGGTCAGATGCGTCTGATCTCTGCCGTGATGGGCGGCCGCACCTTTAAAGGTCGTGAAACAGAAAGCAAGAAACTGCTGACCTGGGGCTTCCGCTTCTTCGAAACCGTGAATCCACTGAAAGCAGGCAAAGAGTTTGCGTCTGAACCCGTCTGGTTCGGCGACAACGACCGTGCTTCACTCGGCGTTGATAAAGACCTCTACCTGACCATTCCACGCGGTCGCATGAAGGATCTGAAAGCCAGCTACGTGCTGAACAGCACCGAGCTGCATGCCCCGCTGCAGAAAAACCAGGTTGTGGGCACGATCAACTTCCAGCTGGATGGAAAAACGATCGATCAGCGTCCGCTGGTTGTCCTGCAAGAAATTCCTGAAGGCAATTTCTTCGGCAAAATCATTGATTACATTAAATTGATGTTCCACCACTGGTTTGGTTAAAAATTGAACACTTGAAAGTGTGATTTTGATCCCCATATACTAAGTATCCTGATAACTCCCATCTGACGTGGGAGTTATTATTTTTTGACGTTACGCCGGAGCTGACATGAAAACCAAACTTAACGAACTGCTTGAATTCCCTACCTCATTTACCTACAAAGTAATGGGTCTGGCGAAACCTGAGCTGGTTGATCAGGTGGTTGAAGTGGTACAGCGCCATGCGCCGGGTGACTACTCTCCGTCAGTAAAACCAAGCAGCAAGGGCAACTACCACTCTGTCTCTATTACCATCACTGCGACACACATTGAGCAGGTTGAAACGCTGTACGAAGAGCTCGGCAATATCGAAATTGTTCGTATGGTGCTGTAGTCCCTTTGCGGTTACCCGGTTTGCCGGGTAACCCCTCTCCCCGCTGTGATATACTCCCCCACACCTTTTGTCCCTCGTCTTCGGAGACGCAGTTTTGTATCAGGATAAAATTCTGGTCCGTCACCTCGGCCTGCAACCTTATGAGCCTGTCTCCCAGGCCATGCATGACTTCACCGATTCACGCGATGACAGCACCCCGGATGAGATCTGGCTGGTCGAACACCTGCCGGTATTTACGCAGGGCCAGGCGGGTAAAGCAGAGCATTTGTTAATGACGGGAGATATCCCGGTTATTCAGAGCGATCGCGGCGGTCAGGTCACTTATCATGGGCCCGGACAGCAGGTGATGTACGTCCTGCTCAATCTGAAACGCAGAAAGCTTGGCGTACGTGAACTGGTTACCTTACTGGAACAAACTGTCGTCAACACTCTGGCGGAATATGGTATTGACGCGCATCCACGCGCCGATGCGCCAGGCGTTTACGTTGGGGAAATGAAGATCTGCTCCCTGGGGCTGCGTATTCGTAAAGGCTGCTCATTCCATGGCCTGGCCTTGAATATTAATATGGACCTCGCGCCTTTCCAACGCATTAACCCCTGCGGCTATGCCGGCATGGAAATGACGCAGGTACGCCAGTGGGTTGAAACCGCTACGCCAGAAACTATTCGTCCCGTGCTTTTAAAGCAGATGTTAGCGCTACTTAACAATCCCCCATACGAATATATCCCTGCTTAATACATCATACAACATGGCTCGATAATTTGGCGGGCCACTGTTTATTTACCGTTTTTGCGCTTTACAATAATCCACAGATTCTATATTTTCGAAGCGCCCGAATATTACCGCTACATATTATTTAGCCTCCAGCAAGCACGGCAAACACGGCATAAGTAACGTGAGCAAAAATCACTCAACTGTTTGTTTTTGATAAACAAGTGAAACAAAACCAACACTTTACGAATCTCTACAAGCATAATAAATAAATTCAACTATCATTCATATTGTGAATGTATACGGAGTGAAAGCGTGGAGTATAATAATTTACCAGCCAAACGACTGAATGAACCCGGTGGCGAAGACAAGCCACAAATTTTTCGGACTTTACGTAATATTGATCTCAATTTACTGACTATTTTTGAGGCGGTATATGTCCATAAGGGTATCGTTAACGCTGCGAAAATTCTTAATCTCACGCCATCAGCAATAAGCCAGTCAATCCAAAAGCTTCGCGCTATATTTCCTGACCCATTA
This sequence comes from Enterobacter sp. 01-M-02-SI-ECC, assembly GCF_047530595.1. Lineage (NCBI taxonomy): Bacteria > Pseudomonadati > Pseudomonadota > Gammaproteobacteria > Enterobacterales > Enterobacteriaceae > Enterobacter > Enterobacter sp. 01-M-02-SI-ECC. Next base: position 251,505 of record NZ_JBLKCZ010000003.1, on the reverse strand, counting down.
TTTATCCGCAAGGGCCAGGGGGTAACGCCAACGGCTTACGCCACGCATCTCCATGAGTACATCAGTCAGGGGCTGGAGTCGATTCTGGGCGCGCTGGATTTAACCGGAAGCTATGATAAGCAGCGAACCATCACCATCGGCTGTTCCCCTTCTGTAGGGGTGCTGGTGATGCCGGCGATCTTCCAGGCCGTGAAAGAACATGCTCCGCAGCTCCTGCTTCGTAACGTGCCTCTCAATGAACCAGACATTCAGCTTGCCCAGTTCCAGACGGACCTGATTATTGAAAGCGGCAGCTTCAGTGCCAGAGCGCTGGGGCAAAATGTGCTTTATGCGGATAACCTGGTACTGGTTTGCCGCCAGCAGCATCCTGCTCTTAGCGAGCCGTTAACCATCGAAAACCTGCGCAACTACGATCACTCATCTTTCATGACCGAAGGGCAATCTAATCACGCACTTCGTCAGCGTATTGATGAAATTTTCCCGGAACGTCAGATCAGCTTCAGCAGTTACAATATGTTTACCACCGCATCCCTGATCGGCAGCAGCGACATGCTGTGCGTTATGCCATCACGCCTGTACAGTCTGCTACAAAAATGCTGGCCGCTGGAAAGCATCCCGCTCAGTCAGCTTAATGCGGAATCTATCGAGATTTCACTGCATTATAACAAGCTGAGTTTGCGCGACCCGGTCCTGGAAAACGTCATCCGCATTATCCGTCAGGCCTTCTGACAGGTTTAGCCAGCACAAGTCCCTGCAACCCGCAGGGCAAAAGGCACAAAACAACAACTATTTTACAAATTGGCGATCTGGCAGGCTGCTTTAACGACCGTTTCAATGATATACTGCCTGTCGTTCGTTCAAAAATAGTTGATAAATACAACATTCCCTTGAATTGAAACGCTTTCCTTCGATATTCGCAACTGGAACACGCACGCTATGAGTAAACCCATTGTGATGGAACGCGGTGTTAAATACCGCGATGCCGATAAAATGGCCCTTATCCCGGTTAAAAACGTGGCTACAGAGCGCGAGGCGCTGTTAAGAAAACCGGAATGGATGAAAATCAAACTTCCGGCCGACTCTTCGCGTATCCAGGGGATCAAAGCGGCGATGCGCAAGAATGGCCTTCACTCCGTCTGTGAAGAAGCCTCTTGCCCGAACCTTGCTGAATGTTTCAATCATGGTACCGCGACGTTTATGATTCTGGGTGCTATCTGTACCCGCCGCTGCCCGTTCTGCGATGTTGCTCATGGCCGTCCAGTCGCGCCTGATGCTAACGAACCCCAGAAACTGGCGCAGACCATCGCCGACATGGCGCTGCGTTATGTGGTTATCACGTCCGTTGACCGTGACGACCTGCGTGACGGTGGTGCTCAGCACTTCGCCGACTGCATTACGGCCATTCGAGAGAAAAGCCCTAACATCAAAATCGAGACGCTGGTGCCTGACTTCCGCGGCCGTATGGACCGTGCGCTGGATATCCTGACCGCAACGCCGCCAGATGTGTTTAACCACAACCTGGAGAACGTGCCGCGTCTTTACCGTCAGGTCCGTCCGGGCGCTGACTACAACTGGTCCCTGAAGCTGCTGGAGCGTTTCAAAGAAGCGCATCCGCATATTCCGACCAAGTCTGGTCTGATGGTGGGTCTGGGTGAAACCAATGATGAAATCATCGAGGTGATGCGCGATCTTCGCCGCCACGGTGTGACCATGTTGACCCTCGGACAGTATCTGCAGCCAAGCCGTCACCACCTGCCGGTACAGCGCTACGTGAGCCCGGACGAATTCGATGAAATGAAAGCCGAAGCGATGGCGATGGGCTTCACCCATGCTGCCTGCGGCCCATTCGTTCGCTCCTCATACCATGCCGATATGCAGGCTAAAGGCGAAGAAGTTAAATAATGCTGTAATATTCATTTACAGTAATACAAAAAAACCGGCCTCATGAGCCGGTTTTTTTTCGCAAGCCCTCAGGCGTTGCTGTCACTCTTTGTGAGAAAGCTTGTCTGCCGGGACGGCATCCTCGGCGCTTTTCTTCGCCGCTGCATCATCATCGCTCATCGCTTTCTTGAAGCCTTTGATAGACGCGCCCAGATCACCACCCAGCGTGCGTAACTTCTTGGTACCAAACAGCAGGACGACCAGTGCGGCAACCACCAGCAGTTTGGTAATACTAATCTCACCCATAGATACCTTCTTTACTTAAAACAGGCTGCATTCAGCGCCAAAACCTGACTGTATTAACGGTCATTTAGCGCGTGCACACAATAGCAATCTGTAACAAGGTGAATCAAGCATTGTTGAAAAAAACATCACAATAATTGCGGTGGCGCAAACCGACGATTGCGAAGAACGGGTAATTGCTGACGCGCAAGCGCAATTCTCTCTAAGTTTATCTCCGCCACCAACAAATACGGGGCTTCAGCGGCGGCGGCGATCGTCACCCCCAGCGGATCAACCACCCTGCTTTGCCCGATGTTTTTCGTGCCACATTCTCCTGCGGCAACGACATAGCAGGTTGTATCCAGCGCGCGCGCCGCAAGCAGCGTTGCCCAGTGGTGCTCTTTTAACGGCCCTCTGACCCACGCGGCAGGGAGTACCAGCACGTTCGCCCCCTGCAGCGCCAGATGCAGCGCCAGCTCGGGAAAACGCAGGTCATAGCACGTCATCAGCCCGATCTTAAATCCGTCAATCTCCAGCAGCGGAGGGAGCTCGTCTCCGGGGTCAACGCGACGCGACTCCTGGATGCTGAACGCATCATAGAGATGAAGCTTGGCGTAACGTGCGACGATGGCCCCGTCACGAATCGTCACGAGCGTATTCACCGCGCGACCCGGCTTGGAGGGAACATGGATCGTTAAGATCGTCGTCATCGTATTGCCCGCGCTTTGGGCGAGTAATTGCTGTAAGAATTCGCCATCCAGCGGCTGCGCGGACTTCACGGATAAATCCGGGTCATTATCGTCCCTGGCCAGCAGCGCCTCGGGGAGAACCAACAGCGACGCGCCTTTCTGCCGGGCCTGCATCATCAGTTCGACGCATGTTCTCGCATTCTGATGCCAGTCAGGCGTGACGGCAAACTGCCCTACCGCTACATACATATTTGTCCCCTCATCATAAACGGCGTTAAACTCGCTACTCTTACACATCAAATAGCAGGTATTTAGCGTGTTACAACTACTTTTAGCCGTTTTTATTGGTGGGGGAACGGGTAGCGTTGCGCGATGGTTTCTGAGTATGCGGTTTAACCCCCTGCATCAGGCGATTCCCATGGGGACGCTGGCCGCTAACCTGATTGGTGCCTTTATCATCGGCATGGGGCTGGCCTGGTTTAACCGAATGACGCACATTGACCCAATGTGGAAGGTATTGATTACCACCGGATTCTGCGGCGGTTTGACCACCTTCTCAACCTTTTCTGCGGAAACGGTTTTTCTCTTTCAGGAAGGCCGCATTGGCTGGGCGCTGATGAATATGGCGATCAATATGTTCGGCTCGTTTGCGATGACGGGGATCGCATTTTGGCTATTTTCTTCCGCAAGCGCGCATTAACAGCCGAACCGTTAATGTTGGCTTAATTATTCTCTGTCACTCTAAATGCAATACTGAACGAGGGTGACAGAATGAAACAGAGTCTGATGAGCGCAGGAATGGTGTTGGTGAGCGTGCTGATCGTAGCCAGCTTCCTGAAAATGTATCTGCTTGGCTGATTCAAAACGAAAAAAACCCGCTCAGTGAGCGGGTTTTGAAATTCTTGCTGACGCGTCTGAATTACAGAGCGATTACGTTAGCAGCAGAAGGGCCTTTGGCACCGTTAGTGATTTCGAACTCTACACGCTGACCTTCAGCCAGAGTTTTGAAACCATTAGACTGGATTGCAGAGAAGTGTACGAACACGTCTTTGCTGCCATCTTCAGGAGTAATGAAACCGAATCCTTTGGACTCATTAAACCACTTAACGTTACCTTTAATCTTAGACATCAAAATTACCTTTACATTAAAAAACGACACAAATGCTGTGTCGGTTATCAGTACATCAATTGTGGGACCTTTTGTCCAGCGGATCTTTGATAAAAAGTGACTAAAGTCGCGTTAATTTTCACTGACAGATTTTTATCGCTTATGAATCAACAACTGCGCGTTTTATCACCAGCATGTAACGTTTTGTCAGTTAAAACTGAAAACGCATCCAGGCGAAGTAAACGTTACCGTTGTTGTACGTACCCGGGATGTAGGTCATCTGGAACGTTGCGGGACCATAGCCAATAGAGGCCAAAGGCAGTAGGACCGGGATCGGAATATAGTTCCAGTTGTCACGTGCAGTGACCCCGGCGGTATAGCCCAAACCGACGTGGAAGTTCTCGTCCGCTAGCGGACGCCAGGTTTTCTCCCAACCATATCCCCCAATCGGCTCCCATTTATTAAACGAGTCTTTGAAGGCCATCAGATAGATGCCATGCCAGTTTCCCTTTTCATCCCAGCGCGACTGGCCAAAACCCGCGCCCCACGGACGCTCGTTGTATTTATCGGTTTTCTCTTTGTCATAAGCAAAACGCGCATGCCACGTTATTGCCGGGACATAGAGATCATAATGTTCAGGTGCCGTCCATGTCTGGGAAACATTATCCGTAAAGGTTGAGAACCAGCCTTTATCCGTCGCGTTGCCTTCTGCCTGTGCAACAGAAGAAAACGTTAACTGCCCAAAAATAAACAACAAAATAGAGAAAAATGTATTACGTACGATCACAATGCAATTACCATTCTTAGTATTCGAGGCAAAGTTTACCATAAAATAGTTGAATCAAGGCTTAACGACATCGGCGTTATTCCTAATTATTCGGGCTCTTTCCGGGAATATTCTTAAAGAAAGCAAGGGATACGTGCAAATAAACCCACAAGGGGTGTGACTTCTCACATTACTCTTTGTTAATCAGCAATATGCAAAACCACACAAAAGATTAACAATTTGTTATCATTAATGGGACATGTTGCGCTATTTCTGACGGTCAAGGGCCACATGACATAAATGTACGGGCCATGGCAAAACACGGTTGTTCGGTTCTCTAGTCGTCTGTTTATTGATTTTAATCAGCAAGAACAGGCCAATTATTCGGCACATTTTCATCCTTCTTTTTTTATTGATTTTTTGTGCTCCATAGCAGCAGAGATACAGGGGAAATCATGCTTACGTTATTCGAACTCCTTATTGGAGTCGTCGTCATTGTCGGCGTCGCACGCTACATCATTAAAGGCTACTCGGCCACGGGCGTATTATTTGTCGGCGGTCTAACGCTGCTGATTATCAGCGCAATAATGGGGCACCAGGTGTTACCTGCCAGCGCGACCAGCACCGGTTACACTGCTACAGATATTGTTGAATATATTAAAATATTGCTCATGAGCCGCGGCGGCGATCTGGGTATGATGATCATGATGCTGTGCGGTTTTGCAGCCTACATGACCCACATCGGCGCCAACGACATGGTCGTTAAGCTTGCCTCTAAACCCCTGCAATACATTAACTCGCCGTATCTGCTAATGGTCGCCGCCTATTTCCTCGCCTGCCTCATGTCGCTGGCCGTTTCGTCAGCTACCGGACTTGGCGTACTGCTCATGGCGACGCTGTTCCCGGTCATGGTGAACGTCGGTATCAGCCGTGGCGCGGCCGCGGCAATTTGCGCGTCTCCGGCAGCGATTATTCTCTCCCCGACCTCCGGCGACGTTGTGCTTGCGGCAAAGGCGGCGGAGATGTCACTCATCGACTTCGCCTTTAAAACCACGTTACCGATCTCGATCGTTGCCATCGTGGGCATGGGGATCGCACATTTCTTCTGGCAGCGCTATCTCGATAAGAAAGAAAACATCAACCATGAAATGATGGACGTGAGTGAAATCACCACGACCGCTCCCGCGTTCTATGCCATTCTGCCGTTCACCCCGATCGTCGGAGTGCTGATTTTTGACGGCAAATGGGGTCCACAGCTGCACATCATCACCATTCTGGTCATCTGTATGCTGCTGGCCGCCGTGTTGGAGTTTGTGCGCGGTTTTAACACTCAAAAAGTCTTCTCGGGTCTGGAAGTGGCGTATCGCGGTATGGCGGATGCCTTCGCTGGCGTGGTGATCCTGCTGGTTGCAGCGGGCGTTTTTGCCCAGGGTCTGAGCACGATCGGCTTTATCCAGAGCCTGATTTCTATCGCCACCTCGTTCGGCTCGGCCAGTATTATCCTGATGCTGGTTCTGGTGGTGCTCACCATGCTGGCGGCGATGACCACCGGTTCCGGTAATGCGCCTTTCTACGCTTTCGTTGAGATGATCCCGAAACTGGCTCACTCTTCCGGTATTAACCCAGCCTACCTCTCCATTCCCATGCTGCAGGCGTCAAACCTCGGCCGGACCATTTCGCCGGTGTCAGGTGTGGTCGTCGCCGTTGCCGGGATGGCGAAAATCTCGCCATTCGAAGTCGTCAAACGCACTTCAGTGCCCGTTATAGTTGGTCTGATTATCGTGATTATCGCCACGGAAGTGCTGGTACCCGGCGCGGCCTAAGCTAAATTATGGATATCCAAAAAGCGCCTGCGGGCGCTTTTTGTGCTTTAATAACTTCCAGAAATAAATCGTGCTCATTCGATCAGGAAATCATATGTTCAGGAAGGATATCGTCATCCCGTCTGGCGCAATGGCGCTTTCTCTCTGTCTCTTCTCCGCGCAAGCGGAACCGCTGAAGGCAACACAGTATGGCGATTTCGATCGCTATGTGCTGGCTCTGTCCTGGCAAACCGGGTTTTGCCAGAGCATGGTCGAGCGCAACCGCAATGAACCTGACGAATGTCGCCTGCAAAAAGAGCGCGATAATAAAGCCGATTTTCTGACCGTCCACGGTCTATGGCCTGGCCTGCCAAAATCTATTGCCGCACGCGGCGTGGATGAACGTCGATGGATGCGTTTTGGCTGCGCCACGCGCCCGATTCCGAACATGCCGGAAGTGAAGGCCAGCCGCAAATGCGATGCCGCCGAAACCGGACTCTCGCTTTCTGCTGCCGCTAAGCTCAACGATGTCATGCCGGGTGCGGGCGGTAATTCCTGCCTGGAACGTTATGAATATGCCAAACATGGCGTCTGCTTTGGTTTCGATCCGGATGCCTATTTCGGCACGATGGTGCGGATGAATCAGGAAGTTAAAAACAGCGCGGTCGGTAAATTCCTCGCCGAGAATTATGGGAAAACCATCAATCGCAGCGACTTTGACAGTGCCGTTGCCAAAAGCTGGGGCAAGGAGAACATCAAAGCGATCAAGCTGACCTGCAACGGCAATCCGGCGTATCTGACCGAGATGCAGATTTCGCTTAAGGCGGACACCATTAACAACCCGCTTTCTCCGGCGTCATTTGCACCGCAGCCACATCCGGGTAACTGCGGAAAACAGTTCGTGATTGATAAAGCCGGTTACTGATCCGCGCCCGGGCGCACCATGTCAAACCGGTTTTCGTCACTGATGCCATAGTACGCCGTCGGCCCACCCGCACGCAGGATGGGCTGCGCTTTAGCCGTCTGGTATATCCCCTCTTCCAGCAGCGTTTCGGCAATATGGATACCGACCACCTCCCCCAGCACCAGCCACGTATCGACCGGTGTGCCGTCGGCACCGGTAAGCTGAATGCACTGCGACAGGCGGCACTCAAAGTTAACCGGGCTTTCCGCGACGCGGGGCGCGTTAACCAGCTGGCTCGCCGCCGGCGTGAGTCCGGCAAAGCTAAATTCATCCCGATCGTGAGGAAGCATGGCAGAGGTTTGGTTCATCGCCTGCGCGAGATCGCGCGTCGCCAGGTTCCAGACAAACTCTTTTGTTTCGTTAATATTACGCACGCTGTCCTTCCAGCCGTTGCTGGAAAAGCCGATGATCGGCGGGCGATAGTTAAAGCAGTTAAAGAAGCTGTACGGTGCGAGATTCAGCTGACCGGCCTTATCGCATGACGAGATCCAGCCGATCGGACGTGGACCAATAATGGCGTTCAGCGGATCGTGCGGCAGGCCGTGACCCTGAGACGGTTGGTAGAAGTACATAATTCTCTCTCGTTGGTGGGCTGACGCGAATTGCACTTCGCGCAACGCCCGGGTTCAGGACTCTCAGCGTAACGTATTCCGTCCGGAATGAAGACTGAATAAATTTCAGCGAAAATTCATATGGACCATGAATGTGACCTTCATCACTTCAAACTTGCGCCTTCAGCCAGTATCATCGGGAGAGTTAAACCCTCGCTGCCAGACGGCGAGGGTTTTCTTTTGGATTGGTTTCTGCGTTACACGCAGCATTAACGACATGGAGTAAAAATGTCCAGACCTACAATTATCATCAATGAGCTCGACGCAGAACGTATCGACAGGCTGCTGGAAAAAGCAGAGTTTGCCTCACTTCCCGTGGCCGACGCCCTGAATGAGGAGCTCGACCGGGCGCAGATGTGCACGCCTGAGACGATGCCGCATGACGTGGTCACCATGAACAGCCAGGTAAAATTCCGCAACCTGACCACCGGTGAAGAGCTGACCCGCACGCTGGTTTACCCGGCTCAGATGACCGACAGCAGCGCACAGCTTTCTGTTCTTGCGCCTGTGGGGGCCGCACTGCTGGGCCTGCGCACGGGCGATACCATCCACTGGGAATTGCCGGGCGGCGCCTCTGCCCATCTTGAAGTGCTGGCGTTGCTCTACCAGCCAGAAGCCGCGGGCGATTACCTGCGTTAACCACTTCTGACCAAGCGCCCACCCGCTTTGCACAGAGGATGCAGCCGCATCCTCTTTCCGTAAATTCACCCCATTTTCTTATATCGCGCAAAAAGCCCTTAATCCACGCTTAATCTGTTTTGGTGCCGTGGGGACGGTCATGAGTGAGATACTGGCTATCACACTTATTTTTCTGATTATTGCGGCGATTATCGTCTTGGCCGTGCTTTACCTTGAACGCCACAGCTAGGCGAGTATTCATGCAACCCCACCGGGGAAAGCATTCACCAGGCCCTTAACTTTCTGCTCTGCGGCCTCGGGCGTTTCTGCGCCAGGAACCAGAATCACCTTCCGGCACTCCTCCTCCCGTTTTTCGAACACCTTATAGGCGCGTTCCGCATCAGCAAGGGGAAGATAATGGGTCACGATCTCTTCCGGCGTAAGCAGCCCCTTTTCGATCAGCGGCAGCAGCTCGCCCAGCCAGGCATGGACGTGGGTCTGGCCCATCTTAAACGTCAGCCCCTTATCGAAGGCATCGCCAAACAGGAAGCCATGAATAAACCCGGCGTACACGCCGGGTACGCTGACCACCCCACCGCGTCGAACGGCAGCAATGCACTGCCGCAGCGCTTTGCCGCTGCTACCTTCAATTTTAAGATTGCTGAGGATCGTTTCGGTGGTGCTGCCTTTCGCTTCGAACCCTACCGCATCAATCACGGCGTCAACGCCGCGCTGGCCTGCGGTCTGTTCGATGATTTTTTCCGCTGCGTCGTTATCATCATCAAAGTTGATGGGAATTGCGCCGTAACGCGCCTCGGCAAATCGCAAACGGTACGGGTGGTGATCGATAACAAAGATCTGTTCAGCCCCTAACAGCCGCGCGCAGGCAATAGTCAGTAGCCCCACCGGCCCGGCGCCGAAAACCGCAACGCTTGAGCCTTTTTCAATCTGCGCATTTTTTGCCGCCTGCCAGGCCGTGGGCAAAATATCGGACAGGAACAGCGCCTTATCATCGGAAAGGAGTTGCGGGACCTTAAACGGCCCGACGTTGCCTTTTGGCACGCGGACATATTCCGCCTGTCCCCCCGGCACGCCGCCGTAGAGATGGCTGTAGCCAAACAGCGCGGCCGGCGCGGGAATTTGCTTTTTGTTCAGCGCGGCGCCCTGCCCGACATTGGTATTCTCACAGGCCGCGTATTGCTGCAGACGGCAGAAGAAACAGTCTCCGCAGGCAATGACAAAGGGGATCACCACGCGATCGCCTTTTTGCAAATTCTTTACCTCTGCGCCGCACTCGACGATTTCCCCCATAAACTCATGGCCAAAAATGTCGCCGTGCTGCACCTTCGGGATCTTTCCGCGATAGAGATGCAAATCGGAGCCGCAGATAGCCGTGGCCGTGACGCGCAAAATGATATCGTCGGGCTGCTCGATAATGGGATCGGGGACATTCTCGACGCGAACATGGTGCGGACCGTGATACGTAAGTGCTTTCATGCGACCTCCGAAAGGTTCCAGGTAAGTGTATAAGGGTAGCTACCGCTCAAGGTCTGCCCCGGAATATGGGCCTTTTGAGATTTATCCTGGCGAGATAAGAAAACTGACGGGGCGCTTACAGAAACCATTTATTTTTTATGGTTGAATGAGTTCAGCGTTTATAAACAAGGAGAAACGGGTATGTATCAGAGAATCATTATGCCGGTTGATGTTTTTGAGATGGAGCTGAGCGACAAGGCCGTTCGCCATGCGGAGTTCCTGGCGCAGCAGGACGGTGTTATCCATCTTTTACACGTACTGCCGGGCTCCGCCAGCCTGAGCCTGCACCGCTTTGCCGCCGACGTGCGTCGCTTCGAGGAGCATTTGCAGCATGAAGCGGAAACTCGCCTGCAAACCATGGTCAGCCACTTCAGCATCGACCCTTCGCGCATCAAAACGCACGTCAGATTCGGCAGCGTACGCGATGCGGTAAACGAACTGGCGAACGAGCTGAAAGCAGACGTGGTGGTCATCGGTTCGCGCAACCCTTCCATTACCACGCATCTGCTGGGATCTAACGCCTCCAGCGTGATCCGCCACACCCATATACCGGTGATGGTCGTAAGATAAAAAAAGAGGCCACCTTTCGGTGGCCTCTCGCTATTGCAGGTGTAGCCTTACTTTCTTCTGTTATGCGGTTTTGGTGCGAATCAGGTAGTCAAAGGAACTCAGAGACGCCTTCGCCCCTTCGCCCGTGGCGATAATGATCTGTTTGTACGGCACGGTGGTGCAGTCGCCCGCCGCAAACACGCCTTTCACGCTGGTTTCACATTTCGCATCGATGATGATTTCGCCCATGCGGTTGCGCTCAATCGCGCCTTCCAGCCAGGTGGTATTTGGCAGCAGACCAATCTGCACGAAGATCCCTGACAGCTGAACGCTGTGCACGTCGCCGCTCACGCGGTCGCGATATTCCAGGCCGGTCACTTTGCTGCCGTCGCCCTTCACTTCCGTGGTCTGCGCGTTCAGTACGATGTCGACGTTTTTCAGGCTGCGAACTTTATCCTGCAGTACCTGGTCGGCCTTCATCTCTGGAGCGAACTCCAGAAGGGTAACGTGCTCAACAATCCCCGCCAGGTCGATAGCCGCTTCCACGCCCGAGTTACCGCCGCCGATCACCGCCACGCGTTTACCTTTAAACAGCGGGCCATCACAGTGCGGACAGTAGGTCACGCCTTTGGTACGGTACTGATCTTCGCCCGGAACGTTCATGTTGCGCCATTTCGCGCCGGTGGCAATGATAATGCTGCGCGCTTTCAGCACCGCGCCGGACGCGGTTTCAATCTGGTGTAAACCACCCTCGGCCGCGGCCGGAACCAGCTTGCTGGCGCTCTGGCTGTCGATCACGTCTACGTCATAGTCGCTGACGTGCGCCTTCAGCGCCCCTGCCAGCTTCTGACCTTCGGTCTTCGGCACGGAAATGTAGTTTTCGATGTCCACGGTATCGAGCACCTGGCCGCCAAAGCGTTCACCCATCAGGCCGGTACGAATACCTTTACGCGCGGAGTACACCGCTGCCGCCGCGCCCGCAGGACCGGAACCGACGATCAGCACGTCGTAAGCATCGCGTTTGTTCAGCTCTTCCGCCGCACGTTTTTCAGCACCGGTATCCACTTTGGCTACGATTTCGGTCAGCGTCATACGGCCCTGGCCGAACTCTTTGCCGTTCATGTAGACCGCCGGAACGCCCATCACGTTGCGTTCGGTGATTTCATTCTGGAAGGTACCGCCGTCAATCGCCGTGTGCTTGATGCGCGGGTTCAGGACCGACATCAGGTTCAGCGCCTGCACCACGTCCGGGCAGTTGTGGCAGGAGAGCGAGTAATAGGTTTCAAATTCGAAATCACCGTCGATATCGCGGATCTGCTCCAGCAGCGCCTGCGCTTCTTTTGACGGATGACCACCGGTCCACAGCAGCGCCAGCACCAGTGAGGTAAATTCGTGACCCAGCGGCGAGCCGGCAAAGCGCGGTCCCTGGTCGGAGCCTGGGTTGATAATCAGGAAAGAGGGCTTACGGACCGGCAGCGCGTTGTCTTCTTTGAAGGTCACTTTCGGCGACAGCTCGGCGATTTCCGCCAGCAGTTCCTTGATCTCTGCCGATTTGGCGCTGTCGTCCAGCGTGGCAATCAGCTCAACGGGTTTGGTCAGTTTCTCAAGGTAGGCCTTGAGCTGGGTTTTCATGTTAGTGTCGAGCATTGTTCTTCCCTCTCTTAAGACGTCATCATGCAAGCTGCCTTATACGGGCGGCCTGAATGCAACTTGCATCATGGTGCTGGAATGAAATGGGCGCGGGTGCGCCCATTGATTGCCGGGTGGCACTTCGTTTACCCGGCCTACGATACTGTAGGCCTGTGCAAGCGCAGCGCCGCCAGGCTTTACAGACTTAGATCTTGCCAACCAGGTCCAGGGATGGAGCCAGCGTCGCTTCGCCTTCTTTCCATTTCGCCGGGCATACTTCGCCAGGGTGAGAAGCCACGTACTGAGCAGCTTTCACTTTACGCAGCAGGTCAGAAGCATCACGGCCGATACCTTCAGCGGTAACTTCGATAGCCTGGATAATGCCCTGCGGGTCAACAACGAAGGTGGCGCGGTCAGCCAGGCCTTCATCTTCACGCATGTTGTCGAAGTTACGGGTCAGGGCGCCAGTCGGGTCGCCGATCATCGCGTATTTGATTTTCGCGATGGTTTCAGAGCTGCTGTGCCATGCTTTGTGGGTGAAGTGGGTATCGGTAGAGACAGAGTAAACGTCTACGCCCAGCTTCTGCAGTTCGTCGTAATGGTCTGCCACGTCACCCAGTTCAGTCGGGCAAACGAAGGTAAAGTCAGCCGGATAGAAGAAGAAGACGCTCCAGCGGCCTTCGGTATCTTTCTCGGTAACTTCGATGAACTCACCGTTTTTGAACGCCTGGTTTTTGAAAGGTTTAATTTTGGTGTTAATCAAAGACATCTGTACTTCCTCCGTGTTTTCGTTGAGATGTAAGGTAACCAACTTTATTCATCGGGGCTAATGCGTATGCTTTATCAAATCAATCAGCCAAACCTTACAACGTCGACAAGACAACAAGGTGAACCTTTTACAGGAAAGCCTAAAAGTAAAAAGGCCGCCTCAACGGGCGGCCCTGATACCTGAATTCCCCGCAGGTACATTCAGTGCCAGCCGAAACTGGCGTTGCGTTGCGCTCTACAACCCTTTATATCAAGGCGGTAACAGCCTTTTGATTACACCACCCGCGCAGGGATTGAGCAATCCATAAAAGAGGCATTCCTGCCTATGGCTGTGATAGGTTGCGTCGAACATCATTCCGGAGCGTTATAGATTTATTTTTATTATAAAACTATCGCGATATATAAATGGCAATTGTCATTTAAAATGATCACTCCCTTTTCTACAATAAAGTTATCTCAATCGCCTTCGAAGCACTATTTCAATAATCTGCCACCGTGATATATTAAGATGTTTTTAATTTAAAACTAAGAGAATTAACCGAAAGAATTATAAATAGTTAGCCTCAAACTATTGTTACCAGTTATATGATAACCACAGCAAACGCAGCACCCTCAGGACGAAACATGGCAAACCTCTATGACCTTAAAAAATTCGATCTTAATCTGTTAGTCATTTTCGAGTGCATTTACCAGCACCTTAGTATCAGTAAAGCCGCCGAGACGCTGTATATCACACCCTCTGCCGTGAGCCAGTCACTGCAGCGTCTGAGAGGGCAACTCAACGATCCTCTGTTTATCCGTTCCGGTAAAGGGATCACGCCCACGACCGTCGGCGTCAATCTGCATCATCATCTGGAACAGAACCTGAACCAGCTGGAGCAGACTATCAATATCATGCACAGCAGCGGGTTGAAGAAGAACTTTGTCATTTATTGCCCGCATTTTATGAGTATGAAAGCAACGCTTGACCCTATAAAATTGCTGATGGAAAACCATAACTATTCAATTGAATTACATGATGTTTTTCTTTCGTCTGATTCAGCAGAAGATCTCTTAGCCTACAGAAGAGCCGACCTGATATTTTCATTTTCTTCTTCTAACAATCATTCTGTCGCCTGTAGCCTCTACCATAAACTTCCTTTCGTCCTCGTTTGTCGTGAGGGCCATCCCCGTCTCAGTGAAAATCCCACGCGTGAAGAGATCCTGAATGAAAACTTCACCGCCTACCTGAACGATGAGAACAGCTTCAAAGACTATCAGGAAAAGGCCGAAAGCCTGTTAACCAAAAGAAATATCGTCTATCGTAGCGACTCTTTTATATCCCTTCTGTCGGCGATCGGTTCGTCCGATCTCATAGGATTAGTACCTGCGCCGGCCTTCGAACAATATGGCCCAGCCCTCAACCTGCGAAAAGTGGAAACTGACATTCAATTCCCAAGCATTGATATTTACATGATGTACAACCGTTCCGCGCTCAATAGCTCGGCATTCGCGAGTTTTATTGAAGAGATATCATTACCGTAGCATATCTAATTAAAATTAACTGATATAATCCTCTCATTAGCATTGACGCTACAGTCAGGTATTTATCCCTCAGGATGAGAATAAGCATGTCACTTTATAAATACTCTTTAAATCAGGATGTTCTTACCGCTGCTCGGGAGCGAATAAAATGGACGCTCGAAAACTTTCCCAAAACCTGTGTTTCTTTTTCAGGAGGTAAAGACTCCACCATTATGCTGCATCTGGTTGCCCAACAGGCGCGACTGATGAAAATCAAAATAGATGTGCTCTTTATCGACTGGGAAGCGCAGTTTTCCCATACCATTACCCATGTGGAACATATGCGCGAGTTGTACAGCGATGTCATCGATCATTTCTGGTGGGTCGCGCTTCCCCTGACAACGCAAAATTCACTGTCACAATTCCAGCCGAAATGGCAATGCTGGGAACCCGGCACCCGATGGGTCCGCCAGCCTCCTGACGATGCGATTACCGATCCCGCTTTTTTTTCCTTCTACCAGCCAGGCATGACGTTTGAAACCTTTGTCCGCAGTTTCTCCGACTGGTTCTCCTGCAATCGCCCGGCGGCGATACTGATTGGCATCCGCGCCGATGAGTCTTACAACCGTTTTCTGGCTATCGCGTCGGCGCGTAAACAGCGGTTTGCCGACGATAAACCCTGGACAACCGTCGCACCGGGAGGACATGCCTGGTATATCTACCCTCTCTACGACTGGAAAACCGCCGATATATGGACCTGGTTCGCCAAATCAGGGTGTTGCTATAACCCACTCTATGACCTGATGTTTCAGGCTGGCGTGCCGCTACGCTACATGCGGATTTGTGAACCCTTTGGTCCTGAACAGCGTCAGGGATTATGGCTCTACCACGTTGTTGAGCCCGATCGCTGGGCGGCCATGTGTGAGCGCGTGAGCGGTGCGCGCAGCGGGGGGATGTACGCCGGACACGATAACCATTTTTATGGTCACCGAAAAATTCTGAAACCCGAACACCTGTGCTGGCGCGAATATGCCATGTTGCTCCTCGACAGCATGCCGCAACATACGGCTGAGCATTACCGCAATAAAATCGCCATTTATCTGCACTGGTATTAGAAGAGAGGCATAAAGGATATTCCCGATACGCAGGACGGTGATATCGGAGCCAAAGACATTCCCTCATGGCGCCGTATTTGCAAGGTTCTCCTGAATAACGACTACTGGTGCAGGGCGCTATCGTTCAGCCCAAACAAACCCAAACATTATCAGCGCTACAGCGAAAGAGTGAAGGCGAAACGCAAGGAGTGGGGCATATTATGCAACAAAGACTAATCACCGAGATGGAAACGTACCTTCAGTCACTTTCCGAAGAGGAGCGCATTAACGCCATAAATGCCTTTCGTGAAGCGATCCATAAACACAGTCCATTTCGTGAGCAACCTATAGACTGCGTCCTCTGGATAAGACAGGACGCTATTACCGCTAACGACTACAACCCCAATAACGTTGCGCCACCAGAAAAACGGCTGCTAAGTCAGTCACTGGAGCTCGATGGATTCACCCAACCTATCGTTGTGACTGAAAGCGAACCGCACCACTACGAAATTGTGGATGGTTTTCATCGCCATGAAATTGGTAAAAATCGGGCGGCGCTGAAGCGTCAGCTCAAGGGCTATCTCCCCATCACCTGCCTGCGTCGGGATCGGCAGGATAAACATAACCGTATGGCCGCCACGATTCGTCACAACCGGGCGCGGGGTCGACACCAGATTAACGCCATGTCGGAGATCGTTCGCGAGCTGGTGCAGCTTGGCTGGAATGACGAGAGAATAAGCAGGGAACTGGGTATGGACGGCGATGAAGTCTTGCGCCTCAAGCAAATCAACGGTCTGCTGGAGCTGTTTGCAGACCGTCGTTACTCAGAAGCCTGGACGGTGAAATAATCAGAGCGTGTTCAGACGCTCTGCCGCCGCCAGCAGCGTCGATTCCTGCTTCGCAAAGCAAAGACGGATCAGCTTATGCGGGAAGGGATCGGCGCAAAATACCGACAGCGGAATAGCGGCCACGCCCACCTCTTTCGTCAGCCACTGGCAGAAGCTCACGTCGTCCAGATCCGATATCGCGCTGTAGTCGGCGAGCAGAAAATAGGTCCCTTCTGAGGGCAAAATCTCCAGACGGCTTTTGCTTAGCGCCGCCACAAACAGATCCCGACGTTCACGGTAGAAACGCGGCAGCGCGCGATAATGCCCGGGTTCAGCGCGCAGCATATCCGCCAGCGCCAGCTGAGCCGGCGTGTTCACGGCAAAGGTCAGGTACTGGTGCACCTTGCGCAGCTCGGCGCTAATGGCGGCCGGTGCGACGCAGTAGCCCACTTTCCAGCCGGTCATATGGTAAGTCTTACCGAATGACGAGACAGCGATTGCGCGCTCGCGAAGCTGCGGATGGGCCAGCACGCTGGCGTGTCCCTCTTCTGCAAAGCAGATGTGCTCGTAAACTTCATCGCTGAGCACGTAAATTTCACGTTCTGCAATCGCCTGCCACAGCGCGGCGAAATCGGCTTTCTGCCACACCGTTGCCGACGGGTTGTGCGGGGTATTCAGGATCACCAGGCGGGTTTTGTCGCTCAGCAGCGCGGCAAACGCCTGCCAGTCAGGGCGAAAGTGCGGCGGCTGAAGCGCCACGCGTTTCACTACGCCGCCGGAGAGTTCAACCGCAGGCGCATAGCTGTCGTAGCTCGGGTCAAAGCAGATAACTTCATCGCCCGCACGCACCAGCGCGGTGATGGCCGCATACAGCGCTTCGGTCGCCCCTGCCGTCACCGTAATGTCGGTGTTCGCATCGGGCTTATGGTCGTACAGCTCCGCCGTTTTATCCGCAATGGCTTCCCGCAGCGCCTGCACGCCCGTCATCGGCGCATACTGATTCGCCCCCTGCGCCACGTGGTACGCCAGACGCTCCTGCAAATAGGTAGGGCAATCGAAATCCGGGAAGCCCTGAGAAAGGTTAATGGCGTTGTGCTGCTGCGCCAGAGCGCTCATCTGCGTAAAGATGGTAGTACCGAGATTGGGAAGTTTACTCTGCGGAATCAATGCGTTATTGCTCATCGTGTCGTGCCTGCTTGTAATACTTATGTTGCTGCCACTATAACACGATGTTAGTCTTTGGCAATCAAGACGCTTAGACGTCTAAACCATATAAATATTCCTAGCCGCGAGGGTAAAAGGAAATGACAGAAAACCTGCAACTCACACATCTTGTCGACGCCTGCCGCTGGATTGGCGCCAAAGGCTGGGCGCCAGCCACCGGCGGCAACATGTCGGTGCGTCAGGACGAACACCTCTGCTGGCTCAGCGAATCCGGCAAAGACAAAGGCAGCCTGACAACGGCGGACTTTCTGCAGGTTGAAATTGCCACCAACCGCGCGCCGTCTGGCCGCAGGCCGTCGGCGGAAACCGGTCTTCACACGCTGATTTATCGCCTGTTCCCGGAAGCCAACGCCGTCCTGCACGTTCATACCGTCAACGCCACGGTACTGTCGCGTCTGGTCAAAGAAGCCGAGCTCAACATCAGCGGTTTTGAGATGCAAAAATCCCTCACCGGGCAGACCACGCATCTGGATACGGTGGCTATCCCGGTCTTTGATAACGACCAGGATATCGACGCCCTCGCCTCCCGAATCGCCCATTACGCGCAGGAGCGCCCGCTTAATTATGGTTTTCTTCTGCGCGGTCATGGCTTAACCTGCTGGGGACGCGACGTGGCCGAGGCCCGCCGTCATCTGGAAGGACTAGAATTCCTATTTGAATGCGAAATGCGTTTACGACAACTGGAGAGAGTATGATTCGCGCGATTGTGACGGATATTGAAGGGACCACCAGCGATATTCGTTTTGTCCATGATGTTTTGTTCCCCTACGCGCGTGAGCGGCTGGCGGCCTTCGTGACCGCCCAGCAGTACGCCGATCCGGTCAAATCCATTCTGGACAACCTGCGTGATGAAATCGGTAATCCACACGCCAGCGTCGGCGAACTCATCGACGCGCTGTTTGCCTTTATGGATGAAGACCGCAAATCCACGGCGCTAAAAGCCCTGCAGGGGATCATCTGGCATGACGGCTACGTGAACGGCGACTTCACGGGCCACCTCTACCCGGACGTACTGCCTGCGCTGGAAAAGTGGAAAGCGCAAGGGATTGATCTCTATGTTTATTCCTCTGGCTCCGTCGCCGCGCAGAAACTGTTATTTGGCTACAGCGACGAAGGTGATATTACTCATCTGTTCAGCGGCTATTTTGATACCCACATCGGCGCCAAGCGCGAGGTGCAGTCCTATCAGAACATTGCGACACAAACGGGCATCGCCCCGTCGCAGATCCTGTTCCTGTCCGATATTCATCAGGAGCTGGACGCGGCTGAACAGGCAGGTTTTCGCACCCTGCAGCTGATTCGCGGTGATGATGACGGCGCAAGCCATCACCATCAGGTCCACCAGTTTGACGAGATTAATCCGGAGCAGATCCCTTCATGAGCGCATTGACCATTTATTCCGATAAAGACGCCAGTCAACACCAGTGGTACAGCACCGACGCCACCGAGATAGCCCAGCAGCTCAACGCCAAAGGCGTGCGGTTTGAACGCTGGGCTGCGGATCGCGATTTAGGACACGATCCCGCGCCCGAAGCCGTGATCGCGGCGTATCAGCATGCGATCGACAAGCTGGTGGCGGAGAAAGGCTATCAGAGCTGGGATGTGATTAGCCTCCGCGCCGACAACCCGCAGAAAGAGGCGCTGCGCGCGAAGTTCCTGAACGAACATACCCACGGCGAAGACGAAGTGCGCTTTTTCGTGGAAGGCGCGGGGCTGTTCTGCCTGCACATTGATGATGAGGTGTATCAGGTGCTGTGCGAGAAAAACGACCTGATTTCCGTTCCCGCGGGCACGCCGCACTGGTTTGATATGGGCTCAGAGCCGAATTTTACCGCCATTCGTATTTTCGACAATCCGGAAGGCTGGGTGGCGCAGTTTACGGGCGATGCGATCGCGGATGCGTATCCACGCCTCGCATAGGTAAAAGCAAAACGGCAGCTATAGCTGCCGTTTTTAGCGTTTGCTCCCTCTCCCTGTGGGAGAGGGTCGGAGTGAGGACATCAGGCCGCTCGGGCTTCAACGCTCCAGTCCTTTCACATACCCCACCAGCTGATCCAGCACAATCCCCCACCCTTCGTGGAAGCCCATCTGTTCATGCTGTTCGCGGATTTCTTTCGTCGGATGACGCGCAATCGCCGTGTAGCGGGTCTTGCCCTCACCCACATCCTCCAGCAGCAGGATCGCCGTCATAAACGGCTTCCCGGCCGGTTTCCAGCCTTCGGTATAGCCGTCGGTAAAGACCAGCTTTTGACCGGGATCGATTTCCAGAAAGACGCCCCGGTTATCCATCCGCTGACCGTCAACATCAAACACGGTGTTGAACCGCCCGCCCACGCGGAGATCGAGATCGCATTCGGTCACCTTATGGGGAGCAGGAATGAAGAAGTTTTTGATGTGTTCCGGCGTGGTCCAGCAGAGCCACAGCAGGTCGCGCGGTGCATCCACCACGCGCTCCAGTTTTAAGTCAGTTTCAGGATCGAGCGTCACGATATTGTCCTCTTAAGGGAACCCCTTAAAGGATAGCCGGACTCAGGCGAATTTCCCGTTTGCCACCGCTTCCGGCGTGACCACGCCCGTATCCAGCACCCAGCCGCTGATCAGCGAGGCAGGGGTCACGTCAAACGCCGGGTTGTAAACCTGCGCGTTTTCCGGCGCCCACTGCACCGCGCCAAAGCTTCCGGCGACGCCCGTCACCTCGCTGGCGGCGCGCTGCTCAATCGGGATCGCGTCCCCGTTCGGGCAGTCCGGATCCAGGGTCGTTTGCGGCGCGGCCACGTAGAACGGAATGCCGTGGAATTTCGCCAGCACCGCCAGAGAATAGGTGCCGATCTTGTTCGCCACGTCGCCGTTGGCGGCAATACGATCTGCGCCCACCCACACGGCGTCCACTTCCCCTTTTGCCATCAGGCTGGCGACCATGGAATCGGTAATCAGCTGGTACGGCACGCCCAGCTCGCCTAACTCCCACGCGGTCAATCTGCCGCCCTGCAGCAGCGGGCGGGTTTCATCGACCCAGACGTTGCTCACGTTGCCTTCTTGGTGCGCGCGAGCAATGACCCCAAGCGCCGTACCGACCCCCGCCGTTGCCAGTCCGCCGGTGTTGCAGTGGGTCAGCAGGCGGCTGCCGGGCTTCACCAGCGCGCTGCCCGCTTTCGCAATGGCATCACAGAGTCGTTTATCTTCATCAATCAGGCGCAGCGCCTCCGACACCAGCGCCGGAACATACTCTTCCTGCCACAGCGCAATCTTCATGCGGTCGAGATTGTTCATCAGGTTCACCGCCGTCGGGCGGGACGCGCGCAGGGTTTCCAGCGCAATCGCCAGCTCGTCACGGTTTTTGCCGTTTTCCGCCAGCAGCGCCAGCAGCAGGCTTGCAGAGAGACCAATCAGCGGCGCGCCGCGCACGCGCAGGGCGTGGATATGCCCAACCAGCGCCTCTACGGTCGAGGCATCCAGCCAGCGTTTCTCCTGCGGGAGGGCCTGCTGGTCGAGAATAAAGAGCTGATTATTCGCCACCCGCAGGCTGGTCGTCTGTAATGTCTGCATGTCGTTAATTCCCTGTTGCGTTGTTGTAGCACATTGTGTCAGGATGAAATCCAGATGTATAGACGTCTACATGTCTTAATTTAAAAACTCGTGAGGAGCAGGCCATGTCGCAATACCGTACCTTTACCGCTCAGGATGCCGTGGAGTATGCCAGGCAGTTTGGCGGACTTGACGATCCTTCATCGCTGGTAGAGGCGCAGGAGATTGGCGACGGCAACCTCAATCTGGTCTTTAAAATTTTCGACAGCGCGGGCGTGAGCCGCATCGTCGTTAAGCAGGCGCTACCCTACGTGCGCTGCGTCGGCGAGTCCTGGCCGCTGACGCTGGACCGCGCCCGTCTGGAGGCGCAAACCCTGGTCGAGCACTACCGGCACAGCCCGCAGCACACGGTGAAAATCCACCACTTTGACCCGGAGCTGGCGGTGATGGTGATGGAAGATCTCTCCAGCCATCGCATCTGGCGCGGGGAGCTGATCAACAACATTTACTACCCGCAGGCGGCACAGCAGCTGGGCGAATACCTCGCGCACGCGCTGTTCCACACCAGCGATTTCTACCTGCACCCGCACGAGAAGAAAGCGCAGGTGGCGAAATTCATCAACCCGGAGATGTGCGAGATCACCGAAGATCTGTTCTTCAACGATCCGTACCAGATCCACGAGCGCAACAGCTATCCGGCCGAGCTGGAAAATGACGTCGCGGCCCTGCGCGACGACGCTCAGCTTAAAATTGCCGTGGCCTCCCTGAAGCATCGCTTCTTCTCGCACGCCGAAGCGCTCCTGCACGGCGATATTCACAGCGGCTCGATTTTTGTGGCCGACGGCAGCCTGAAGGCCATCGACGCCGAGTTCGGCTACTTTGGCCCGATTGGCTTTGACGTCGGCACCGCCATCGGCAACCTGCTGCTGAACTTCTGCGGGCTGCCGGGGCATCTGGGCATTCGCGATGCCGCCGCCGCGCGCGAGCAGCGCCTGACCGATATTCAGGAGCTGTGGAACACCTTCGCGGAACGCTTCCAGGCGCTGGCAAACGAGAAAACGCGCGACGCCGCGCTCGGCGCGCCGGGCTATGCCTCCGCGTTCCTGAAAAAGGTCTGGCATGACGCCATCGGCTTCTGCGGCACCGAGCTCATTCGCCGCAGCGTCGGGCTTTCCCACGTGGCGGATATCGACACCATCCAGGACGAGGTGATGCGCCACGAGTGCCTGCGCCACGCGATAACGCTCGGTAAAGCGCTGATTGTCATTGCCGACCGCATCGATAGCGCGGAAGATCTGGTGGCACGAGTGCGGCAGTACAGCTGAGTGCTGGCTTTGTGCCCGGTGGCGCTGCGCTTACCGGGCCTACGATTCTGATTTTCTCCCTCTCCCTGTGGGAGAGGGTCGGGGTGAGGGCATCAAACCGCACTCATCCCAGATACTCAATCACCGACAGCCCGCCGTTATAATCAGTGCTGTAGATAATTCCCTGTGCATCCACAAACACGTCACACGACTGGATCACCTGCGGGCGATTCGGGCGGGTATCCATCATTTTCTCCGGTGCCGCAGGCACCAGCGCCCCCGTTTCCACCGGTCGATACGGATTGGAAATGTCATAAGCCCGCACGCCAGCGTTCTGCCAGGTGGCAAAAATCAGCGTCGAGCTGACAAAGCTCCCCGGGCGGTTCTCGTGCAGGTTGTGCGGGCCGAAATGCGCACCTTTCGCCACATAGTCGGTTTCATCCGGCTGCGGGAAGGTCGAGATGCTGACCGGGTTCGACGGCTCGCGGATATCAAACAGCCAGATCAGCTTTTCGCCGTCCTCCTGGTTATCCAGCACCGCTTCGTCCAGCACCACCAGCAAATCGCGGTCCGGCAGCGGCAGCGCTGTGTGCGTCCCGCCGCCAAACGGCGGGCTCCAGTTGCGGTGGCTAATCAGCTTCGGCCGGGTGCGGTCCTTCACGTCCAGCAGCGTCAGGCCGCCGTCGCGCCAGCTGCCGTAGGCGGTATCGCCCGCGATAATCGCGTGGTGCAGCGCGTAGCGTTTCCCTTCCGGCCAGTTCGGCTTCTCCCCTTCCGCCTGGTTCATCCCCGGCAGCCACCAGCGCCCCGCCACTTCAGGCTTGCGCGGGTCCGCCAGGTCGATGGTCAGAAAGATGTAGTCGGTAAAGCCGTCAATGAGTGCTGAAACGTAGGCCCAGCGTCCGCCGACGTACCAGATGCGGTGAATGCCGATGCCGCTCAGCGACAGAAAGCCGATTTCGCGCGGCCTGTCGGGCTTGGAGATATCAAATACGCGCAGCCCGGCGCTCCAGCCTTTGTCCTGCACGTCGCTAACGGTCTCCCCCACCTGGCGGGTGTAGTAGACCTTCTCGTCGGCAAAGCGGGCATCGGCAAAAAGATCCCGTGCATTGATGACCAGCAGGAGATCGTCATGCGCCTGCAGGTGCACGTTCCAGGTGCCGGGCGGCGCGGGCACGTAGCCCGCCGCTTTCGGGTTCTTCGGGTCGCGCACGTCGACAATCGAAAAGCCCTGCGACACCATATGGCCGATATAGGCGAAACCGCGATGCACCATCAGCTGTACGCCGTCCGGACGACCGCCCTGATCGCTATGGCCAATCAGCCGCATATTGCGGCTGTATTCGGGTGGGGGTAGTTGAGACACCTTGAACTCCTTTCGCCCGTTGGCGCTACGCTTACCGGGCCTACGGGTACTGTTGGTTTTCCCCCTCTCCCTGCGGGAGAGGGCCGGGGTGAGGGCGTCAGGCCGCACCTGACGCCACCCGGCCTGATTTTATTTATTTTTCGCTTCCAGCGTCGCAAACCATGGCGCGATAAAATCTTCCGTCTGGCCCCAGCCCGGAATGATTTTCCCCAGCGACGCCACGTTCACCGGGCCCGGCTGGGCGGTCAGCAGCGCCTGAGGAATGGCCGCCGCTTTGAAATCGTAGGTCGCAGGCGTGGCTTCCCCGGCAATCTTGTTCGCCACCAGACGCACGTTAGTCGCGCCAATCAGCTTCGGATCCACCGCCACGCTCACCTTCCACGCGCTGCCCGGCTCGCGCATCAGCTGCAGATCCTGGTTGGAGATGTCGATGCTGTAGAGCTTGATTTCGGTGCGGCCGTTCTCTTTCAGCGCCTTATACGCGCCCTGGCTGAAGGCGTCCCACGTGCCCCAGATGGCGTCGATTTTGCCTTTCGGATATTTCGCGAGGATCGCACCCACCTTGTTGGCGGTATCGCCCTGCACGTCAGAGGAAACGGCGCCGATAGATTCCAGCTCTTTGATGTCCGGATACTGCTTTTGCAGCTCTTTATAGGCCGCCTGACGACGCTCCATCGGCGGGAAGCCCGCCACCCACAGCTTGACGATATTGGCCTTGCCGTTGAAATCTTTCGCCAGCTGGCCGAAGGAGAGGTTCGTCAGGGAGGCATCGTCCTGCTGGGTGACGGTTACGCCCGGGATCTCGCCGTTAACCGCCGTATCAAAGACTGAAACTTTGATCCCGGCATCCACCGCTTTCTTCACCAGCGCGGTGGAGTACGGATCGCGCCCCTGAGAGAGAATAATCCCGTCATATTTCTGGCTGATGGCCTGGTTCACGAAGTCCTGGAATTTGGCGTCGTCCCCGTTGCTTAAAAAGGTGCTGACCTTAAAGCCGAGCTTTTTCCCTTCCTGAATTGCCCCGGCAATAAACTGCGTGGTGTTGTCGTCTGAGCCGAGGTTACGGATCACCGCGATGCGGATCGGGCCGTCATGGTTCGCAATGGCAGCCGGAAGCGGCGCGGGCGTAGCCGCGAAGCCTGGCAGAGCAGTGAGCAACCCAAGTGCCACCAAAGAGAGTGCAATCTTTTTCATTTTTTTATCCCGTTGTGTTGTCAGCGTTTTTGTATGTAGGTAATCGCCAGCGCTACCGCGAGCACCAGCCCTTTTATAATGTCCATGGCGTAATACGGCACGGATAGCATCACCAGCCCGTTCGACAGCACGCCGAGAATGACCGCTCCGACCAGGGTTCCCAGCGCGTTCGGCTTGCCGGAGCCTGCCAGGGAGAAGCCAATCCACGCCGCCGCCACCGCATCCATCAGGTATCCGCCGCCCGCATTAACCTGCGACGAACCGATGCGCGAAGCCAGCAAAATCCCGCCCAGTCCCGCCAGCAGAGAGGCAATCACGTAGGCCGCCACCTTGTAGCGCGTGGTGCGAATGCCGGAGAGACGCGCGGCTTCGGGGTTGCCGCCGATGGCGTACATCCGGCGCCCGTGCGTGGTCAACGAGAGGCCCAGCTGCGCCAGAACGGTCACCACCAGCATGACGATCACGATGGTCGGCACCTGCCCCAGCAGGCTGAACGCCGCCGGAATGGTCCCTTCCGCCATGTCGCCGCTCGGCAGCACCATGTTCTCGGTAATCGACCCGCCGTAGCTGTAGGTCATCGCCACGCCCTGAATGACGAACAGGCTGGCAAGCGTCGCGAGCATGTCCGGAATACGCAGGATGACGATCAGAAAAGCGTTAAACAGCCCCACCAGGGTGCAGAGCGCGAGGGTGATCAGAATCGACTCGGTGGTACCCAAGCCGTGCCAGACGAAAAGTGAAACCACCAGCGCGTTCGCCAGCGAGGCGGTGGATCCGACGGAGAGATCGAACCCGCCGATGGTCAACGAGATCGACACGCCAATGGCAATCACCGTCACGATGGCAATTGAGCGCAGAATGTTGATGATGTTGTTCGGATCGAGGAAGCTGTCCGACGCCAGGCC
Source organism: Enterobacter sp. 01-M-02-SI-ECC (assembly GCF_047530595.1). Taxonomy (NCBI): domain Bacteria; kingdom Pseudomonadati; phylum Pseudomonadota; class Gammaproteobacteria; order Enterobacterales; family Enterobacteriaceae; genus Enterobacter; species Enterobacter sp. 01-M-02-SI-ECC. Next base: position 225,360 of record NZ_JBLKCZ010000003.1, on the reverse strand, counting down.
AAAGACGGCCACCAGCGCGACGACGGTCAACAGCATGCCCCACCTGTAGAGAAAATCGAAAATCTGCTGGCGGCCAGACGCCGCCGCGTTCACTGAAAGGGCCTTGCTCACGACGCCGTTCCTCCGGTTGAATAATAAAGTAGTGTCTCTTCGCGGGCCTCGGCCCCGGCGATTTCCGCCACGATGCGCCCGTCCCACAGCACGCAGATGCGGTCGCACAGCCCGACCAGTTCGGCAAATTCGCCCGAGGCGTAAATTACCCCTTTGCCCTCGCGCGCCAGGCCGTCAATCAGCTGGAACAGATCGGTTTTGGCCTTCACGTCCACGCCTTTGGTCGGCTCGTCGAAGATCAGCACGCTCGCGTCATTGCGCAGCCACTTGCCGATAGCCACCTTCTGCTGGTTACCGCCGGAGAGACGTCGCAAAACCTGCCCGGGACCGCGGGCGCGAACGCCGACGCGGGCGATCACCTCCTCCGCCCAGCGCCACGCCTGACGATGACCGAACACGCTCCAGCGCGAGAAGCTGTTATCGGCGCACACGGCAAGGTTCATGCTTACCGGCTCGTCGATAAAAATACCCTCTTTGCGCCGCTCTTCCGGCACCAGCGCCAGCCCGCGCAGCACCGAGTCCGCCGGGTCGCGCGGCTGCCAGGGCTGTTGATTCAGCTCACCGCGCGCCACGCGGCTTTTGCTGGCGCCAAACAGCGCCTTACAGAGTTCGGTTTTTCCCGCCCCCGCCAGCCCGGCAATACCAAGAATTTCGCCCTTGCGCAGGTGCAGGGAGATATCTTTCAGCAGCGCGTCGTCGTGCAGACCTTCTACCCGCAGGAGCGTCTCTTCGCCGTGCGGTGGCCGCGCGGGCGGATAGATATCGCTCAGCACGTGGCCGAGCATCTTCTCGACGATCGCTTCTCCGCTAAGATCGGCCATCGGACCGGACTCGATCAGCTTGCCGTCGCGGAGCACCGTCAGGGTGTCGCAGATGGCCTTCAGCTCGTGAATGCGGTGAGAGATAAACACCACGCCGATGCCCTGCTGCTTTAAGCGTCTCACCACCCCAAACAGGCGCTCGCTCTCATGCGCGTCCAGCGGCGCGGTGGGCTCATCAAGAATCAAAAAACGGCAGTGGTGGGACAAGGCGCGTGCCAGCAAAATCTGCTGCTTTTCGGCCAGCGAACAGCCGTCGATGGAACGGCGAACGTCCAGCGTCACGTCGAGCTGCGCCAGCGCCTGTCTCGCCTGCTGGCGGATCGCGCGCCAGCTGAAACGATGCCCCGGCTGCGCCAGCTGGTCGAGCATGATGTTTTCAGCAATGCTTAACCCCGGGATCAGCGCCACGTCCACCTCCTGCTGCACGAGATGGATCCCCAGCCGTTTGGCGTCAAGCGGTTCGCGGATGCTCACCGGCTGGTTGTTGATGCTGATCTCGCCCTCATAGTGGTCGTGCGTGCCGCACAGCACCGCCATCAGCGTCGATTTCCCCGCGCCGTTGGCGCCGGTCAGCGCGTGTACGGATCCGCCGGTTAAGGTAAAGTCCACGCGCGACAGCGCCTGAAAGCCGGAAAAGGCCAGGCTGATACCGCGCATCTCAAGGCGACTGGAAACCATCCGCGTAAATCCTTCATTACTCTTCTGATTTATCGAATTTTTCACAGCTCCGGTTGACTGACAACGACGGAAAAGGCATAAGTTAAAGCGAAATATTATTAGCCATCCGGATGTCCAGACATAACATCGGGTTAGCGCTTCCGCAAAAAGGACACCATCATGAGCAACACCGATATCCGCGTCGTGCCTGGCCCGGCGAACTACTTCTCTCATCCCGGAAGCCTTGCGCGGCTGGATAACTTCTTTACCCCGAAACAGCTTTCCCGCGCGGTGTGGATTTACGGCGAGCGCGCTATCGAAGGCGCGCGCCCTTTCCTGCCCGAGAGCTTTAACGCGCCAGGGGCGAAACGCCTGCTGTTTAAAGGCCACTGCAGCGAGCGCGACGTCACCCATCTGGTGAATGAATCCGGCAGCGACGCCAGCGTGGTGATTGGCGTCGGCGGCGGCGCGGTGATGGATACCGTCAAGGCCGTGGCGCGCCGCTTAGGGGTGCCGTTCGTGGGCATCCCCACCATTGCCGCCACCTGCGCGGCGTGGACCCCGCTCTCCGTCTGGTACAACGATGCCGGTCAGGCGCTGCATTTTGAGATCTTCGACGACGCCAACTTCCTGGTGCTGGTGGAGCCGCAGATCGTCCTTAACGCCCCGGCGGAGTATCTGCTGGCGGGCATCGGCGATACGCTGGCGAAGTGGTACGAAGCGGTGGTATTGGCACCTGAGCCGGAGAACCTGCCGCTGACCGTGCGGCTGGGCATCAACGGCGCGCTGGCGATCCGCGACGTGCTGCTGACGCGCAGCGAAGAGGCGCTGGCCGACCAGCAGCGCGGCGAACAGACGCAGGCGTTTCGGGACGTGGTCGATGCAATCATCGCCGGCGGCGGAATGGTTGGCGGCCTGGGCGAGCGCTACACCCGCGTGGCGGCGGCGCATGCGGTACACAACGGCTTAACCGTGCTGCCGCAGACGGAAAAATACCTGCACGGCACCAAGGTAGCCTACGGGATTCTGGTGCAGAGCGCCCTGCTCGGCCAGGACGACGTGCTGGCGCAGCTGGTCGCGGCGTACCAGCGTTTTAACCTGCCGACCACGCTGCGCGAGCTGGACGTCGACATCAATAACCGCGACGAGCTGGATCGGGTCATAGCCCACACCCTGCGCCCGGTGGAGTCGATTCACTATTTACCTGTTACGTTAACGCCTGACGTTCTGCGCGCCGCGTTTGAGAAAGTGGAATCCTTCAGCCGTTAATCGCCCCGACAGGCTATACCTAATGATGATTCTTACCACTCTCGTAAAGAGGTCATCATGCAGATCGATTTAACAGGTAAAAAGGCGCTGGTTACCGGTGCCAGCCGCGGGCTGGGTCGTGCGATTGCCCTGTCGCTGGCGCGCGCCGGTGCGGATGTGATTATTACGTATGAAAAATCTGCCGATAAAGCCCAGGCGGTCGCCGATGAGATTAAGGCGCTGGGGCGCCACAGCGAAGCCGTGCAGGCCGACAGCGCCAGCGCGCAGGCGATTCAGGATGCCGTCACCCATGCGGCGCGTTCACTTGGCGGGCTGGACATTCTGGTCAACAACGCCGGGATCGCGCGCGGCGGCCCGCTGGAGTCCATGACGCTGGCGGACATTGACGCCCTTATCAACGTCAATATTCGCGGCGTGGTGATCGCCATTCAGGAAGCGCTGGTGCACATGTCCGACGGCGGGCGCATTATCAACATCGGAAGCTGTCTGGCAAACCGCGTGGCGCAGCCGGGCATTGCCGTTTACTCGATGACCAAATCGGCGCTGAATTCCCTCACCCGCGGGCTGGCTCGTGATTTAGGGCCGCGCGGTATTACCGTTAACCTGGTGCACCCCGGCCCCACCAACAGCGATATGAACCCGGAAGACGGGGAACAGGCTGACTCTCAGCGTCAGCTTATTGCTTTGGGTCATTACGGTCAGCCGGAAGACGTCGCGGCGGCGGTCACGTTTCTTGCCAGCCCGGCGGCCGGGCAGATCTCCGGTACCGGCCTGGACGTGGACGGCGGTTTGAACGCCTGATCGCAATCTCCCTGCAAGCCTCTGTCGCCCGGCAGAGGCGTTTCCGAGCGCCCTCGACGGTTCGCGTTTTGCCGCTTTCTCCGGTTATTTCACCGCTCTACAGTATCCCATTAGAAATTCGGAATTTATCTAATAGCCTTATTATTTCCTTATATTTTGTGTGGGCGTACAGTGGAGGTACGGATGAAGATTGTCTGGTCAAATGGTGCAAAAAAGGCATTTTCCAGAATTGACGAGCGATATCAGCGTCGAATTGAGGTAAAGCTCTCCGAGCTGGATGACAGCTCGGCTCCCCGGCCCGATATCAAAAAAATATCGACGACAGAAAATCATTTCCGGCTTCGCGTAGGCGATTACCGCATCGTCTATACGCTTCGGGACGCTCCCGATGACCATTGTTATGTTTTGGCCGTTAAGCGCAGAACTTCAACGACTTACCTGCATGAGGAGAGTGCCAACTATGGCTGTACAGCTAATCAAGGACGATAATGGGAAAACGCAGTACGTCGTTATTCCCTATCACGAATATTTTCGTATGCTCTTACAGATGGCAGAAATTGACGACGAAACCGATGACGATCTGGAGGATATTGAAGTCGAACACGATAATCTGGATGACGTGGAATTGCCGGGAGAAGTATGCAGCATCATGACCTGGCAGAACGTCAGCCTGCAGGCCGCGTGGCGTATCCTGCGCGGCATGTCCCAGCAGGAGGTGGCGGAAAAACTCGGCATCACCCAGTCCGCCGTGTCGCAGCTGGAAGCGCTCGACTCCCGTCCGCAAAAGCGCACCCGTGAAAAGCTGGCGGCGATCTACGGCTGCAAGCAGGAACAGATCAGCCTCTATTTACCGAAAGAGGGTTAACAGCACTTCGCCCCGCCCTTGCCGCCGTAGCGGGCATCCTGGCGGTCGCGGAAAAATTCTTCGTAGGTCATGGGCGTCTGGTCCGGATGGTTAACGCGCATATGCTCGACGTAATTGTCGTAGTCCGGCACGCCAATCATCATTTTGGCGGCCTGGCCCAGGTACTTACCTGCTTTGGAAAGGGTGTCGAACATAATCAGTTTCTCGTTTGTTTCCGGCCCTCTCCCAAAGGGAAAGGCCGGAGAAGAAATGTGTGCCGGGTAAGGCGAAGCCGCCACCCGGCACACAGGTTAGTGCGCCCCTTTCGCCTGGGTCACAATCTCTTCCAGGTTTTCAGGCATCGGCTCGTACGGCGTCTCTTTCGCCGTTGGCTTATCGTTTTTCAACGCCGCCAGCGCGGTTTTCAGAGAATACAACGCCAGCACCACGACCACCACCATAAAGAAGATGGTCAGCCCGGCGTCCAGACGGTTGTTAAACACCAGCTGAGACAGCTGGGACTCGGTGTACTGCGCCGGGATCTTACCGCTGTCGATCATCGCCTGGAACTTGTTGGCGATCGCCAGGAAGCCCACCTTGTTGTCCGGGCTGAAGGCCTTCTGCCAGCCCGCCGTCAGGGTACAGATCAGCAGCCACGCGGTTGGCACCAGTGCCACCCACGCGTAACGCTGGCGCTTCATCTTGAACAGCACTACCGCGCAGAGCATCAGCGCCATACCCGCCAGCATCTGGTTGGCGATACCAAACAGCGGCCACAGGGTGTTAATCCCGCCCAGCGGATCAACCACGCCCTGGTGCAGGAAGTATCCCCACGCCAGCACGCACAGCGCCGTCGCCAGCAGGTTAGCCGGGAGCGAATCGGTACGCTTCAGGTTCGGGGAGATCACCCCCAGCAGGTCCTGCAGCATAAAGCGCGCCGCACGGGTTCCCGCATCCACCGCCGTCAGGATAAACAGCGCCTCGAACAGGATGGCGAAGTGATACCAGAACGACACGTCCATCAGCCCGCCCAGCGCGCCGTGCAGGATGTAGGCCATCCCCACTGCCAGCGTCGGCGCCCCGCCCGCACGGGAGATAATCGACTGCTCGCCCACTTCACTGGCGATGCTCGTCAACGTATCAGGGGTAATCGCAAAGCCCCAGCCGCTCACTACCTGCGCGGCGGACGCCACCACGTCAACGGTACCAGCCGGTGCCAGTACCGCCATCGGGCTGTTCATCGCGAAATACACGCCCGGGTCGATGATGCAGGCAGAGACCAGCGCCATGATGGCGACAAAGGATTCCATCAGCATGCCGCCGTAGCCGATCAGGCAGGCCTGATTTTCATTCGCCAGCATCTTCGGCGTGGTGCCGGAAGCGATCAGCGCGTGGAAGCCCGACACCGCGCCGCAGGCGATGGTGATAAACAGGAACGGGAAGAGGTTGCCGGTCCAGACCGGGCCGGTACCGTCGATGAATTTGGTTAACGCAGGCATGGTCAGGGTCGGGCGCATAATCAGAATGCCGATCGCTAGCCCGACGATGGTGCCGATTTTCAGGAACGTAGAGAGATAGTCACGCGGAGCCAGCAGCAGCCATACCGGCAGCACCGCCGCCACAAAGCCGTAGCCCACCAGCATCCAGGTCAGCTGGACGCCGGTAAAGTCGAAGAACGGCGCCCAGGTCGGGCTTTCCGCCACCCAGCCGCCGGAGATAATGGCGAACACCAGGAATACCAGGCCAATTACCGACACCTCACCAATGCGGCCCGGGCGCAGGTAGCGAATATAGATCCCCATAAACAGCGCCAGCGGAATGGTGAAGGCAACGGTATAGGTCCCCCACGGGCTGTGGGTCAGCGCTTTCACCACGATCATCGCCAGCACCGCGAGGATGATCACCATGATCATAAAGGTCGCCACCAGCGCAATTACCCCGGCGGTTGCCCCCATCTCCTCTTTCACCAGCTCACCCAACGAACGCCCGTCGCGGCGGGTCGAGACGAACAGCACCATAAAGTCCTGCACCGCGCCCGCCAGCACCACGCCCGCGAGGATCCAGATCATCCCCGGCAGGTAGCCCATCTGAGCCGCCAGCACCGGCCCCACCAGCGGACCCGCTCCGGCAATCGCCGCAAAATGGTGACCGAACAGCACTTTTTTGTCGGTCGGCACGTAGTCCAGCCCGTCGTTATGGCGGACGGCAGGCGTCATGCGCGTAGCGTCAACGGCCAGAACGTTCTTGGCGATATAGCGGCCATAAAAACGGTACGCGATCAGATAAATGCAGACGGAGGCGACGACGATCCAGAGCGCATTGATCTGTTCCCCCCGGTTGAGGGCGATATAGCCCAGGGCAAAGGCTCCCACAACGGAGAGCCCTGCCCATATAAGGTATTTCCCTGAGTTGTTCATAGTTGTTGTCCGTTGTTGTGAAACAGTGAGATGTTACATTTTGTTTCTAGAACAACCGGAAAAATTTAACAACTTTGAAACGCAATAATGCGTGGTCAAACCAGAGATTTACACCACAGTGTTAAGCCGATCACTTTGATCTGCCTGGCTTAGCCCAACACCATCGTGCTCAACCGACAGGTGCAGCACCGCCGCCCCTGCTCGTCGAATACCACAATCTCCCAGCTCTGGCTCGAACGCCCCAGATGCAGCGGCTGGCAAACGCCGCGCACTTTGCCGTGAGAGACCGCACGATGGTGCGTGGCGTTAAGCTCCGTCCCCACCACGCTCTGCCCGTCGCGGGTCATCAGAAAACCGGCCATCGACCCCAGCGTTTCCGCCAGCGCCGCCGACGCGCCGCCGTGCAGCAGGCCAAACGGCTGATGGGTGCGCGCATCCACCGGCATCTCCGCTTCCAGCGTGTCGTCACCGATACGGGTATAGACAATGCCGAGATGCGCCACCAGCGTATTCAGGCTGGTTGCGTTCAGCTCCTCGAGCGGTAAATGACGTTTCCAGATCATCTTACGCTCCCAGCGTGGAGCCGCCGTCCACCACGATATCCTGCAGGGTGATATGGCTGGCGGCATCGGATGCAAGGAACAGCACCGTGCTGGCTATCTCCTGCGGACGAGCTATTTTGCCCAGCGGAATGCCAAGCTTGAACTGCTCGCCAAAGCCGCGAATACGCTGCTGCTCCGCGTCGTCGCTTTTCCACAGGGTGCGCTGCATATCGGTGTCCGTTGAGCCCGGCGACACCAGGTTACAGCGCACGCCGCTGCCCGCCAGCTCCAGCCCGACGGTCATAGCCAGGCTTTTCAGCGCCGCCTTCGACGCGCCATAGGCGCTCATGCCGATGCGCGGCGTGTGCGCCGCGTCGGACGCCACGGTGACTATCGCCCCGCCCTGCTGACGGCGGAACTGGCCCATCGTCTGCTGGAACAGGTTGAACGCGCCGCCGACGTTAACCGCGAAGGTCTGCTGCCAGTCCTCCTGCGAAAGCTGGTCCGTCGCCCCCATGCGCAGAATGCCCGCCGCGTTGACCAGCACGTCCAGCCGTTCAAGCGACGCCAGCGCGCGCCCGCACACCTCATGCACCTGCGCGGCATCCGCCACGTCCAGGGTTTCAGTGGCGAACGGATAATCGCCCAGCGGAAACGCCAGATCGAAGCCGGTCACCCGTGCGCCCGCCTCCACAAACGCCAGCGCCGTCGCGTAGCCAATCCCCTTACCCGCGCCCGTCACCCAGACGGTTTTACCGGTGAAATCCAGACCCATCACTTCACCTCGCGGGAGAGCAGCGCCCACCAGGCGTCGATTGTGGGATTTTTTGCCAGCATCACGAAGTCGATATCGCCGTGCACTTTGCGCCAGCGGGCGGCCAGCGCCATCATGCGCATCGAGTCCAGGCCGTAGTCGATCAGGTTTTCGTCATCCATCGGCTCGTCGGACTCGTCCAGCAGCGGCAGGATCAGCTCGCGCAGCGCGGCTTTGGTCGCCGGAACGGAAGGCAGCAGCTCGTTGGTCATCACTACGCGGCCCGAGCGCCCTGCTACGTAGTTCAGCGACATCAGATGCTCGTCGCGGGTGAAATCCGCCAGCGCGTCGGCGATAAAGAACGGCTTGATGTCGCGCATAAAGGCATCGGTGGCGGTGGTCATGCAGCCGATGTGGGCGTAGACGCCGGTAATCAGCAGCTGGTTGCGGCCCGTCTCTTTCAGCATCTGCTCCAGCGGCGAGCGGTGAAACGCGCTGTAGCGCCACTTCACCAGCACCGTGTCCGCTTCGTCCGGGGTCAGTTCACTTACAATGCGCTGCTGCTCCGGTGAGCGGGTCAGGCCTGGCCCCCACATGTCGTTCAGCAGGGCGCGGTCTTCGTCGCTCTGCTCTTTCGGCTGGGCGGTGTAGTAGACGGGAATATTGTGCGCTTTGCAGTAAGCGCGCAGTCTGGCGATATTCGCCACCACCTGCTGCATCATCGCGCTGTTTTCGCCCCAGAAGTTCAGGAAATACTCCTGCATATCGTGGATTAGCAGCGCGGCGCACTCAGGCTCGAACGCCCAGTTCACCTTGTTGGCCGGCAGATCTGCGGCGGTCGGCAGCGCGTAAGCGGTTAATTTTGGAATGGCCATACTCTGTTCCTCAGCCCCGGGCGCGTTCAGCAAGCCACAGGCGCAACTGTTTCTTATCGACTTTACCGACCGGCGTTAGCGGGAGCGCATCCACGCTCTCCACGCGGTCCGGCAGCTTGAATTCGGCAACGCCCTGCTCGCGCAGGAAGCGGCGCACCTCGACCGCGCGCAGGGGCTGTTTCACCACCAGATACGCGCAGCTTTTTTCGCCCAGCAGGCTGTCCTCCATGCTCACCAGCGCGGCGTGGATCACCGACTCGTGGCGCAACAGCAGGTTTTCAATCTCTTCGGCGGCGATCTTCTCGCCGCCGCGGTTGATCTGATCTTTCTCGCGCCCCTGCACGGTGATGTAGCCCTGCTCGTCAATGGCAATCAGATCGCCGGAGCAGTAAAAGCCGTCGGCGTCAAAGGCGCTGGCGTTGTGTTCCGGGCTGTTGAAATAGCCGCGGAAGGTATACGGCCCGCGCGTCATCAGACGCCCAACCTCACCGCGCGGCAGCGGGTTTCCGTTCTCGTCCGCCACCCAAACTTCGTCGTCCGGGCACATCGGGCGGCCCTGGGTGTTGATGATGCGTTCCGGCGCGTCGTCGAGCGCGGTGTAGTTCACCAGCCCTTCCGCCATGCCGAACACCTGTTGAAGCTGGCAGCCGATTTCCGCCGGAATGCGCGCCGCGAGCGTGGCGGAGAGACGTGCGCCCCCCACCTGCAGCAGCCTGAGGGATTTAAGCTGCGCGCTTCCCGCGCCGTCGGCAATCGCCTGCAGCCAGAGGCTCACCGCCGGAGGAACCAGCGAGGTGACGTTAATCTGATGCCGTTCAATCAGCGGGAAGCAGAGCGTGGCGCTCGGATCGTTCGCCAGCACCACGCATCCGCCCGCGGTGAAGACGCCTAACGATCCCGGCGAACTCATGGCGTAGTTATGCGCCGCGGGCAGCGCGTTCAGGTAACGCGTATCGGCGGTGATGCCGCAAATCTCGTTGCTGCGGCGAATGCTGTAGTCGTAATCGTTGTGCGTGCGCGGGATCAGCTTCGGCGTGCCGGTGCTACCGCCTGAGAGCTGGAAAAATGCCACTTCGTCGGCGGGCGTCGGGTTCGGGATGAAGTTGTCCGCCGGACGCGCAATCGCCGCTTCCAGGACATGTTCACCCTTATCGCCGCGCAGGAGCACGACGCGAACCGAGCGGTGCACATCCACAAAGGTGTTGAGAAAATCGTCACCCGCAAACAGCGCGTGCTCGCGATCGGCAATCAGCACGGTGGGTTTGATCTGCTCCGCGTAGGCGTTCAGCTCGCTGCGCTGATGGCTAAAGAGCGCGTTCACCGGCGCGACGCCAATTTGCAGCAGCGCGAAGAAGGTGATGTAGAACTCGGCCACGTTGCCGAGCTGTACCAGCGCGGTCTCACCGCGGTGAAGTCCCTGTGCCTGAAGAGCGGACGCCAGGTTATTCACCGCCTGATTAAACGCGCGGTAGGTGATGTGCCGCTTGCCGTCGATGATCGCCACGGCATCGCTGTCCGCGCGATCCGTCAGGATGTGGGTCAGCGGCAGATCCTGCCAGTAGCCTTTTTCACGGTAGCGGCGGGCGAATTCCTCAGGCCAGCGGGTAAAGGGAATAGTCATGAGCGTTCCTTAGTGCAGGCCAAACACGTTAAGCATGGTGGAGAGCTTCACGCCCGTCTCGCGCCACTCGCCCACCGGCGAGGAGGCCGGCACAATGCCCGCGCCGGCAAACAGGCGAACGGTGTTTTTATGCAGACGCGCGCAGCGGATGGTCACCACCCACTCGCCGTTGCCTTCGCTGTCGCACCAGCCGACGATGCCGCCGAACAGCTCGCGGTCGAACGGCTCCAGCTCGGCAATCAGCTCTTTTGCCGCCTGATGCGGGAAGCCGCTCAGGGCCGGGGTCGGGTGCAGCAGGCAGGCCAGCGTCAGGGCGTTTTCGTTGTCACGCGCGTCACCTTCAACCGGCGTCGCCAAATGCCACAGCGTCGGCGTGGTGATGAGCTGCGGGGAAGACGGCATGCTCAGGTGGTGGCTGCGCGGTGCCAGAATGGCCTTCATCGCCTGGGTTACGAGATCGTGCTCGTGACGGTCTTTTTCGGAGGCGAGCAGCTTATTGCCCGCTTCGCGATCCAATACGTCGTCCGGCTGGCGGCGCGCGGAGCCTGCCAGCGGCAGCGAGCTAAAGTGCGCGCCCTCTTTACGCAGCAGCAGTTCCGGGCTGGCTCCGAGCAGCACGCCGCCGTCCTCCAGCGGAACGTGGAAGTTAAAGCTCGCCGGGTTCTGGGCGATCAGCCGCTCCATCAGCGCACCGCTATCCATGTTTTTATCGGTGGCGATATCAATCAGGCGCGACAGCACTACCTTATTCACCTGCGGCGTGGCGGTGAGCGACGCGGCGCGCGCGACCATCTCTTCGAACACGGGCTGAGCGGGGATCTCGGTGCGCTGTTCCACCTTCAGCGCCTGCGCGCCGGAGAAATAGCGTGCGGACTGCTGACGTGCCGGACGGGAAAAGGTCTGCCAGCGCTGAGGAATAAACAGAGAAGATGGCTTGCGGGTATCGAACGGAATAGCCCCTACCATCACCGGATGAGCGATGCCGTTAGCTTTCGCATTCCGGAAGGCCTGGGCTAATTTTTGCTGGAAGTGCCCCGCCGGATCGTCGCCGCCGACGGCGGGTTCAGAGAAGCGGGCAAAACAGCCTGAGGTAGTAAAACTGCGGTAAGGCGACATAAAGAAAAAGCTGTCTGATTGCAGCGTGGTCGCGGTGTGCTGAACTTCCTCAGCCAGGGACGTGTCCATATCATCCTCCTTAAAATGATAAAAGAAGCAATAATGATTATCATTTATATTTTCGTCGGCTGACCTAATCCCACATCGCTTCGCTGTCAACCGTCGGACAAATAACTTATGCGACAAAAGCTTGCATCCCTTCGCGGCAACCATGAAAATGAGAAGCATTATCTTCAACAAAAACAGGATGTCGCGCTGTGAAATTCCCTGCCCTATTCCGTAATACCCTGCTTTTATCTGGACTTTTTGTTTTAGGACTTGCCTCAGCCGCTGCCGCCGACTGGCCGCGTCAGGTGACCGACAGCCGAGGCGTTCACACGCTTGAGAGCAAACCGACGCGCATTGTCTCCACCAGCGTGACCTTAACCGGCTCCCTGCTGGCGATTGACGCCCCGGTCGTCGCCAGCGGCGCCACCACGCCGAACAATCGCGTGGCGGATGCGCAGGGCTTTTTGCGCCAGTGGGGTGATATTGCGAAACAGCGCAAGGTTGCACGGCTGTACATCGGCGAGCCGAGCGCCGAAGCGGTCGCCGCCCAGATGCCGGACCTGATTTTGATCAGCGCTACCGGCGGGGATTCCGCACTGGCGCTGTACGATCAGCTCTCAGCTATCGCGCCGACGCTTATCATCAACTACGACGACAAAAGCTGGCAGGCACTGCTGACCCTACTGGGCACCATTACCGGGCAGGAAAAACAGGCCGTAGAGCGCATTGCCGCCTTTGATAAACAGCTCGCGCAGGTGAAAGAGCAGATGAAGCTGCCGCCGCAGCCTGTCAACGCCATCGTCTATACCGCCGCCGCGCACAGCGCCAACCTGTGGACTGCGGAATCGGCGCAGGGCAAGCTGCTGCACCAGCTGGGCTTTACGCTGGCGGAGCTGCCCGCCGGACTGCACACCTCAAAAAGCCAGGGCAAACGCCACGACATCATTCAGTTGGGAGGGGAAAACCTGGCGACGGGGCTGAACGGCGAAGGGCTGTTTGTGTTTGCCGGCGACCAGAAAGACGTGGATGCGATTTACGCCAACCCGCTGCTGGCGCATTTGCCGTCGGTGAAAAACAAACGGGTCTGGGCATTGGGAACGGAGACGTTCCGCCTGGATTATTACAGCGCGATGTTGGTGTTAGACCGATTGAATGCATTGTTTAAGTAGGCATTTCCCCTCCCTCTCCCTGTGGGAGAGGGCCAGGGTGAGGGCATCAGGCCGCCCCGTCGTTCAACACAACCTCCTGCCTGAACCGCCGCAACTCCACCAGCGCCACTAACAAAATCCCGCCAACCATCGCTAACGCAAACCCGCCGCAGCTCGCCGAGGCCACCGGGGTCATCATCGCGCCCAGCCCGCCGAGGATCGCCGCGCCAATCGCATCACCCGTCACGTTCTGCGCCGTCCACAGGCCGTTAATGCGCCCGAGCATCCCTTCCGGCGTCTGGGTCTGGATCAGGGTGTACTGCAGCAGCGAGCTGATGGCGCTCAGCCAGCCGAAAATCACCAGACACAGCACCCCGAGAGCCCACACCGGCATCAGGCTGAAGAAGCCGATGGCGATAAACGAGGCCAGCGTGGCAAGCAGCATAATCAACCCCGGACGCGCGCTCTGCGCCAGGTTGCCGCTGGTCAGCGCCCCGCACGCCGCGCCGAGCGGAATGGCGGCGTACAGTAGACCAATCTCCGAGGCGCTCATCTGCCACGCTCCCGCTAATGCCGGGTAGAGCACGCGCACGGCGCTCGCCATGGTCAGCAGGCCGCCGAGCAGCGCAATCCCGCCAATCAGCGGGTTGCTGAACAGGAAACGAATCGCGACCATCAGCGATTTCAGCGGATGCTCGCGCGGCTGCGGCGGAGGCGGCAGCAGCGGCAGACGCAGCAGCGTCAGCGTGGTGATAAAGGTTCCCGCCGCCGCCAGCCCGTAGTTCCACGCCACGTTGCCGGTCGCCAGCAGCAGGCCGCCCACCATCGGCGAAATCACCGAGCCCAGACGCACGGTGAGCATGGTAATCGCCCCCGCCTGCATCAGGTTCTCGCGCCCGACCAGCGCGGGCGTTGCCGCAAGAAGCGCCGTCACGCCCAGCGAGGCGAAGAAACCGTCCCACAGCCCCAGCGCGTAAATCGCAATCAGCGACGGCTCCGGCAGCATCGCGTTCAGACACAGCCCGATAAAGCCCACGCCGCAGGTGCCGCGCGCCAGCAGGATCAGCTTTTTACGCTCGTAGCGGTCCGCCAGCACGCCGCCGACCATCAGGCCGATGAACATCGCCCCGCCGGCTAAGGTGACGGATAACCCCACCAGCCAGCTGGAGTGCGTCAGGGTCTGGATCTGTACCGGCACGGCGACGCCGAGCAGCCCGAGGGACAAAATGGAGATAAAGCGAGCGATAAAAACGGCGCGATACGCCGGGTGCGTTTTCAGCAGGCTGAGGTTGAGCAGCCAGGATTTTTGATTCATGACAAAGCCTTGAGTCTATTTCTACCCTTTCCATGGGCGCACATGCTAACATAGCCAAATAAGATAGATAACGATAATCACTATCATTATCAAATCATGGATGTTGCTATGTCGTTTTCCTCTTCTGCGGTGCGCGCCGTTGCCGTGCCCGTTTTACTGCTGCTCCTGAGCCTTGCGGCTGCACTCAGCCTGCTGGTCGGCGCGAAGCCGCTGCCCGCGTCCGTTATCGTTGATGCGCTCTCCGGCACCTGCCAGAGCGCCGACTGCGTCATCGTGCTCGACGCCCGACTGCCCCGCACGCTTGCCGGACTGCTGGCCGGTGGCGCGCTGGGCCTTGCCGGTGCCCTGATGCAAACCCTCACCCGTAACCCGCTGGCGGACCCCGGCATTCTCGGCGTTAACTCCGGCGCCAGCTTTGCCATCGTGCTCGGCGCGGCGCTGTTCGGGTTGACCTCACCCTCTGAACAGCTGGTGATGGCCTTCTGCGGCGCGCTGGCCGCCTCGCTGGTCGTCGCCTTTACCGGCAGCCAGGGCGGCGGGCAGCTGAGTCCGGTCCGCCTGACGCTTGCGGGCGTGGCGCTCGCGGCGGTGCTGGAGGGCTTGTCTAACGGCATCGCCCTGCTCAACCCGGACGTCTACGACCAGCTGCGCTTCTGGCAGGCCGGCTCGCTGGATATCCGCACCCTTGAAACCCTAAAAGTGGTGGCGATCCCGGTCATTATCGCTGCCGCCGTGGCGCTGTTTTTAAGCCGGTCGCTCAACAGCCTGAGCCTTGGCAGCGACACCGCGACCGCTCTCGGCAACCGCGTCGCGCGCACGCAGCTGATTGGTCTGTTCGCCATCACCGTACTGTGCGGCAGCGCGACCGCCGTGGTCGGCCCGATCGCCTTTATCGGCCTGATGATGCCGCACATGGCGCGCTGGCTGGTGGGGGCGGATCACCGCTGGTCGCTGCCGGTGACGCTGCTGGCGACCCCTGTCCTGCTGCTGTTTGCCGACGTGCTGGGCCGCCTGCTGGTGCCCGGCGAGCTGCGCGTCTCGGTGGTTAGCGCCTTTATCGGCGCGCCGGTGCTGATCTTCCTGGTTCGCCGTAAACGCGGAGGTGGCGCATGATGGCCCCGTCCCGTCGTTTACTGACCAGCGTCTCGCTGCTGCTTATCGCCATTCTGCTGCTGGCGGTCTGGAGCCTGCGCAGCGGCGCGGTGACGCTCGACTTTACTCAGGTCTTCAACGCCCTGCTCGGCATCGCGCCGCGTAACATCACCATGGTGGTGACGGAGTGGCGACTGCCGCGCGTGGCGATGGCGATTCTGGTCGGTGCGGCGCTCGGCGTGAGCGGCGCAATATTCCAGTCGCTGATGCGCAACCCGCTGGGCAGCCCGGACGTGATGGGCCTCAACACCGGCGCCTGGAGCGGCGTGCTGGTGGCGATGGTGCTGTTCGGGCAACATCTGACGGCCATTACCTTTACGGCGATGGCGGGCGGCATTCTGACCTCGCTGCTTATCTGGGCCCTGGCCTGGCGCAACGGCATTGACACCTTCCGGCTGATCATTATCGGGATCGGCATCCGCGCGATGCTGATGGCGTTTAACACCTGGCTTTTGTTGCAGGCTTCTCTGGAAACCGCACTCTCCGCCGGGCTGTGGTATGCAGGCTCCCTCAACGGCCTGACGTGGGGCAAAATCTGGCCCGCCGCGCCGCTGATTTTGCTGATGTTTATCGGCGCGCTGCTGCTGGTGCGCCGTATGCGTCTGCTGGAGATGGGCGACGATAGCGCCTGCGCGCTGGGCGTGGGCGTCGAACGCTCGCGCCTGATGCTGATGCTGGTCGCCGTACTGCTGACCGCCGCCTCCACCGCGATTGCCGGGCCAATCTCGTTTATCGCCCTCGTAGCGCCGCACATCGCCCGGCGACTTAGCGGCACGGCGCGCTGGGGATTAACCCAGGCGGCGCTGTGCGGCGCGCTGCTGCTACTGGCCGCCGATCTCTGCGCCCAGCGGCTGTTTATGCCTTATCAACTGCCGGTGGGCGTGGTGACCGTCAGTCTCGGCGGAATTTACCTCATCGTCTTGCTCGTTCAGGAGTCACGCAGGAAATGACAGACACAACCACCCGCTTGCGCGGCGAAAACCTCACCCTCGGCTACGGCAAAAAAATCATTGCCCGTGACTTATCCGTTGCCATTCCGGACGGCCACTTCACGGCCATTATCGGCCCGAACGGCTGCGGAAAATCGACCCTGCTGCGCACGCTGAGCCGCCTGATGACGCCGGCTGAAGGCAGCGTGTTTCTTGACGGGGAGCAGATCCAGCGCTTCGCCAGCAAGGAGGTGGCCAGACGCATCGGTCTGCTGGCGCAAAACGCCACCACGCCGGGCGACATCACGGTGCAGGAGCTGGTCTCGCGCGGACGCTATCCGCACCAGCCGCTATTTACCCGCTGGCGTAAAGAGGATGACGAGGCGGTGAACCGCGCGATGCAGGCGACGGGTATTACCGGGCTCGCCCAGCAGAGCGTGGACACCCTCTCCGGCGGACAGCGTCAGCGCGCGTGGATCGCGATGGTGCTGGCGCAGGAAACGTCGATCATGCTGCTGGACGAGCCGACGACCTGGCTCGACATCAGCCATCAGATTGACCTGCTGGAGCTGCTGAGCGAGCTGAACCGCACGCAGGGGTATACCCTGGCGGCGGTGCTGCACGACTTAAACCAGGCGTGCCGCTACGCCACGCATTTGATTGCGCTTCGCGACGGTGAGATCGTGGCGCAGGGCGCGCCGAAAGAGATTGTGACGCCGGAGCTGATCGAGCGGATCTACGGCATGCGCTGCATGATTATTGACGATCCGGTGGCGGGTACACCGCTGGTGGTGCCGCTTGGAAAGCGTGCGGTCTGATGCCCTCACCCCGGCCCTCTCCCACAGGGAGAGGGAGCAAAGCATCCCCTCGCCCCGTTGGGGAGAGGGTTAGGGTGAGGGGAAATCACTACCCCAATATCTCCCTCAACACCGGCCCTATCTTCTCAAACGCCTGCGGTGAAATGATGTCCACGTGGGCGCAGTCCTGGCTGTACACCTCAAGCTCCGCCACCCACGGCGCCCAGGCGACCTGCGGATCCATCGTTCGCGTCCGCTCGGCGACGAACAGCGTCGCTTTGCCATCAAAGCGCGCGCTGTGCGCCGTGGTGAGCAGCCGCACCGCGTCGGCGTAGTTGCCCTCTATAGCGTTAAACAGCTCGCTGGAGCCCTGTCCCTGCTGGGCAGCAATAAACGCCTGACGCTCGCGCTCGATCTCCGCCAGCACTTCCGGGTCAAGGCCGTTGGCCTCTTTCTCCGACCAGTTCTGGGTTTCCGGCGGCCAGGTGTCCAGCAGGCCGAGGAAGGCCACCGCTTCTCCCTGCTCGCGCAGACGGGAGGCAATACCCTGCGCCAGCGTGCCGCCGAGGGAATAGCCGAACAGATAATATGGCCCCCGCAGCTGCTGCTTACGCAACGTATTAAGATGATGCTCAATGACCCCATCCAGATCAGCGCACTGCTGCATCGGACCGTCCGGACGCGGCGACTGAATGCCGACAATGGACCAGCGCGGGCTGAGGTAGCGCGCCAGGACGCTAAACTGCCAGGCAAAGCCGGACGCCGGGTGGAAGCAGAACAGCGTCGGCCCGTCGCTTTCGCGCAGCGGCAGAAGGGTTTCATACCCCAGACGCTGCGCCTGCTCGTCGTTCATCTGCGAGTCCAGCAGCGCGCTGAGCTTGCTCACCGAGGAGGCGACCATAATCTGCCCCGGCGTAACCTTGCGCTCGAACGCGCGGCTAAGCTGCGCCGCCAGGCGCATCGCCAGCAGCGAGTGTCCGCCGAGGGCAAAGAAGTCGGTCTCAATGTCGTTGACCTCGCAGCCCAGCAGCGCGGAAAATGCCTGCGCGACGGCGATTTCGGATTCGCTTTCCGGCACGCGGCCAGAGGTTTTACTCGTCAACTCCGGCAGCGGCAGCGCCTTGCGATCCAGCTTGCCGTTCGCGCTGAGCGGCAGCGCGCTGATTTGCAGCAGCACCACCGGCACCATGTGCGGCGGCAGCTGGGCTTTGAGCGACGCCAGCAGCGCGTCGCGGTCCAGCGGTAAGCCGGATTCGGAGACGACGTATCCCACCAGCTGGCGGGCATCCCCGCCGGTGGCCGCCGCCTGGTTGAACACGCAGGCGTGGGCGACGGCCTGGGCCACGTCCGGCAGCGACAGCATCGCCCGGTCGATTTCGCCCAGCTCGATGCGCTGGCCGCGAATTTTTAACTGGTCATCGCTGCGGCCGAGATATTCCACCGCGCCGTTGTCCAGCCAGCGGGCAACGTCGCCGGTGCGGTACATCCGCTCGCCGGGGGCAAACGGGTCGGCAATAAAGCGGCTGGCGGTGAGGTCCGGACGTCCCAGATACCCCTGCGCCAGCTGAATGCCGGTGAGATACAGATCGCCCGCCACGCCGAACGGCACCGGGCGCATCATCGCGTCCAGAATGCGCAGTCCCGTATTCCACACCGGGAAGCCGATCGGCACGCTGTTGCCCTCAACCGCCGCCAGCTCGGGGCCATACGCCGGATACCAGCTGACGTCCACCGCCGCTTCGGTTGGGCCATACAGGTTGTGCAGCGGCGCATGGGTGAGCTGCTCCCACTCGCGGCACAGCTCGGTCGGCAGCGCTTCGCCGCTGCAGAACACCTGCTTAAGCGTTCTGCAGCAGTCGACGTTTTCCGGCGTCAGCGAGGCGACAAACGCCGCCAGCATCGACGGCACGAAGTGGGTGGTGGTCACGCCGTGCCGTGCGAAGAAGCTCTGCATCGCCTGCGGATCTCGGTGCGCGTCCGGCTCTGCCATCACCAGCTTCGCCCCGGCGATAAAGGGCCACCAGAACTCCCATACCGACACGTCAAAGCTGCACGGCGTTTTCTGCGCCACCACGTCCGTCGCGTCCAGCGGGTAGTGGTCCTGCATCCACTTCAGGCGGTTAACGATGGCGGTATGGCCGACCATGACCCCTTTTGGACGCCCGGTCGAGCCGGAGGTAAAGATGATGTAGGCCGTCTGCTCCGGCTTGGCCAGCCGCAGCGGTTCAGCACCCGCGGCCGGTAACAGTGTGTTGTAACTAAACGTCTCGACGGACAGATCGCTAAATCGCGGAAGCTGTTCGTCAGTGGTAATAAGCAGGGACGGCTTCGCGTCCTCGAGCATCATCCGCAGACGATCGTCCGGGTAGCCGGTATCCAGTGGCAGCCACGCGGCACCAGCCTCGACGATGCCGTGCAGCGCCAGCGTCAGGAACACCGAGCGCGGCAGAGCCACCGCCACGCTGTCGCCCGGCTTCACGCCGCGCTCGCGCAGCAGGTTTGCCAGCGCGATGACCTGCTCGCGCATCTGGCGATAGTTCAGCTCAACGCGCGCATCCGCCAGCGCCGGGGCGTCCGGCGTTTTGCTCGCCTGCTCCGCCACCAGATCCGCCAGCGTGGTGGCCGGCAGCGCCAGCCCGGTATCGTTGATGCGCGCAAGCATCTGGTATTCCTGCTCTGAAACGGTTTCCACCTCGCCGCAGCGCAGGTCCGGGTTGGCCGCAAACTGCATCAGCATCGCGTTCAGGCGCGCAACGTGACGCGTCAGCGTCGCCTCGTCGTAGCGCTGCTTACTGGCGAGGATCTCAATGCTCAGCCCACCCTGCTCGTCCGGGAACAGCGCCAGCTCGAGATCGTTTACCGGGCCGGTCGCCAGCGTGTGGGTGATGGCCTCCACGCCGTCGATATCCAGCTGATAATCAAACACCTTCACGTTCAGCACCGGGCCAAACAGGGCTTCGTCGCCTGCGGCACGCCCGCTGTCGCGCACGATCTGCTCGGCGTCGTAGCGCTGGTGGCGGCGCATTTTTTTCAGCTGGTTGGCCAGGCGCAGCGCCAGCTCCGGCAGGCTCTCCTGCGGGTTGATATTCACCGCCAGCGGCAGGACGTTGAGCACCGGCCCGGTCGCGGTCAGCGCGGCGGAGCACATTCGTCGCATAAAGATAAACCCGGCGGCGTAGTCCAGCCGTCCGGTCAGGCGCCCCAGCCACAGCGCCACCAGCGCAAGGGCCAGATCGGTACGCTGCGCCTGTCCTGCCGCCTGCGCAAGCTGGCTGAAGGCGCGACCGTCGGCAGCGATTTTCAGGCGCAGGATATCGGTAGTAGCGGCGCGTCCCGGCAGCGGTGCGGAAGAGAGCGAGACCGGAGAAGGAAGCTGCCTGCGCTGCTCGGCCCAGAAAGCGCCGTCGCGCTGATACGCCTCGCTGTCGCGATAGTGCTGATACTCCTCCACCACTTCGGCAAATGGCGTAAACGGGGAGTCAGGAGTCGGTTCATCCTTTTTCCACGCGGCGTAAATCGCGGCGATCTGGCGGGTAATGGCCGGGAAGCTGAAGCCATCCACCACCAGATGGTGATAGCGCTGATACCAGTACCAGTGGCTTTCCCCCACCTGAATCAGCTGGTGAAACGCCAGCGGCTGACCGCTGTCGACGCGCAGGTTCTGGCGGAGATCGGCCTCCATCAGCGCCACGGCAGCGTCGTGAGAGGTAACGCGAACGATGGACGGCTCCGGCAGAATGAGGGTGTCATCCACCCACTGCCACACCTCGCCGTTATCCTCGGCAAAACGCATTCGCAGGGTATCGGCCTGCATCATGCCCTCAGCGATGGCTTTTGCCAGCAATGGCGCGTCGATATCGCCTTTCAGCTCGGTGTAGTGCGCCACGCTCCAGGCGTTTGGCAGGTAGGACAGCTGTTCCGCCATCCAGATACCCGGCTGGGCGGCGACGAGAGGAAGCCGTTTCATGCGCTCCCCTCCGCAAAATGGGACGGTTCAAGCGTGCGCCAGTTCCCGGCGAGCCACTGCTGGCACGCCTCCTGAGACTGGGCCTCGCACACCACGCGCCACCCCGCCGGCAGTTCGCACTGCTGCGGCCACAGGCTGTACTGCCCACGGTCGTTTTGCAAAATGGCGAACTGTCCCTGCGGATTATCGAAAGGATTGCTGAATTCCATACAGACTCCGTTATTGAATAAGCGGCTGCCAGAGGGTCATTAGCCCCTGCGTCAGCCCACCGCGCCAGCAAAGCGCGTCGTGTCCGCCGTCAACCTGACGCCAGTAAACCTGCTGCGCGCGGAGTTCGGCGTAAATCGCCTGGTTCGCGCGGAAGATAAGCGGCTCGTTACGCCCGGCCTCAAGGATGATGCGCAGCCCGCGTGCGGTTTTTTCACCCGCTTTAAGCTGTTCGATGAGCAGCCCGTCCTGCTGCCCGCCGCGGTGCGGCCACCAGTAGGATCCGGACTGGCTGAGGATGCAGCCAAAGCGCTGCGGCCAGTTGAGGCCAGCATAAAGCGAAGAGAGGCCGCCAAAGCTCTGGCCCGCGACCACGGTACGGTCGGCGCGGTCGCTGAAGGACGCGAGCTGTTTTACATGAGGGAGAAGTTCTTCCTGCACCGCCAGCCAGAAATCGCGGTTACAGGGCAATTCGCGGCTGCGATGTTCCATGTCGATCGCGTCAATTAATACGTAGACCGCAGGGGGCAGTTGGCGCCCGGTGGTGAGCGACGCCAGCGCAGGCCAGACGGGCATACTTTCGGCCCAGAACTGCCCGTCGAGCAGCACCGCCAGCGGGCGCTCGGGGCCGTCATCCCCGGTGGTGAAAATCCAGACGCGACGGCGGTTTTTCAGGCGCGCGCTTTCCCATTCAATGCAGATCGGCGCCTTGAAGGGCGTTTTGGGCTGATTCCAGCCGGGCTGAACGGGCGCGTCCGGCATCTCAAGCGCCGAGACGGCATGACCGCGCCCGCCGCGCCAGCTCTGCGGATTCAGCGGGTCGGAAACCGCGTGCGGCAGCAGCCTGCGCCAGCCTTCTCGCAGCGCCATGCGGTTCGGCTGCTGGCCTTCAAACACGGTATCGGCAAAATCGTTTTCATTTACGGAGGGGATAAAACAGTAGCTGCCGCGCCATTCCGGGCTGAACTCGCCCTGCCACTGCCAGACGTCGGTATCCGGAATGCGTTCAAGAGATTGCGGGTGGGCATTCTGATGATGGTCGGTCACGCCGGTAACGTAGAGCCAGACGCGTTTGACCGATGAGGTTTTCTGCGTGCCTGCCGGATCCCGCCACCAGAAGGTGACGCGACAGTTCTCCTTCAGACGTTCCCATTCAGGTCCGTTTTTCGACTGCCACCACGCTTCACTTCCGGTTGTTAACGTCGTCACCCTTATAACCCCATGTTTAACAGACTTTTTTGTTTTAGAGCAAATTTTATTGATAATATTATTGATAACTATTTGCATTTGCAATAGCGTAATGCCCGCGCTGTGGGAAGCGCGCTCATTAAATAACCATAAAAGCGGGACGTACAATGAATAAGAAGATTCACTCTCTGGCCTTGCTGGTCAATTTAGGGATTTATGGTGTCGCGCTGCCCGCCGTGGCAGACGACAACACCGCCTCTGCGCAGCACGAAGACACTATGGTGATCACCGCCGCCGAGCAGAATTTACAGGCGCCGGGCGTGTCGACCATCACCGCCGACGAGATCCGCAAAAACCCGCCCGCGCGCGACGTGGCGGAAATCATCCGCACCATGCCGGGCGTTAACCTCACCGGGAACTCCACCAGCGGCCAGCGTGGAAACAACCGTCAGATTGACATTCGCGGCATGGGGCCGGAAAACACCCTGATCCTGATCGACGGCAAGCCGGTCACCAGCCGCAACTCTATTCGTCTGGGCTGGCGCGGCGAGCGTGACACCCGCGGCGATACCGGCTGGGTGCCGCCGGAGATGATCGAGCGCATCGAAGTGATCCGCGGTCCGGCCGCCGCGCGCTACGGCAACGGCGCGGCAGGCGGCGTGGTGAACATCATCACCAAAAAATTCGACGACCAGTGGCACGGCTCCTGGAACACCTACCTGAACGCGCCAGAGCACAAGGACGAAGGTTCCACCAAACGCACCAACTTCAGCCTGAGCGGCCCGCTGGGCGGCGATTTCAGCTTCCGCATGTTCGGTAACCTGGACAAAACCCAGGCCGACGCGTGGGACATCAACCAGGGTCACCAGTCTGACCGAACCGGTGCCTACGCCGACACGCTGCCCGCGGGCCGTGAAGGGGTGGAAAATAAAGACATCAACGGCGTGGTGCGCTGGGACTTTGCGCCGATGCAGTCTCTGGAATTTGAGGCGGGCTACAGCCGCCAGAACAACCTCTACGCCGGTGATACCCAGAATACCAACAACGACAACAGCTCCAGCGGTCTGGTGAAAAAGAACTACGGCAAAGAGACCAACCGTATCTATCGCCAGAACTTCGCGGTAACCTGGAACGGCGGCTGGGATAACGGCATTACCACCAGCAACTGGGCGCAGTACGAGCACACCCGCAACTCCCGCCTGGGCGAAGGTCTGGCGGGCGGTACGGAAGGCTTGTTCAACAGCAATAAATTCACCGACACCGACCTGGCCGACGTGATGCTGCACAGCGAGATCAACCTGCCGATTGATTTCCTCGTCAACCAGAACCTGACGCTGGGCACCGAGTGGAACCAGCAGCGCATGAAGGACTCCACCTCCTTCACGCAAACCCTGCAGGGTGGCACCATTCCGGGCATGACAAACGACCGCAGCCCGTACACCTCGGCGGAGATTTTCTCCCTGTTCGCTGAAAACAACATGGAGCTGACCGATAGCACCATGCTGACCCCTGCCCTGCGCTTCGATCACCACACCATCGTCGGCAATAACTGGAGCCCGTCCCTGAACCTGTCGCAAGGTCTGGGGGATGACTTCACGCTGAAGATGGGGATCGCGCGCGCCTATAAAGCGCCGAGCCTGTACCAGACCAACCCGAACTACCTGCTCTACAGCAAAGGCCAGGGCTGCTACGCCAGCTCGGACGGCGTGGGCTGCTACATGATGGGCAACGATGACCTGAAAGCCGAAACCAGCATCAACAAAGAGATTGGTCTGGAGTGGAAGCGCGACGGCTGGCTGGCGGGCGTGACCTGGTTCCGCAACGACTATCGCGACAAGATTGAAGCGGGCTACGCGCCGATCGGTCATACCTCTTCCGGCAAAGTGCAGACGGATATCTACCAGTGGGAAAACGTACCGAAGGCGGTGGTCGAGGGGCTGGAAGGCTCCCTGAACGTACCGGTCAGCGACACCATTAACTGGACCAACAATATTACATACATGCTGCAGAGCAAGAACAAGGAGACCGGCGATCGTCTGTCGATTATTCCGGAGTACACGCTGAACTCGACCCTGAGCTGGCAGGTTCATCAGGACGTGTCGCTCCAGTCGACCTTTACCTGGTACGGCAAGCAGCAGCCGAAGAAGTACAACTACAAAGGTCAGCCGGTGACCGGGTCTGAGAAAGACGAAGTCAGCCCGTACAGCATCGTTGGCCTGAGCGCGACCTGGGATATGACTAAAAACGTTAGCCTGACCGGCGGCGTGGATAACGTCTTTGACAAGCGCCAGTGGCGCGCAGGTAATGCCCAGACGACCGGAAATGCCACCACCGGTGCGTATATGTACGGTGCGGGAGCGTATACGTATAATGAGCCGGGCCGTACCTGGTACATGAGCGTGAATACGCGCTTCTAAGATAAAAACAAAACGGCAACCCAGTTGCCGTTTTTAGTGTTTGCCCCCTCTCCCCATGGGAGAGGGCCGGGGTGAGGGCATCAGGCCGCACAATTCTGAAGGGAAAAACATGCACACAACCCACACCACGTTCATTCTTGCCGGCCACACCGTCCACCACGTCACCTTCGCCCCCACCACCTTCACCGATGCCGATCTCCTCTGGCTCCCCCACCACGCAGAGCTTTCAAACGCCGGAAGCAAACGCAAAGCTGAGCATCTGGCAGGCCGCATCGCCGCCGCGCATGCGCTCGGTGCGATACATGAACGCGCGATCCCCGGCATCGGCCCCAGCGGCGAACCGCTCTGGCCGAAAGGGGTTTCGGGGAGCATTACCCACAGCGGCACGCAGGCGATGGCGGTTGTCGTCCCTCATCCAGATGCGCTCGTAGGTATTGATTGCGAAGCCATTCTTCCAGACCACGAAGCCCGCGAAATCCAGGACGGCATCATTGATGCGCAGGAGGCGATATGCCTGACGCACTCGTGCTACCCCTTTGCGCTGGCGCTGACGCTCGCTTTTAGCGCCAAAGAGAGTTTGTTTAAAGCCCTCTTCCCGAAGGTAAATACTTACATGGGGTTTGAGTGGGCGAGAGTCACTGAGTTATCGGAAAAAACAATCACGCTGGCGCATTCGCACCCTGCTGGAGACTATCCTGAAGGTAAACGCTTCAACCTCGTCTGGCAGCATAATGATGGGAACGTGTGGACGCTGCTAAAAGTCTGATGGCGCTGCGCTTATCAGGCCTACGGTAAACCGATTTTGTAGGCCGGGTAAGGCATCGCCGCCACCCGGCTTGAGGGCGACGGCGATGCGTTTATAGGTTATTCAGCTCAAATCTCAAACATCCGGGAACATCACGCTATTCCCCGGCGCTTCCCTGTGCAGATGGATAAAGTTCAGGTGCCGTTCATACTGGTCCAGAATGTCCGTAATCACCTGCTCCTTGCTGTAGTCCATCAAATCATTCCCCTGGCTCCCTTCCAGCAGGAAGGTCTCAAGCCGGTAGTAGGTCGATTTCCCGCTGCGCGCCCGGTAGGTAAACCCGGGTACTGAATACTGCTGCGGCCAGATCTGATAAACAAAGTTCTGCTCGTCGCCCATGTGCACCAGCAGATCCAGGTGCCCCAGGGTCTCTCCCTCCTCCGGCGGCAGGTTTTTCAGCTCCACGTAGGCGCCACGCAGCTTCAGCTCCTGCGCAACCTCTTCCATTGCCGGGAAGCAGACCGTCTCCATCATCTGTTTGGTGTAGCGCGTGCCCGGATAGTTCATCAGGCGCGAGAGGCGTTTCTTCCAGCTCAGCCTGTCCTGCGCGCCCATCGGACGCGGCGCGGTGTCGCGACTCGCGCTGACGCGGCGGTAGTCTTCCACCTTGAGCGATTTATACAGCCCGGCCATCACGAAGAAGATGACGAAGCTGAACGGCAGGCCCATGATCACCGTGGTGTTCTGCAACGCCGAAATGCCGTTGGTCATCAGCATGCCGAGCGTCAGCAGGCCGATGGCGACGGACCAGAAGATGCGCAGCCAGTTCGGCGCGTCGCTGTTGATGTCCTTCAGCTTCGAGGTGAAGTTGCCCAGCACCAGCGCGCCGGAATCTGCCGAGGTGACGTAGAACAGCAGGCCGGTGATGGTCGCCACGGAGGCGCTAAAGGTAAACGCCGGGTACTGCGCCAGCAGGCTGTAGAAGCCGCGCTCCGGGTGCGCCATCGCTTCCTGCGCGAAGGTTGCATTGCCGTGGATGATCTCATGCAGCGCGCTGTTGCCGAAAATCGACAGCCACAGCAGGGTAAAGGTGAACGGGATAATCAGCGTGCCCATCACGAACTGGCGGATGGTGCGGCCACGCGAAATACGCGCCAGAAACAGGCCGACAAACGGCGACCACGCCACCCACCACGCCCAGAAGAACAGCGTCCAGTTGTTCATCCACTCTACCGGGCGGTCGAAGGCGAAGCTGTTCAGCGTCATGCCCATAAAGCGGTTTACGTAGTCGCCCACGTTGAGCACTAAGGCATTGAGCAGGAACGAGGTATCGCCCATAAACAGCACGAACAGGATCAGGCCCAGCGCCAGCGCCACGTTCAGCTCGGAGAGCACGCGGATGCCTTTATCGACGCCCGACGTCACCGAGATGGTGGCGATAATGACGGAGAGCGCAATCAGCGCCGCTTTGGCCGCCATCGAATCCGGGATATCAAACAGCACGCTCAGCCCGTAGTTGAGCTGCACCACGCCAATCCCGAGGGTCGTCGCGATACCAAAGATGGTGCCGATCACCGCCGCAATATCGACGCTGTGGCCAATCGGGCCGTTAATCTTTTTACCGAAGATCGGGTACAGCGCGGAGCGGATGGTGAGAGGTAAATTATAACGATAGCTAAAGTATCCGAGCGCCATGCCCATCAGGGCGTACATCGACCAGCCCGTCAGGCCGTAGTGGAACAGCGTCCAGACCATCGCCTGGCGCGCGGCCTCCATCGTCTGCCCTGCCCCTTCCGGCGGCTGCATATACTGCGTAACCGGTTCCGCCACGGAGAAGAACATCAGGTCGATGCCGATGCCCGCGGCAAACAGCATCGCGGCCCAGCTCAGCAGGCTGAACTCGGGCTTGGACTGCTCAGGCCCGAGCTTCACCGAGCCGAAGCGCGAGCAGGCAATGCAGACCACGAAGACGATATAGAGCGTCGCGGCCAGCAGATAGTACCAGCCGAAGGTCTTCGACACCCAGTTCAGGGTGCGCCCAATCCACTCGGCCGAAAAATCACGAAAGAAGATCGTCGTCAGGGAAAACAACAAAATCAGCCCGGCGGAAGTATAAAAAACGACCGGGTTGATTTTGTCTTTTTCTCTGTCCTGTGAAAGGTCTGTCATCCAGTATCCCCACTGTTTTTGTAACTATTAAAAACCAAATCCGCAACAATTAAGACACATTTTATATTGAACGTCCAATCAAAAACCGCTTTAATGTATAACCAACGCTGATGAATGGAGTGGCAACAATGCCCAAAGTGGGGATGCAGCCGATCCGGCGCAGGCAGCTGATCGACGCCACGCTGGAAGCAATAAATGAAGTGGGAATGCATGACGCGACGATCGCGCAGATCGCCCGTCGGGCGGGCGTTTCCACGGGGATCATCAGTCACTACTTCAAAGACAAAAACGGTCTGCTGGAAGCGACCATGCGCGACATCACCGGCCAGCTGCGCGACGCGGTTTTGAGCCGCTTACGCGCCCTGCCGGACGGCAGCGCGGAGCAGCGCCTGCAGGCAATTGTCGGCGGCAATTTTGATGAAACCCAGACCAGCGGCGCGGCAATGAAGGCCTGGCTGGCCTTCTGGGCGAGCAGCATGCACCAGCCGATGCTCTACCGCCTGCAGCAGGTGAGCAGCCGTCGTTTGTTGTCAAACCTGGTGTACGAGTTCCGCCGTGAGCTGCCGCGCGAGCAGGCCGAAGAGGCGGGCTACGGCCTGGCGGCGCTGATCGACGGGCTGTGGCTACGCGCCGCGCTGAGCGGCAAGCCGCTGGATAAGACCCTGGCGCAGTCGCTCACCAGCCACTTCATCAGCCAGCATTTACCGACCGAATAACCGAGGAGAATTTATGTCCCGAATGGCAGAACAGCAGCTTTATATCAATGGTGGTTATACCTCCGCCACCAGCGGTCGCACCTTCGAGACCATCAACCCGGCCAACGGTGAAGTTCTGGCGAGCATACAGGCCGCCGGGAGAGAAGACGTCGCTCGCGCCGTGGAAAGCGCAAAACGCGGGCAAAAAATCTGGGCGGCGATGACCGCCATGGAGCGCTCGCGCGTTCTGCGTCGCGCCGTCGATATCCTGCGCGAGCGCAACGATGAGCTGGCGAAGCTGGAAACCCTCGATACCGGTAAAGCGTTTTCTGAAACCTCAACCGTCGATATCGTCACCGGCGCGGACGTGCTGGAGTACTACGCGGGGCTGATCCCGGCGCTGGAAGGCAGCCAGATCCCGCTGCGTGAGACCTCGTTCGTCTACACCCGCCGCGAGCCGCTGGGCGTGGTGGCGGGTATCGGCGCGTGGAACTACCCGATCCAGATCGCCCTGTGGAAATCCGCCCCGGCGCTGGCGGCGGGCAACGCAATGATCTTCAAGCCGAGCGAAGTGACGCCGCTCACCGCCCTGAAGCTCGCAGAAATCTACACCGAAGCGGGCCTGCCGGACGGCGTGTTTAACGTCCTGCCGGGCGTGGGCGCGGAGACCGGCCAGTACCTGACCGAGCATCCGGACATCGCGAAAGTCTCCTTCACCGGCGGCGTCGCCAGCGGCAAAAAGGTGATGGCCAACTCGGCGGCCTCGTCCCTGAAAGAGGTGACGATGGAGCTGGGCGGTAAATCCCCGCTGATTATTTTCGACGACGCCGATCTGGATCTCGCGGCAGACATCGCCATGATGGCGAACTTCTTCAGCTCCGGCCAGGTGTGCACCAACGGCACCCGCGTGTTCGTGCCCGCGAAATTCAAGGCCGCGTTTGAGCAGAAAATCGTCGAGCGCGTGGGCCGCATCCGCGCGGGCGATCTGTTCGACGAACGCACCAACTTCGGCCCGATGGTCAGCTTCCCGCACCGCGACAGCGTGCTGCGCTACATCGCCAAAGGCAAAGAGGAAGGCGCGCGCGTGCTGTGCGGCGGCGACGTGCTGAAGGGCGAAGGCTTCGACAACGGCGCGTGGGTTGCCCCGACCGTGTTCACCGACTGCACCGACGAGATGACCATCGTGCGCGAAGAGATATTCGGCCCGGTGATGTCCATCCTCACCTATGAAAGTGAAGAAGAAGCGCTCCGCCGCGCCAACGACACCGACTACGGTCTGGCGGCGGGCATCGTCACTGCCGACCTGAACCGCGCGCACGGCGCCATTCATCAGCTCGAAGCGGGCATCTGCTGGATCAACACCTGGGGTGAATCCGCCGCAGAAATGCCGGTCGGCGGCTACAAACATTCCGGCATTGGCCGCGAGAACGGCGTGATGACGCTGCAGAGCTACACCCAGGTGAAGTCCATCCAGGTTGAGATGGGTAAATTCCAGTCCATATTTTAACCGGGAGGTTTATTTGCAATTTGACTACATCATTATCGGGGCCGGCTCTGCCGGCAACGTGCTGGCAACGCGACTGACTGAAGATCCGAACACCACCGTCCTGCTGCTTGAGGCGGGCGGGCCGGACTACCGCTTTGACTTCCGCACCCAAATGCCCGCCGCGCTGGCGTTTCCGCTGCAGGGCAAGCGCTACAACTGGGCGTATGAAACCGAGCCAGAGCCTTACATGAACAACCGCCGCATGGAGTGCGGACGCGGCAAAGGGCTGGGCGGCTCGTCGCTGATCAACGGCATGTGCTACATCCGCGGTAACGCGATGGATCTCGACAACTGGGCCAAAGAATCTGGCCTTGAGCACTGGAGCTACCTCAACTGCCTGCCCTACTACCGCAAGGCAGAGACGCGCGACGTGGGGCCGAACGACTATCACGGCGGCGACGGTCCGGTGAGCGTTACTACCTCGAAACCGGGCGTGAACCCGCTGTTTGAGGCGATGGTGGAGGCGGGCGTGCAGGCGGGCTATCCGCGCACCGACGATCTCAACGGCTACCAGCAGGAAGGCTTCGGCCCGATGGACCGCACGGTCACGCCGCAGGGCCGACGCGCCAGCACCGCGCGCGGCTATCTGGACCAGGCTAAAAAGCGCCCGAACCTGACCATCCGCACCCACGCCATGACCGATCATATTATTTTTGACGGCAAGCGCGCGGTGGGCGTCGAGTGGCTGGAGGGCGAAAGCACTATCCCGTCCAGAGCGACGGCGAATAAAGAGGTGCAGCTGTGTGCAGGCGCGATTGCCTCCCCGCAGATCCTGCAGCGCTCCGGCGTGGGCAGCGCGGAGCTGCTGAAGCAATTCGATATTCCGCTGGTGCACGACCTGCCCGGCGTGGGCGAAAACCTGCAGGATCACCTGGAGATGTACCTCCAGTACGAATGCAAAGAGCCGGTCTCCCTCTACCCTGCCCTGCAGTGGTGGAACCAGCCGAAGATTGGCGCCGAGTGGCTGTTTAGCGGCACGGGCGTGGGCGCGAGCAACCACTTCGAAGCGGGCGGTTTTATCCGCAGCCGCGAAGAGTTCGAATGGCCGAACATTCAGTACCACTTCCTGCCGGTAGCGATTAACTACAACGGCTCGAACGCGGTTAAAGAGCACGGCTTCCAGTGCCACGTTGGCTCCATGCGCTCCCCGAGCCGCGGCCACGTGCGCATCAAGTCCCGCGATCCGCACCAGCATCCGGCGATCCTGTTCAA
Organism: Enterobacter sp. 01-M-02-SI-ECC; assembly: GCF_047530595.1. NCBI lineage: Bacteria > Pseudomonadati > Pseudomonadota > Gammaproteobacteria > Enterobacterales > Enterobacteriaceae > Enterobacter > Enterobacter sp. 01-M-02-SI-ECC. The sequence goes on along the minus strand of NZ_JBLKCZ010000003.1, from coordinate 193,997 downwards.
CTATATGTCACACGAGCAGGACTGGCAGGAGTTCCGCGACGCTATCCGCATCACCCGCGAGATCATGCACCAGCCCGCGCTGGACAAATATCGCGGTCGCGAAATCAGCCCGGGTATCGAATGCCAGACCGACGAACAGCTGGACGAGTTCGTGCGCAACCACGCCGAAACCGCCTTCCACCCGTGCGGCACCTGCAAGATGGGTTACGACGAGATGGCGGTGGTCGACGGCGAAGGCCGCGTTCACGGGCTGGAAGGGCTGCGCGTGGTGGATGCGTCGATCATGCCGCAGATCATCACCGGCAACCTGAACGCCACCACTATTATGATTGGCGAGAAAATTGCCGACGCGATCCGCGGGCGCGAGCCGCTGGCGAAGAGCACGGCGGCGTATTATGTGGCGAACGGGGCGCCGGTTCGTCAGGCACGACAGAAAGTCTAAAATCCTGCCCTCTCCTTAAAAGGAGAGGGTTTTCAATACTTCCCTTCATTACGATAATATTTTTTCGCCAGCTATAAGAAATAAATATTAGCCTGCAATTATTTTGTTTATTTAAAAGTCGATTGACACTGTTCCCGCAACTCAACTATGTTTAATCGAATGTCGCTCCACCTGAAATATACAATATATTCAAACCTGAAATTAAAGATATTCTTATTATTCTTTAATTTGTCCCTGCCTTTATTTTTGCATCACACAACAGTGAGATAAGATCATGAATAATAGTGCAAACAAAGTTGTTGTTATCACCGGTGCCAGCAGCGGTATTGGTGAGGCCATTGCCCTTCATCTGGCAAATAAACCTTTTTCTCTGGTGCTGGTTGCCCGTCGTCTGGAGAGAATTAACGCCCTGGTGGATCGCATTATTCAGCAGGGCGGCCAGGCGATTGCCGTGAAGGCAGACGTGACCCGACAGGAGGAGGTTCAGCGCGCGATTGACGCTGCCGTTGCCGCATACCAGCGCGTCGACGTGCTGATCAACAACGCGGGCTTTATGGCGATTGCCCCCCTCAGCGAGCTGAAAACCGACGAGTGGGACCGGATGATCGATACCAATGTCAAAGGCGTGCTGTACGGTATCGCAGCGGCATTCCCGGTATTCCAGCGACAGGGGAGCGGACACTTTATTAACGTAGCCTCCGTGGCGGGTATCAAGGTCCTTGCCCCCGGCGGCGTGGTGTACAGCGCCACGAAATTCGCCGTCCGCGCCCTGAGTGAAGGCTTACGTCAGGAAGCGGGGAAAACCGTTCGGACGACCCTTATTTCCCCCGGCGCCGTTGAAAGCGAGCTGCAGTTTGGCAGCTCTGATGCCCCGAGCAAACAGTTCCTGCATGAATTTTATAAGCAGGCTATTCCGGCAGAGTCGATTGCCAGAGCCGTATTATTTGCTATCGAACAGCCTGGCGACGTTGATGTAAATGAAATAATTGTCCGTCCTACGCAGGAAGAATTTTAGCATGAGTTAAATAACGCTGAATGAGGTGTCATTATGATTAAATCATTAACGTCCATATCAGATTTAAATATGCGATCGGGTGCCGATATTCTCCTTGAAGTGCTGGAGAGTGAAGGTGTGGAATATATTTTTGGCAACCCCGGCACCACCGAACTCCCGCTCATTGATGCCCTTCTTCGCCATGAAAATATTCACTATATTCTGGCACTCCAGGAGAGCAGCGTGGTCGCCATTGCCGACGGCTACGCGAAAGCCTCCGGCAAGACCGGTTTTATCAATTTGCATACCGCCAGCGGCCTCGGGCACGGGATGGGAAACTTAATCAACTCGCGGATTATGAAAACGCCGCTGGTTGTCACCGTCGGGCAGCAGGATACCCGGCACTACGTGCGCGACCCGCTCCTGTACGATGACATTGTCTCCATTGGCTCGCCGGTGGTGAAATGGGCGCAGGAGGTCACCAGCGCCGATCAGCTCCCGGTTCTTGTGCGCCGGGCCTTTCATGCCGCCAGCTACCCCCCCGCGGGTCCGGTGCTGCTATCCCTGCCAATGAACGTGATGGAAGAGCTCAGCGACGCCGGGATACAAACGGCCTCTAAAGTGAACTACCACACCGTGGCGGGCTCGCTGGACGAACTGGCCGAAGAGTTGAGCCAGGTTACGCCCGGCAGGATCATGATTGTGGCGGGGGATGAAGTTCACTCCAGCGGCTCGACGCAGGAGATTGTCCAGCTTGCTGAAGCGCTAGGCGCCCACGTCTACGGCTCCTCCTGGCCGTTGAATTTGCCCTTCCCCACGCAGCACGCGCTCTGGCGAGGCAATATGCCCACCACCGCAAATGAAATCGCCAGCGTCGTTAATGCCTACGATGCGGTGTTTATCATCGGCGGCAGAAGCCTGATTACCATTTTGTATAGCGAGGGCGAGGCCATTCCGGAAACCTGCGCGGTGTATCAGCTCTCGGCGGATATGAACGAACTTGGCCGCACCTACGCCACCCGCCTCTCGGTGATGGGGGATATAAAACTCTCCCTGAAGGAACTGCTGCCGAAGCTTGAGCAGCGCCGGGTGGCAAGCAAATTGACGCATCAGCGGCTGCTCAAAGCGGCACGCGCTGAACGTGAAAAAGAGTGGCAACTGCAGGAAGAGCGTCTGGCAGCCGAGCGGCTGCGCCCGGCGATTTCGCCGATGGTCGCGGCCTACGAGGTGATAAAGTCCGTTCCGCCGGGCACCACGATTGTCGACGAGGCGATTGCAACGGCCAGACACGTTCGCCGGTTTATCTCCGACCAGCAGCACCCGCGCTACTACTTTATGCGCGGCGGCGGTCTGGGCTGGGGGATGCCTGCAGCAGTAGGTCACTCGCTGGGGCGTGGGCGCGAGCCGGTAGTGTGTCTGGTTGGCGACGGCGCCTCCCTGTACTCGCCGCAGGCGCTCTGGACGGCGGCGCACGAAAATCTGCCCGTCACCTTTATCGTGATGAATAACCTGGAGTACAACATCCTGAAAAACTTCATGAAAGGACAGACGGGCTACAGTTCGACAAAGCTGGGTCGCTTTATCGGGATGGATCTGATTAACCCGCGAATTGATTTCCAGTCGCTGGGCGCCGCGATGGGTATCCGCTGCTGCCGGGTGACCCAGGCCGCGGATATCGCCACGGCGGTGACGCAGGGGCTACAGTCCGGAAAAACCAATTTGATCGAAATTGCCATTTCCGCAGATTGATCGACCGTTTCAGATGTACCCTACATTAAACACTTATAACCGAAACGCCTCAAGCCGCTTAATCTGCCGCCCTTCCCCGTCAAAATTCTCCGCCGCCAGCCAAGCGCGCAGCTCGGCGTCTCTTTGCGGCCACTCGCCGTCAATAATAGAAAGCATATCGCTGTCGCGGTTGCGCCCTTTGCGCACCAGCTTCTGGCGCAGGCGTCCTTCCCAGACAAACCCCAGCCGCTCCGCCGCGCTGCGCGACGCAATGTTCATGGAATCGCACTTCCACTCGACGCGCCGGTAGCCGTGCTCAAACGCATTTTTCAGCAGCAGCCACACCGTTTCGGTGCCCATCCGGGTTCCTTTCATCCTGCGCGACCAGGTCACGTGACCAATTTCCACCGACCCCAGCAGCCGCTCGTTAGCCATATAGCTCACCAGCCCCACCGAGCGTTCGGTGCGTAAATCAATGACGGCAAACGGCACCAGCTCATCGTCCATCACCTTAGCCACGATCCAGTGGGCGGTGGCTTCCACGCTCGCTGGCTGCGTGCTGGCAAGCCACGTCCAGTCGCTGTCGTCGCCCAGCGCGTAGGCCTCATAGAGATCGGCCGCGTGGCGATCGGCATCCAGCGGCTCCAGGCGGCAATACTGGCCGAACAGCGGCGTGCGGGTTAATACGCGCGCGCCTCTCCAGTCCGGAACGATATCGTTAACGGTTTGACCATGTTGATTGATTTCGGGCACGGCGGTGACTCCCTGAAAGGTAAGGAGTTTGTTATAGCAGGTTAAAAAGCGGGCGAAAAGCAGCGTATTTTAATAGCCCGAGCGCATGCGATATTCCCGCAAGATATAAGCAAAGCTGAATTTCGACTTTGCGGAATGTCAGAGTCGACCTAACGTAGCGGAGCATAAAACAATCACAATATATTCTTCTCAGGGATCGCTATGACGAAAAAACTGTTGCCGTTACTGGTGCTGGCTGCGCTCTCAGGCGTTGTCCACGCCGCTACTCCGCCCAACACGCTGGTTGTTGCCCAGGGGCTGGATGACATCGTGAGCCTCGACCCGGCCGAAGCCAACGAGCTTTCCAGCATCCAGACCGTGCCGAGTCTGTATCAGCGTCTGGTACAGCCGGACCGCGATAACCCGGAAAAAATCACCCCGATTCTGGCAGAAAGCTGGGAAGCGGACGCGGCAGCAAAAACGCTGACGATCAAACTTAAGCCCGATGCCAGATTCGCCTCCGGCAACCCGCTGCGCCCGGAAGACGTGATTTTCTCTTACACCCGCGCCGTGACGCTGAACAAATCCCCGGCCTTTATTCTGAACGTGCTGGGCTGGGACGCGAGCAACATCGCCAGCCAGCTGAAAAAGGTGGACGATCATACCCTCCAGCTTCACTGGACGGCGGACGTTAGCCCGTCGGTGGCGCTGAATATTCTCTCCACGCCGATTGCCTCCATCGTCGATGAAAAGCAGGTTGCGGCAAACGTGAAGGATAAAGACTTCGGCAACGCGTGGCTGAAAATGCACTCCGCGGGCAGCGGCGCGTTCAAAATGCGCGTCTATCAGCCGCATCAGGCCATCGTGCTGGAAGCTAACGAATCGGCACCCGGCGGCGCGCCGAATCTCAAAAGCATCATCATTAAAAACGTCCCCGATCCGGCCTCACGCCGCCTGCTGATCCAGCAGGGTGATGCGGACGTGGCGCGCGATCTCGGAGCAGATCAGATAAGCGCCCTGGACGGCAAGCCGGGCGTTAAGGTGCTGAGCATTCCGTCCGCCGAGCAAAATTACCTGGTGTTTAACACCGGCAACAGCGCCAACCCGCTGCTGAACAACCCGGCGTTCTGGGAAGCCTCGCGCTGGCTGGTCGATTATGAAGGCATCACCAAAAATCTGCTGAAAGGCCAGTACTTTGTTCATCAGAGCTTCCTGCCGGTCGGCCTGCCGGGCGCGCTGGAAGACAACCCGTTTAAGTTTGACCCGGCAAAAGCGAAAGCCATTCTCGCCAAAGCGGGCATTAAAGACGCGCACTTCACGCTGGACGTGGAGAACAAGCCGCCGTTTATCACCATCGCCCAGTCGATGCAGGCGAGCTTTGCTCAGGGTGGCGTGAAGGTCGATTTGCTGCCTGCCGCCGGGAGCCAGGTCTATGCCCGCGTGCGCGCAAAGCAGCATCAGGCGGCGATTCGTCTGTGGATCCCGGACTACTTCGACGCGCACTCTAACGCCAGCGCCTTCGCGTGGAACGAGGGTAAATCCAGCACCGTGGCCGGGCTGAACGGCTGGAAAATCCCGGAGCTGAACAAAGCCACGCTGGCGGCGGTAGCCGAGCCGGATCCGGCGAAGCGTCTGGATCTTTACAAGAAGATGCAGGAGCAGCTGCAGCAGAATTCACCGTACGTATTTGTCGATCAGGGTAAAACCCAGATCGTGGTGCGCGATAACGTGAAGGGGTATCAGCAGGGGCTGAACGCGGATATGGTCTGGTACGACCGCGTCACGAAGTAGCCCTTCTCCTTCTCCCGTGGGATAGGGTTGGGGTGAGGGCAACATCGCGCAACAGAGCCGCCTGTTTCCCCTCACCCCGCCCTCTCCCAAGGGAGAGGGGGCCGTCCGTGCTTATTTTCAGTTTTTGTAGGCCGGGTAAGGCGAAGCCGCCACCCGGCATGAAGAGATTTCCCATGCCACGTCTTTCCACCCGCGTGCTTCAGGGTCTGCTGACCCTGCTGCTCACGCTCTTCGGGCTGCTGCTCGTCACGTTTGCGCTCTCGGCATTTTCGCCTGTCGATCGCGTGCTGCAGATCGTCGGCGATCACGCCAGCCAGTCAACCTACGATCAGGTTCGCCACCAGCTTGGGCTGGATCGTCCCCTGCCCGTGCAGTTCTGGCACTACCTGCAAAACCTTGCCCACGGTGATTTAGGCACCGCCAGCGCCACCGGGCAGCCGGTGCTGCAGGACCTGCTGCACGCCTTCCCCGCCACGCTGGAGCTGGCGACGCTGGCGTTAATCATCGGCGCCGTGCTCGGCGTGATTGCCGGAGTGCTGTGCGCCCGCTACGCCGGTTCGCCGCTCGATCTCGCCATCAGAACGCTAACCCTGCTCGGCAACTCGGTACCGATTTTCTGGCTCGGCCTGCTGATGCTGGCCCTGTTCTACGCGAAGCTGCAGTGGAGCGCGGGTCCCGGCAGGCTGGACGATATCTGGCAGTTCACCGTCGAGCCGCGCACCGGCTTTGCGCTGGTGGATACCTGGCTTTCCGGCGATCGCGAGGCGTTCCGCAATGCCCTCAGCCACCTGGTGCTGCCGGTGCTGCTGCTGGCCTATTACTCGCTGGCGAGCATCACGCGCCTGACGCGATCCGCCTGCCTGAGCGAAATGAACAAAGAGTACATCCTGCTTGCCCGCGCCAAGGGCGCCGGGGAGATGACCATTCTGCTGCGCCACGTGCTGCCGAACATTCGCGGTACCCTGCTGACGGTAATCGCCCTCGCCTACACCAGCATGCTGGAAGGCGCGGTATTAACCGAAACCGTCTTCTCCTGGCCGGGGATCGGGCGCTACCTCACCACCGCCCTGTTCGCCGGAGACACCACCGCCGTCATGGGCGGCACGCTGCTGATTGGCGTCTGCTTTGTACTCATTAATAACCTTACCGACCTGCTCGTGCGGGCGACAGATCCCAGGGTGCGCTGATGCCGTTTTATCTTTTCTTACGCCGCCTGCGCCGCTCCCCTGCTGCGTTTTGCGGGCTGGCTACCATCACGCTGCTGGTGGTTATCGCCCTGTTCGCGCCGTGGCTGGCACCGCTTGACCCGAACTGGCAGGACGCCGCCTCGCGCCTGCAGGCACCGAACAGCCAGCACTGGCTGGGCACCGACAGCTACGGGCGCGACCTGCTTTCGCGTCTGATTTACGGCACCCGTCCGGCGCTCGGGCTGGTGGCATTAGTTACCGTAATCACCCTGCCCGCCGGGCTGCTGGTGGGGATTTTGTCCGGCTACTACGGCGGCTGGCTGGAGCGCATCCTGATGCGTTTTACCGACGTGGTAATGTCGATGCCGCGTCTGCTCCTCGCCTTCGCGTTTGTGGCGATGCTTGGCCCGGGGCTGGTCAACGGCGCGCTGGCGCTGGCCTTAACCACCTGGCCCGCCTACGCGCGGCAGGCGCGGAGCGAGATCCAGCGTCTGCGCCACAGCGACTACCTCGCCGCCGCCGAGATGATGGGCATTCGCGGCCCGCGCCTGCTGGTCGGCCATATTCTGCCCCTGTGCCTGCCGTCCGCGATTGTGCGGCTGGCGCTGGATCTTGCGGGGATTATTCTGGCGGCCGCCGGGCTGGGCTTCCTCGGTCTTGGCGCGCGTCCGCCGATGGCTGAATGGGGCGCGATGATTGCCGACGGTATGCAGGTGATTTTCGACCAGTGGTGGATAGCCGCCATTCCGGGCGGGGCGATTCTGTTTGCCAGCCTGGCCTTTAACCTGCTGGGCGACCGCCTGCGCGACGTACTGGAGCCGCAGCATGACTGAACAACGCGTCATCGTCGATGCGCTGAATATCGACTACCCCGCCGCGCGCGTGGTCAACAACCTCAGCTTCACGCTGGGCAACGAGCGGCTGGCGCTGGTGGGGGAATCCGGCTCGGGCAAATCAATGTCCGCCCGCGCCCTGATGGGGCTGGTGCGTAAGCCCGGCATCGTGAGCGCGAACCGGCTTAACGTGCTCGGCAACGACCTGCTGACCCTGAGCACCCGCCGCTGGCAGGCGCTGCGCGGCAACGGGATTGCGATGGTCCTGCAGGACCCGCGCTACGCGCTGAATCCGGCGCAAAACGTCGCCGCTCAGCTCGATGAAGCGCTGAACCTACACCAGCGCCTGCCCCGCGCCGAGCGCAGGGCGCGCATTCACGACGTCATCCGCGCCGTTGGGCTCAACGAACATGTCCTCACGCGCTACCCCGGCGAACTCTCCGGGGGCATGGGCCAGCGGGTGATGATTGCCATTGCGCTGATCAACAACCCGCAGGTGCTGATTGCCGACGAACCCACCTCCGCGCTGGACGCCCGCCTGCGCAATCAGATCCTCGAGCTGCTGGTGCAGCAGAGCGAAGAGCGCCAGATGGCGATGCTGCTCATCAGCCACGATCTGCCGCTGGTGGCGGAACACTGCGACCGCGTGCTGGTGATGTATCAGGGCGAAAAGGTCGATGAGATGGCGGCGAATCGGCTTCCGCAGGCGACGCCCCCGTATACGCGCACCCTGTGGACCTGCCGTCCGAACGCCAACACCTTCGGCCAGATGCTGCCGACGCTGGACCGCACGCAGCCGTGGAAGGAGGCCGATAATGGCGCTCGTTGAGGTTAACGATCTCCAGGTGAGATTCGGGGAGAAAACGGCGGTGTCCGCCGCCAGCTTTGGCATCGAGAAAGGTGAAACCTTCAGCCTGATCGGCGAATCCGGCTGCGGGAAATCGACTATTCTGCGCGTGCTGGCGGGATTGCAGCGCGAGTGGAACGGGCGCATTTCGATCCAGGGAGACGCGCTACGGCCAGGACGGCGTTTTGAAGGCGAGCTTCGCCGCAACGTGCAGATGGTGTTTCAGGATCCGTGGGCGTCGCTGCACCCAAACCACACCGTTGCGCGCACCCTGTCGGAGCCGTTAAACATCCACGGCGAAACGCAGGTTGCGGAGAAAGTGGCGGATGCGCTGCAGCAGGTCGGGCTTTCCGCCGATGCGGGCAGGCGTTACCCGCATCAGCTTTCCGGCGGGCAGCGTCAGCGCGTTGCCATAGCCCGCGCGCTGCTGCTGCGCCCGCAGCTTCTGCTGCTGGACGAGCCGACTTCGGCGCTGGATATGTCGGTGCAGGCGGAGATCCTGAACCTGCTCAACCGCCTGAAGGCCGAGCACGGCATGACCTACCTGCTGGTGAGCCACGATGCGGACGTGATTGCCCACATGTCCGACCGGGCGGCGTTTATGGCGCACGGGGAGATCCAGAGGGTATTTGACCGCGAGGCGATGTTGCGGGGCGAGCACCGGATGGGGTAAACCGCGTGGCGGCGAGCGCCGCGCGGGTTTTGCAAGCCGGGTAAGCGTAGCCGCCACCCGGTAAAACGTTACTTAAGCAGCTTCACCGTGGCGTCAATGTCGATCTCATCTTCGGTGAAGATCAGCGTCGTGTTCTGGAAGGTGGTGATCGCCAGCTTCTTCACCGTGCGCATTTCGCCCGGCTTTTTCTCGGATTTCGGCTTGATGCTGTTCATCAGCAGCCCCACCGACAGCACCGCGTTCTCTTTGTCGATTTTGGTATCAGCCGGCTCTTCTTCGTTAAACACCACGAAGGATTTGATCGAGGAGAGCTTCACGCGCTCGCCAGCAATAAAGAGATGTTTGCTTTCCGGGATCACCTTCACCGCGTAAGCGGAAAGGCCTTTGTTGTTGGTGGTCGGCTCGAAGGTCACCGCGGCATCTTTCTTAATCAGATCGGGGTTCGCGACCTTAATCACATGAAAATAGCGGTTGTCGCCGTTTTCATCTTTGATAAATCCAAAGCCTTTATCTTTAAACCACGTTGTGATTGTACCGTTCATCGCTGTTACCGCCTGTCAGATCGTAATGACTAAAGTTTTGCAGCGCGCAGTGTAATGCACAATGAGGGAGGAGACAAAAAAAAGCCCCTGCACGGGTGCAGGGGAAAACTCATGTCAGAGCTTATTAGAATTTAATTAAACACCATCCCACCATCGATGAGCAGAGACTGGCCGGTCATGTAGTCGGAGTCCGGTCCTGCCAGGTATGAAACGCAGGCGGCAACATCTTCCGGCTCGGACAGGCGGCCAAGCGTAATGCGTTTGGCAAAGGTTTCGGTCCCGTAGCCGAGCGGTTTACCCGCCGCCTCGGAGACCTGACGGTCGATTTCCGCCCACATCGGCGTTTTGACGATGCCCGGGCAGTAGGCGTTAACGGTGATCCCCAGCGGCGCGAGATCCCGTGCCGCGGTCTGGGTTAGGCCGCGCACCGCGAATTTACTGGAACTGTAGACCGCCAGTTCCGGGTTGCCGGTGTGGCCCGCCTGGGAGCAGGCGTTGATGATCTTGCCGCCGTGCCCCTCTTTGCGGAAGGCGTCAATCGCGGCCTGGATCCCCCAGATCACCCCTTTCACGTTGATGTTGTAAACCTTGTCGACAATCTCCGGCGTGATGGATTCGATGGGGGTAGACGGCGCAATCCCGGCGTTATTCACGATCACGTTAAAGCCGCCCAGCGCGGTGCGCGCTTTCTCCACCGCCGCAAATACCTGTTCGCGGTCAGAGACATCGACCTTCACGGCGACGGCGTTACCGCCGTTACGGATGATTTCATCGGCGACGGCTCTTGCCGTCTCAACGTTATAGTCGGCGATGGCGACGGCAAAACCGTCTTTCACCAGGCGAAGCGCGATCGCTTTACCAATCCCCTGGCCTGAGCCTGTTACGAGAGCAACTTTTTGCATTTCTCTGTCCTTATCGTGAGTCACAAAATCTGGCTGAGATGGAGCTGGCCCATCAGCAGCGGGTTATCGCTGTAGTCAACGGGAATGGCCACCACGGCCGGGCCATCCACATCCATCGCCGCACGCAGCGTGGGTTCGAGCGCGTCGGCGCTCTCCACGGCAAAGCCTTTCGCGCCAAAGGCGTCGGCATAGACTTTGAAATCGACCGGGCCGAACTCGACGCCGGAAAGACGCTGGTATTTTTTCTCTTCCTGAATGGCAACCATGTTGTAGCCGTTATCCACCCAGATGATGTGCAGCACGTTAGCGTTGAGGCGCACCGCGGTTTCCAGCTCCATGCTTGACTGCAGGAAGCCGCCGTCACCGGAGACCGACACCACCTTGCGGCCCGGGTTGACCAGCCACGCGCCAATGGCCCACGGCAGCGCGACGCCCATGGTCTGCTGGCCGTTGGAGATCATCACCTGACGCGCCCGGAAGCTGTAGAGGTAGCGGGCGATCCAGATGTGGAAGCTGCCCATGTCGACGGTCAGGGTCACGTCGTTATTCACGATGTCCTGCATGGCCCGCACGATGCGCAGCGGATGCAGGGCGAACTGATTAAGCGAGGCGCCGCGACGATCGAGCAGATCGCGCTGATGCTGGCGGTCGACCAGAATTTCGGAGGCCCGCTGGCTCAGCTCAAGCTTATGGTCGATCCGGTTCGCGAGCTGATTCAGCGTTTCGGCGATGTCCCCCACCAGCTCCAGATCCGGCACGTAGTTACGTTCTTCATAGGCAGGCAGCACGTCGATGTGCACCAGCGTGGCGTCGCCGCTGTTCCACATGGACGGCTCGTACTCCACCGGGCTGTAGCCGATGCAGATAATCAGGTCCGCCAGATGGAGCAGCCTGTCGCCCGCCTGGTTATTGAACAGACCGACGCGTCCGGCGAAGCGGGTGAAGTGCTCCTGATTCACCGCCCCGGCGGCCTGATAGGTGCTGGTGACCGGAATACGGCTTTTCTCCAGCAGCGTGCGCAGCGCCGCGCTGTTGGCGGGCTGGCTCGCCATCAGCCCCAGCAGGATGACCGGGTTTTTGGCCTTTTCGATAAGCTTCGCCACATCGTTGATAGCGGATTCCGGCGCCGGGCCCATCAGCGCGGGACCGCTAGCAGGCAAAATTGCTCCCGTGGCGGGCTGGTCGACGATATCCTGCGGCAGGCTGACGAACGCGCCCCCCGGCCTGCCGTGCTCGGCGGCGCGAAACGCGTTGGAAACCACCTCGGCAATCGCGTCCGGCGCACTCACCTCCACGGCGTATTTGGTGACCGGGCTGAACATGGCGACGGTGTCCATGCTCTGATGCACCAGCTTGGCTTTATCCGCCCGCTTCACCGCCCCGCCCAGCGCCACCACCGGGTCGCCTTCGCTGTTGGCGGTAGCAATGCCGGTGATCAGGTTCGAGCAGCCCGGCCCGGAAGTGACCAGCGCCACCCCGGCCTTGCCGGTCAACCGCCCTACCGCCGCCGCCATAAACGCCGCGTTCGCCTCGTGACGCACCGGGATGATCTCGATGGAGGAGTCCAGCAGAGAGTCAAAGACCTTGTCGATTTTTGCGCCCGGGATCCCGAACACCTGCTTCACGCCCTGCGCTTCCAGCTGGCCGACAACCAAATCGGCGCCGTGCGCCCACTGACGTGACTGTTTCTCACTGTTCACGGTAGTTCTCCTGTTAGTTTTCGACGGCACGGATAGCCGCATCCAGATTGCTGGGGTGAAGGTTGGCCTGTAAAAAGGCGCTGTCGGCGGGCAGGTCAATCATCAGCTTGTGAATTTCACCGAAGGTGAGCACGCCGCTCTCCAGCTGGTAGTCAAGCAGATGGCCCCCGCCCTGACGGTCGTCGGTAATGAAGTGTTCGTGGTAGCCCGCCACGTTGATCCCCTGCATATGCTGCGGCGTGCGGAACCCGACCAGCACCCCTTCGCGCTGGTTAAAGCGGAACACCGGCTGGTCGTCCAGCACGTCGGTCATCGCGCGGTACGGCGGCTTCTGGCGCGGTACGGTGCGGGTGTGGGCATGGCGGAAGTTGCCGTCAATGCGCAGCGCGCAGAACAGGTTATCGGAGGGGATCTGCTGGTCGATGACGTCGTGGATCTGCTGACGGCTGACCGGCGCGTCGAAGGTTTTACGGTACTGCGGCTGGAACCAGGTCATCACCGCGAACGGCGTTTTCTGCTCCGGCTTCGCCGCCCGGGCGCTGCCGTCGGCGCGCAGCTGGTACACCTGGCTGCTGAAGGCAATCATTTCGCCGTCCAGCTCGTTAAAGGTGCCCAGACCAAAATCACCGTGTGCCAGCAGATCGGCGATGGTGGTCTCTCCTTCATACACGCCGCTTAACAGGGCGCTCATTAGCGATGTCTGATAGATCACACTGTCAGGATGCTGGGCGGAGAACCCGCGCAGGGTCTCGCACAAGCTGGCTTCACAGTCGCAGGCAGATGAATGCACCATCATGCTCGTCCTCTTCAACTTTATTTAGAAAGGTTAAATAAATGTTGACCCGATTCAGCAGAGAGTTCCAATATAGAAACCATGCTGGTTTGAGACGTTTTAGATATGGAACTTCGTTATCTGCGGTATTTTGTCGCGGTAGCACGCGAGCGACACTTCACCAGGGCGGCCGAAGCGCTGGGTATTTCACAGCCTCCTCTGAGTCAGCAGATCAAACGGCTCGAAGAGGAAGTGGGCACGCCGCTGTTCAGACGCCTGACGCGGGGCGTGGAGCTGACCGAAGCGGGAGAAGCCTTCTACGAGGACGCCTGCAAGATCCTGGCGCTGAGCGACGCCGCGCTGGAGAAAGCCCGCGGCATCGCGCGCGGGCTGAACGGTAACCTGTCGATTGGCATCACCAGCTCCGATGCTTTTCATCCCAAAATTTTCGCGCTGATTCGCCAGTTTCAGGTGCAGAACATGGCGGTGCAGGTTCACCAGGTGGAAGCCAATATGTCGTCGCTGACGACGATGCTGGCGGAGGGTGAGCTGGATATCGCCTTCGTGCGCCTGCCGTGCGAGAGCAGCAAGGCGTTCGAGTTAACCATCCTCGACCGGGAGCCGATGGTGGTGGCGCTGCATCGCGACCATCCGCTGGCGACGTGCGATTCGCTGGCGTTAGAGCAGCTTCGGGATACGCCGGTGGTGTTGTTCCCGCAGGAGGTCGCGCCCGGCCTGTACGACCGGGTTCACGGCTGCTGCGAACGGGCCGGGATCGACGTGCAGCACGCGCTGCAGTCGTCACAGCTTTCGTCCTCCCTGAGCATGGTTTCCGCCGGCGGCGGGTTTGCGCTGGTGCCGAAATCCATGGCGGCCATTTCTCCGCCGAATGTCACCTACCACGCGCTGAGCTCGCCGGAGCTTTACACCGATATCGCGCTCTGCTGGCGGCGCTTTGAACGCTCGCGGACGGTGAAACGGTTTCTGGCGATGATGAGCGAGGGGTAGCGGCCGGTTTGGTTGGTGTTTTTTGTAAGCCGGGTAAGGCGTAGCCGCCACCCGGCAATGTCGTTCTGGAAGCCGCCTCGCAAACCTGCAAGCAACCTTATGTAATTCAGGGGCATCCCTTTTCATCCTTTCTTCACGGTCGTAAAGTGCCTGCGTTGCGGCACATCCGTAACCGGGCGTAGGAACCCGTTAGCATAACATGACGTTTTTTTGCACAACGAGGATGCTAAATGGCTACTGTCCCTGAGTTTTCTTATGCGCTCTCTGAAGAAAGCGCTGTTCATCACCTCATCAATCTTCAACTTTGCGATTCCGCAGATCTCTTCGAACTGGCTGACACCTGCGCCGCGTATGTCAGCGTACTGGTGGAAACTGACGACGCGGTGACGTTTACCATACTTTGCGAGCGCTTGCTGGAACTGCTTAAACGCCTGCGTGAACATTGCGATACGGAACTTCCCCCGCATCTGGTTGAACGGCTCATCGCGGGGGAGAAGATCGTTTCCTGCGTGCCGGACTGCTGGCAGGAAACAGCGTTGCAGGTGGATTATGCTGTGGCATTAACGCTGGCGGTGATGGGCGGGACACTGCCTGCGAGCGTGGCGAAAGAACTCACTGGGCTACTGCATGATATGGTCTGGTTGCTGGCGGAGTTTGTGAAGGAGCCGTATATCGCGGCGCACTGAGGCGGGTGATGGGTGGCCGGGATTCTGCTGCTGCGGACGGGCGAGGATTTCGGCCACATACCCCTCTCTTTTCCTGGTAATTGTCTATATCAAAGCATCTGTTACTCTGGCTGGGCTCAAAGGATGACAAGGATGAGAGATGCTGAATCCAGGATTCGTTACCCGCAAAGCACTTACTCACTGGCGGGACGTTCCCGCTTTTCTACCCCGGTTTCAATTCCATGAGAAACATCGAACGGTCATTCATACTGCTCACCCTGAAACTATTCTGCCATAGATTGCTAACTTTGACGTCCGGCAAGACCCCGTGATTCGGCGGCTAATGTCATTACGTCAAATACCGCAGAAATTTCTGCGCAACCGGCAGTCTAACGCGATCGGCGACTTTGGTTTGCACAGCTTTACCCGTTTGAAATGCTCAGCATCTGAGCTGTGCTATGGCTTAATTGGGCAATTCTGGCGAACTGATTTCGGTCTGGAAGACGTGCCGGATGCCAGTGCTTTTCAGACGGCAGCCGCACCGGGCAGTGCGAAACTGTTACTTCGCTATCGGATAACGGAACTGGCGCCAGGGCAACATGAACTCTGCACGGAAACGTTCGTCTATTGTCCGGACAGAAGCACTCGGCTAAGGATGACAGCTTACTGGCTGGTAATCCGGGCGGGCAGCGGCTGGATCCGTAAAAGGACGCTGAAGGCGGTCAGAGCGAATATTGAAAGTCAGACGTGAGATGTACCTGTGAAATGTTCCGAAAGGGAAACTCGCGGGAATATTTTCCTGAACGTTTATGGTTTGAACAATGGAGGTTTTGATGAATAAGCGTACTATTGCCTGTTTGCTCTTACTCAGTGCATTCGCTGTAAATGCAGCTAATGGCGGTAAGGGTGGTGATGGAGGAAATGGCTCTGATGGCGGAAACGGTTCTGATGGGACCGCCTCATCTAATGGCCGGGCGGGTTGTCCGGGCGGAACAAGTCCGGATCCATCGGGGCATTTTTATCTTCCCGGTACAAAAAAGCAATGCAACCCGGGGAAGCAGGATGCAATGAAGAGCGCCAGGCAATGAGATAAAGCGTCACAATACGCTAGCTCATCCTGATTCTGTTTCCTTACCTGCCTCCAGCTCCCGGAAAAATGTTTAGCAAGGTAAAAGATAGGCATCACGACGACACCGACAGATAAGCGTTTATGGAAAGCTTCTCCATGAAAAAAAGAACCACCTGAGCGCTTATCACGAAAAAAATCGATTTTGACCACTTTGGGCAGCACGAGATTGAAAAGAGCTATCGATCCAGCGTGATTTTGACAATAATATCGACCTTATGTGGGATCGGTAAATTCATCCTTTAGTTAAGCGTCTATTCACTATGTCATTAACATAATGTTCAATCGAAATATTGTGCTCACGATTAATCTTAGAAATGAATGCGTTAAGATGCTCTTGCGATGCATGAAGGGTAGTGGCAATAAGGTTATCAAAATCGTTCTGAGTAAAATGTTTATGTCCCTTTAACGTCGAGCGCTGGAGCAAAGTGTGTGCGGACACTTCCAGGACGGCCCGCCGGTAATGATCGGACAGCAGGACGTCAAGATCGGTCTGAAGAATATCAAACTCAAAATGAAAACTGACAAATCCCGATTCAACAGGTAATGAATAAATCAGTTTGTCACCTAATTTCTCAACGTAAGGTTCATATCCTTCTCCCATTACTCGCGTAGTTTGCATACAATCCCTTTCCTTTTCATGCATCATGATTAATTCCACTTAAATAAATACATAGCATTACTATTTTAAAGATCGAGAAAATCATTCCGGTATGTATCAGCCATTTAAAACACAGTATACTCTTTACCCGATTCTGCAAGGCCGTACAAAGACTCAAGCGTATCGTTTCCTTGCTCATCAGACCATGGAGATGGTTGTAACACTTTGAAAACAATATTTATATTAAAAAGAATAGAAGCGCCAAAATGAAGTAAATAGGCACGATAACTTTCAGGGATTAGCCCTATTGATGTTTCTAATGTATTTAAACTCTTTTTCAGTTCATCTAATGGTAATGGTGTCGATTTCGCTCCAAAGCGCTCTAATTTATTCAACAATGTTCTTTCCTCCATATATCTTATTCGTAGCCAATATGGGGCACGTTGGCATGAAGATCTCTCAGCAGAAGAATTAGGGTATTCGCAATCAGATAATGTGGAGTGTGCATCTTTTCCCTTAACAAATTCTGAGCCCTTCCTGTGTAAGGTCTTTTTTCTATGCAATGGCATTATTACCAATGGTAAAATACAAGCATACCTGACATTCTTTTTATTAATATTTATCTATTTACTAACATCCAAATGTAAAAAAACAAGCCATGATCATATTCTGATTATAGCTTATTTGTGAAATATCATAAATCAACAGTTAAATTCATTCCTGCATCAGGATATGCCTCACAAATTTCCTTGTAAAATTCAGTAAAGCTATTTGTAATTTTATAGATATTGCCGCACCCATTTTGCTCAGGGGTTTCAAACAGTTGGATATCATCCTCTGCATGTAGATGTGTTCTGTCCCAATAATATACACCTTGGCTTTCACTGCCATTTAATATAAGGTAAAAGTTACCTCCAGGATCATCACCAATAATTAACTTAGCATCAATGAAATCAAGTTCATTTAAAAAATTTTCATTTTGACGAAAAATGTCGTGGTTTGGATTTTTCATATTTATTCCAAAAAGGGCATAAAAAGCGATAACCCCGTCATCGACACCTTCATACTCCAACTCACAAAAATCCGGAGATTTTACAACAAAGCCATTTTTCAACCTGAGAAATTCTTTATAATCTTCAGGTAAACTGATTTTGAATTTTCTCTCCAAAACCTTAATTTCATCTTTATTTGCAGGTTTACCATATGAAATAGGCATAAGCTCTCCTTGCTAAGGTCATGACCTAGTGATCTTAGATACTCCACCTCTATTATGGAAAAATCGATGGTAGTAATTAAAGCCGGAACTTAATGGTTTCCGGCATATTCCATTCATTTATCTAAATAAAAAAACATGTGCCCTAGCCATAAAAATAATCATAGAATGCATTAAAACTTTCATTACCGATAAGAGGCACAATTCTTTTCCGCAACTCATCAATAAAGTCATCTTTCACTTCGTCATTATCATCTGCTATATCAAAGATATCGTATTGACCATATACCAAATCAATAAGCTCAGCTAATGAAAATATAAATCCAGAGAGACTGCCAGCTATTTTAAATGGTTCAATTACATCATAACTAGCATAGACAGAGGTATTCCCTTCATCGATAACCGCAATTATAGGTTTACCTCCACCTAAATCATCACCAAAAACAAGATAATTGTTTGGTAAGTATTCATAACCACTTTGAGCCTTCGAGAGCTCACTGACAGAATGAATTTTAATTGGCGTGAAGCCTGTTTCAATCTTTAACTTTTCAGGATTATAATTTTTATATAAGTAATCAACATCTGTTGAACGAGGTAAGCTGGACGGGAAAGCATTATCCAAGTCATTGATTGTATTAAAATTCCCTGACAGCGAAAATTTTTTGCAAACAGCAACAAGTTTTTTTAAAGACTCTTCAATTTCACTCATAACAATACCTCACATTCAGCATATTCATTGATATTATTGACAGCTCTTCAAATTCTTACGGGTAAGATTACGGTCTATCAATCGTCCTTTACCTGGAGTCTCATAGCTGCCACGGTGACCTTGTAGACCATGTAAATGCTCATCATAGCCGCTTGGATGATTAGCATTCTGGAGAAATACAATATTCCTTGGATCACCTTGCCATTTCCCTCCCAGAACACCATTACCTTTCACACTATTGATATGATGGCCTGTATAACCCATTTCGGACATAACCGACGATAATTGGCGATTATTTTTTGTGCTTAATATTACTTCGCGTTCAGCGGCCGTCCAGTCTCGGCTTCCACCACCAGCCGCAACTAGTTCCCTTTCTTCTCCCCATGCTCGGCTTATTGCTGTCGCCCTAGCTCCCGGTTGCGCGCTAAGGGTGGGATCTGGTTTATAACGAACTAAACCTTGCGCAGAGAGTCCCCACGGATCAATCCACCCCAACGGATTTGGCGCATACTGATAAAGGTTCCACCCACCATTCAACCCAATCGGGTCCTGCACAATAAACCGCCCGACCTGCGGGTCGTAGTAGCGGAACAGGTTATAGTGCAATCCCGTTTCACCGTCAGCGTACTGCCCGGCATAGCGAAGCGGCTGGTGTGGCATCGCCGTACGGTTCACAACCCGTGAGAACCCTTCGCTCTGGTGGCGTACCTCGCCAAAGCTGTCGAACTGGCCGCTCCAGCGCACCGCGCCGCGCTCGTCTGTGACCTCCAGCGGCGCGCCGTTCAGGTCGGTGTTGAACCAGTAAATCTCACCGCTGCTCTGGTCTCGAAGGTGATCCACCCGCGCCAGCGGGCTCCAGGCCTCATTCGGATCGTAAACATAGGTGCTGCACAGCCCGCTCTCCTGCAGCTCCTGCAGCAGGCGGTAGCCCTGCCACAGGAAGCGCGTTTCTGTGGTGCCGTGCGTCGTAGTGACGATTTTGCGCGTACGGCGGCCCAGAGCGTCGTAGTGATAGCGCGCCTCAAACCGCCCTTCCGGCCCGGTTCCCCGGGCGGACACCAGACGGTTCTCGGCGTCATACGCATAATGCTGTTCATACAGCCCGTTCCGGCGGCTGACCAGGTTGCCCCAGGAGTCGTATTTCATAAACAGCGCCTGCCAGTGCTGCAGGCGGTTATCCGTGACCGGTTCCGCATCGTCATTGGCGGCGAGGTTATCCGCGGCGTCATAGCTGAACTGCGCGCGGCTGTGCCCCTGGCGGGCCTCGTAGTGCTTTAGCAGACGCCCTTCGGCGTCGTAGCCGTAGTCCACCTCACCGCGCAGGGTGTCGCTGACGCCGGAAAGCTCGCCGCGCGCGGTGTAGCGGTAAAGGCGTTCCAGTATCGCCTGCTCCGGCAGGGTAACGTCCGTGCTCAATTCGCTGCGCTGCAGGGTGCGTCTGCCGAGACTGTCATACTGGCGAATCTGCTCGCGCGCGCCCTGGGTGCGGCGCACCTCGCGGTGCAGGCGGTCGCGGGTGAACTCGGTCACCAGCTGCTTCCCGAAGCGGATGGCGCTGACGTGGCCGGAGCCGTAGTGCAGCCAGGCCAGCTTTTGCTCACCGGGCAGTGTCAGGCCGGTCAGGTTGCTCAGGGCATCCCATTCGTAACCCACCGCGCCGTTAATGCCGGACTCGCTCAGCATGCGCCCGGCGGCGTCGTGGCGGTAAGCGATCTCATCGCTTTCGATACCCAGGGCAACGCCTTCCGCCGTCGGCGTACGGCGGATGCGGGTAATCTGGCCGCTCAGGTCGCGGAAGTAGCGGTACTCCGCGTGGCGCTGAGTGCGCCCGATCAGCAGCCCGCTGTCGTCATAGCTGAACTGCTGGACGCGACGGGCGATGCCGCCGTCGGCGGCAGGTCGGCCGTTTTCTTCGAGCGCGCAGAGGAACCCTCGCGCATCCCATTCCATATGGCGCACGGTCTCGTCCGGGCGCGTTTCGCTGAGCGGGCGGCCCACGGCGTCGTAGGTGAAGCGGTATTCCGCCCCGTTGCCGTTATCAAGCCGCAGCAGGTTACCGCGCGGGTCGTAGCGCCACTGGCGCACGCGGCCAATACGGTCGGTGAGGCTGACCGGGAGGCCGAGCGCGTTATAGGCCCAGGTCACTTCGCTTTCCAGCGGGTCGCGCCAGCCCGTGAGCTGGCCGCGTTCGTTCCACACCAGCGACTCTCGGCTGCCGTCCGGATGGATCACGGCGCTCAGCAGCCCGGCGTTGTTCCACTCCCGGCGCGTGATATTCCCTTCCGCATCCTTGCTGGCAACCAGCTGCCCGAATCGGTCGTAGGTAAAGCGGGTCACGCTGCCGGAGCAGTCGGTGCGCTGCGTCAGCAGCCCCTGGTGGTTCCAGACCAGGCGCACCACGCCGCCGATGGCGTCGGTGATGCTCTCCGGCAGGTTTTCTTCATCATCGGGATAGCGATACGCGGTGGTGCTACCGGCCGGGTCGGTTTCCGACAGCAGGCGACCGCGAAGGTCGTACATGGCCTGCGATGAGGTGCCGTCCGGGTATACCGTGCGGGTGATGCGGTCGGTCAGGCGATGCCAGTGATACTCCGTGCGGCGGCCCGCCGGGTCCGTCTCGCTGGTCATGCGGCCGTATTTGTCCCACGTGCTGCGGCGCATCGCACCGCCGGGCAGGATGACGTCGCAGAGCTCGCCGTCGCAGTAGAAAAACGTCGTCTGGTGGCCGTCGTAATCCGTGAAGCGCGCGACGTTGTCGTCGTCATCCACCAGCCAGTGCGCCTGCGCGCCGTCTTCGCGGGTCGCGCGGCGGGTGCCGTTATCAAAATCGTATTCGAACGTCAGCTGTTCGCCGCCGCTGTGGCGGAAGCCGACCACGCGCGGCAGGCCGTCAATCTCTCGCCAGCGGTATTCGCTCAGCAGGCCGTTGGCGTCCTCGTGGGCGCTCATCAGCCCGTCCTGCCAGCGGAAGCGTCGGCGCACGCTACCGCCCCGGCCGGTCACACAGACCAGCTGGCGCTGTTCATCATAAGCGTAACTGACCAGGCAGATCTCGTCATCCAGCCAGGCGCCGGTGAGCCTGTCGCGGTCATAGCGGCAGACCACGCGCTGGCCCGCGCCGTCGGTCAGGGCATGCAGGGTATTATCCGCGTTCCACTCGAAGAGGATATCGTTGCCGCAGGGTTCAGAGATGCGCTGGAGCAGCGACGGGGCGTCATCCCGCAGCGGCGCATAGTGCCAGCGCTCGCCGCTGACGTCATACACCGACCAGCTGTCGTCCTGGTGATGTTCAAGCCAGTTCTTTTCGCTTTCGCAGTAGGTGCGCAGCCCTTTCGGGACCTTCGGGAAGGCGACGTAATCGCCGGACGGCGCGCGCCACACCAGGCCGTCCTGATAAGGCTCCAGGCGGCTTTCCCAGAACAGGCTCCAGCTGCGGCCCAGCACGCTGTCGCCGGGGTTGCCGCTGCGCCAGTAGCGCTGCCAGCGCACCGGAAGACGGGAAGGCAGGACGAAGTCCAGCTCATCATCCCCGCTGAGAAACTTCTGTCCGCTGACGATATCCACCGGGCGGGCGATGATCCCCGCGGCCGCCACGCCGGTCATCAGCGTGCCGGCGCGACAGGCGATACGGGCCAGCTTGTTGATACCGGGGATTTTGCCCAGCAGCTTAGAGAGCGCCCCGACTTTGCCAGCGGCCCCGCCCCAGCCGCCGATAAGCCCGGCGAACAGCAGGGTAAGATCGGAGACTTTGTAGAGCCACTCGGGCACTTCAGACTGAATGGGCAGGGTTTGCTGCGGGTCGCCGCCGATAATGACGTTGTTCGAACCGGTCATCACCTTTGCGTCGCAGGTGGTGCGATCCCCGATGCGGGAGGCTGGCTGGCTGTTAATGGAGACGCGCTTAGAGCCTTCGGCCATCTGCTGCGAGCCGTCGTCAGAACAGTCGACGATGCTATCGGTGGCAAGCGCGGCGGGTTTACCGTTGATAAACACGTTCGGCGAGCCGGAGGTGATGACGCCTTTCTTCGTCATGCTGGATGCCCCGGCGTCCGCGATGCTGTCCCGGGCGGCGGTCGCCAGCTCCCCGGTATAATACCCCACGGCCAGGCTGGCGCCGACGAGCAGGACGCCCACGCCAAGACAGGATGCGCCGAGACCGGCAATAAACATGGCCCCTGCCAGAATGCCCCCGGCGGCGGCAATCAGGCCACCGACAATCGTTCCGGCAATCATCCCGGCCAGCGCACCGGAGTGGCCGATATCATCACCAACGCGTGCTGCTTCAAACATAACAACGGTCCCTGGTGTTAATGGTGGAAGCGGAAGCTCCTGAGAAGTTCGCCAAACAGCGCGCCGTCAGCATCGCCCGGCGCGCGGGTGCAGGTCATGGTGAAGACCAGGACTTTATCGCTGTTGGTATTAAAGACGGCCTGCTGCTGCCAGATGCGTTTCCCGTCGCGCAGGTAGCTGGCATGGACAATTTCACCCTGTGAAAGGTTGTCGCCAAGCGTAGCGGCGCTGCGCTCACCCTGCTTCCAGGCCTTGATGTGTTTTGCCATCAGGGCGAGCTGGCGATCGATATACGCGGCAAGCGCTTCGCCGGGATTGAGGGCATCGCGGGAGATGTTGAACGCCGGCGAATCCGCTGCAGGCGGCGCGAATACGTTGACGGTACGATCCTGATAACCCTCAGGAAAGGTGATCTGTCCTTCACTGAACAGGCACTGCGAATGTTGTTCTGACATTGAGCGGGTCCCACCACATTTTTTCAGAAGCGGTAAGTTTCGCATATGTGTTTAAGGCTGACTATCCCCAGATTATTGCCCCACCGCCACGCTCGCCGACAGCCCCGCCACCAGCTCAACGCCCTCCGGCAGCCTGTCGATATGAATGCGCACCGGTACGCGCTGCGCCAGCCGCACCCAGCTAAAGGTGGGCTCGACGTCGGGCAGGCCCAGCCCGCCCGCCTCATCGTTGCTGTCCCCGATCCCATGCCCGATGCTCTCCACGTGACCCGTGATGACCGGCTCGTAGCCCATCAGCACCACCTGCGCGGCATCCCCGACGCGAATATGGCGCAGCTTGGTCTCCTCAAAGTACCCCACCACCCAGAAGCTGTGCGCATCGACGATGGCGACCTTCGTCTCCCCCGCCGTCGCGTAGTCTCCGGGGCGAAGCCGCAGGTGCGTGACGTACCCCGAGACCGGCGCGCGCACGGTGGCGTGCGCCAGATTCAGCTCTGCCAGATCCAGCGCGGCCAGCGCGCCGTGATAATTGGCCGCCGCGACGTTCGCCGCGCTGCCGGTTTGCTGCAAATCCTCGCTCGAGATGGCGTTTTTAATCAGCGTGCGGCGATGGGCCGCGTCCTGGCGCATCAGCATCTCATGGCGTTTCGATTCCACATCAGCCTGCGCGCTGACCACCGCCAGCTTAAGCCAGCGCGGATCGATGGTGTAAAGCACATCGCCCCGGTTCACCCACTGGTTGTCCCGCACGGCTACGCTGATGACCGGCCCGGAGACGTCCGGCGCAATCTGCACCACGTCCGCCCGCACGCGGCCGTCGCGGGTCCACGGCGTTTGCGCGTAGTGTTTCCACATCATAAAGGCCAGAAGCGTGGCCGCCGCGACGACGCTCAACGTCAGCGCATAGCGAGCCAGTAAAGAGAGCAGTGATTTCATGACAATAACCCCAACGCGGTCAGGCCCTGCATCAGCAGGAAAAAGGTGACAATCCAGGTTGAAACATCCATCAGCGGGCGAAACGGCAAGCGCCGGTAGAGCCTGCTGAGAGAGAAAAGCGCGACGAGGCCCAGCGTGCAGACCAGCGCCGCGAGGGCGACCATCAGCAGCCCCGGAATAAAAACCCCGCCGAGATTGAGATCGTTAACCATGGTCTGGCCCCCGTAATGCACAGTGCAGATCCACCAGCCTGAAGACCAACTGGCGCGTATGCTCATCTGCCGCAGGCAGATTGCGCGCGATAAGGGCGGCAATGCGTTCGCGCAAGGCGTGGCGGTCCGCGGCGTTTATCCGATGAAAAAGCGCGTCAACCTCCCTGCCGGGCGGTGCGTCACTGCGGCGTAAATGCATGACAGACAGCCCCAGGCGCAGCGCGTGCAGCAGCCGATCGAGCGCCTGCTCCGGCGCGCGCGCGCTGCGCTGCAGGCGCGGCAGCAACAGGGCGGTTCGGTCCATCATCAGGTTGATCCAGTGCGTTTCATCAACCCGCAGCGTGCCCTTCACGCTGCGCCGAATGTCGCGCTGGCAGAGGTTCAGCAGACGCGTGATGGCGCCATCCGCCTGCACGGTTTGCAGCAGGCTCATGCTGATGACGGCAAAGCCGGTCGCGGCAAAGAGCGCAATGGCAGTGTTGGCCGCAACGGCGAAGTCTCCGCTGTAGTGCGCCCCCAGCTCGCACAGAATGGGCAGCGTCAGGGTGATCCCCATCGCCATAAACGTGGTGGGCGGGCGCGCCTGAAGCGACCCGGCCAGCAGATACGCCGGGGCAAGCACCGCCACCAGCACCGGGAAATCGCTCACCAGCGGGAGCAGCGCAAAGCTGTAGAACAGGCTAATGACCACGCCCCAGAACGAGCCAATGATGTATTTCACGATGTGCGGCGCCGGGGTATCGAAGCTGCCAAACAGCGTGCAGCAGACCCCCAGAATAGACACCGCCGTGCCGCCATCCGGCCACGCCGAGAAGATCCAGACCAGACAGCCGCTCAGGATGATGGCAAAAGCCCCCATCGCCGTGCGGGCGGCGGTAAGAGGATCGCGGTGGAAAACGTACCCTTTCGCCGCGCGGGTTTGCATCTCCCCAAATACGGGTTTTGCATGGTGGATGGCCCCGGAAAGACGTTCGCACTGCTGCAGAAGCGCGACCGCCTCCGAGAGGTAGCGGATAAAGCTGACCTGCAGCGCGTCGTCAAACGTCTGCGCCTGCGCGGCATACCGATCGATGAGAAGCGCACAGCGGAGCCGCAGCGCGTCTGCCGTACTGCTGGCATCAGCGCCTTCAGCGGCCAGCCAGGCCTGAACGTCGCCCAGCAATGCCAGCACGTCGGCGGGCAGGGTTTCGATCGCTGGCAGGCGATCGCGCAGTTCACAGTTGACGATAACCAGCCGCGCCAGCCGATCGTGAATCGCTTTTCTGGCCTGCCGCACCGGGGCTGAAAGGGCAAAATCATACGGAATATGGTGGCTGATGCCCTGCAGGAACTGCAGCGCCAGAGCCAGATGCAGGGGGCCGGAAGCCGCGTCGGGTTTGCCCGCTAAGGTGTCCGCCACCCGCCCTCGCGCGGCCTGTAGCGTCTGGGATAATTTAGTGTTGAACTGGCCTGATACGCGCGCGGGCAGCACGTAGCGGTGGATCAGCGCGGCGCAGAAAATCCCAATCGCGATCTCCTGCACGCGGACGATGGCGACGTTAAAAATGCCGCCGGGATCGGACACCGCCGGAAAACCAATCAGGCTCGCGGTGTAGCCCGCCAGCACAAAGGCGTACGCCCGGGGCGTGCGTTCCAGCAGGGATAGCCACAGGCAGAATACGATCCAGCCCGTCAGCACCACGCTGCACAGGACTGGCGTATTCGCGAAGGCAGGCACAATCACAACGGTCGCGCTGGCACCCGCCACGGTACCGGCCAGCCGGTAGAGGCTTCTGCTCAGCGATGCTCCGACCGACGTCTGCGACACGATGTAAACCGTAATAATGGCCCACGAGGGACGCTCAAGACCGATCGACAGCGCGAGGTAATAAGCCAGCATCGCCGCGGCAAAACTCTTCGCGGAATAGATCAGCGCGCCCGCATCGTTTCGCAGCGCGGCGGGGATGTGCACGTGAAGTGAGAAGATTTTATTCATGCCGGGATTATTACCGGCTTGCAGACCCGCTTAAATACTCTATTCTGTCAAAAAATACCTAAATGTTGCCATAATCGTGAAGCCTCAACCTGCTACTACGCTGTATGACCCCGACTCTACCGCCAGCCCGGCGGTGGCGCGTCATCTGGACTTCATGGACTACGCCGCGGAAGTGCCGGTGCATACCCACCGCAAGGGGCAGCTGATTATTGCCCGATACGGTGCGGTCAGCTGTTACGCGGAGAATGATATCTGGATTGTGCCGCCGGACTGCGCCGTCTGGATCCCCGGCGGGATCCCGCACAGCGCCAAAGCAACCTGGAACGCGCATCTCAACTATCTGTTTATTGAGCCCGGCGCGGCGGCGCTGCCGGAAAAATGCTGCACGCTGGCGATCTCGCCGCTGATTAAGGAGCTGGTCGATCGTCTGACGCGCGAAAGCGTGGATTATCCCGCCGACGGCCACGTCGCGAGGCTGACCCGGGTCACGCTTGACGAGCTCGCCAGCATGCCGCAGCAGAAGCTAAGCCTGCCGGTCTCAACCGATCCGAAAATTCGCGCCATGGCGGACGCGCTGGTCAGCTGCCCTGAGCACAGAAGCACCCTGAAGGAGTGGGCGAAACGGCTCGCCCTCAGCGAGCGCTCGTTTGCCCGCCTGATGCAGCGCGAAACCGGGCTGAGCTTCGGTCGATGGCGCCAGCAGCTGCATTTGATTATTGCCCTGCGGGAGCTGGCAAGCGGCGTGCCCGTCCAGAACGTGGCGACAACGCTCGGGTACGAATCGGTGAACGCGTTTATCACCATGTTCAGAAAAGCGATGGGCAGCACGCCCGCCCATTACTTTGCCGAACGGAAAAACAGTAACCGTTAACCCGGCCCCTCGCTCCCCGCCGCCAGCAGCGGTACCACCACGTCGCTGATGGGCACCGCAATGCCGTGTTTGCGGCCGTAGCGCTGGATGACGCCGTTGCGGATATCCCACTCCATCGGGCGATCCGCCTGACGGTCAGCCAGAATCGACGTACCCAGGTCCACGGGCGCGCGCTGAAAGTTCGCCAGAATCTCCTGCGCCACATCATCGTTCAGCTTCGCCCCTTCGGCGCGGGCGACGGCCAGCCCCTCGCGCAGGTAGGCCAGCGAAAGTTCGCTAATATCCTCGCGCCTGAACATTCCGGCGCGGCGATTGGCGAGCACCATCAGCCCGGCGACCGCGTTTTGCAGCAGCTTGCGCCAGGCGACGGTAGGGAAATCTGCCGAGAGCTCAACTTCACAGCGCGTTCCGTGAAGCGCCTGCACCACCCGCTGCGCCTGCGGTACGTCCGGCAGCGTCAGGCGCGGTTTGGCGCGCAGCCACACTGAGGCATCCGGCTCGCGCTGCGCCGGGAACCAGACTACCGACGGCAGCACCGTTGCGCCACTGACCAAAGGCTCAAGCTGCGCCTTCTGCTCTACGCCATTTTGCAGGGCGCAGACCACCGTATTTTCATCGCACAGCGCGCGCAGCCACCCGGCGCTGTCGGCGTTTTGCGTCGTTTTCACTGCGATAAACACGAGATCAACGGGACGCGTAATGGCCGTCGGGTCGGTTAGTACCGGACCGGGCACCACCGTTTCACCCTCATCGTGACGCAGGCGTAATTCCGGATGCGCGGTGCGTCCGCAGAGTAGCGGCGTGCGGCCAGCGTCATGCAGTACCGCGGCAACGGTGGTGCCAATCGCACCGGGACCAATCAGCGCAATGGTTGGATAGTCAGACATGAGTCACTCCCCTTTTGCTAAGCCTGCTATCAGTTATACCACCCTGAGACGAGTGCGCCACACCCGTTGTCTATACTCAACATTCACAGACAACGGAGTGCGCCATGCCTTTACCCGATTTTAAATCCTCTGAACCGTTCACCCTTGGCATCGAGCTCGAACTGCAGGTGGTTAACCCGCCGGGGTACGATCTCAGCCAGGACTCCTCCGCGCTCATCGCCGCCGTCAAAGACGACATCAAAGGCGGTGAAGTCAAACACGACATCACCGAAAGCATGCTCGAAATCGCCACCGGCGTGTGTCAGACCATCGATCAGGCGGCGGCACAGTTCTCAGTGATGCAGCAGAGCATCCTGCGCGCGGCGGCGGAGCAGCACATTCAGATCTGCGGCGGCGGGACGCATCCGTTCCAGAAGTGGCAGCGCCAGGAGGTGTGCGACGACGAGCGCTATAACGTCACGCTGGAGCGCTTTGGCTATCTGATTTTGCAGGCGACGGTGTTCGGTCAGCACGTTCACGTCGGCTGCCGGACCGGGGATGATGCCATTTACCTCCTTCACGGCCTGTCGCGCTTTGTGCCGCACTTTATTGCCCTGGCGGCCGCCTCGCCTTACATGCAGGGCACCGACACAAAGTTCTCCTCGTCGCGGCTCAATATCTTCTCCGGGTTCCCGGATAACGGACAGATGCCGTGGGTCAACAGCTGGCAGGAGTTCGAGGGGCTGTTCCGCCGCCTGAGTTCCACCAGCATGATCGACAGCATTAAGGATCTGCACTGGGACATCCGCCCCAGCCCGCACTTCGGCACCGTCGAGGTGAGGGTGATGGATACGCCGCTGACGCTCGGCCACGCCATTAACATCGCCGGGCTTATCCAGGCGACCTCGCACTGGCTGCTGACCGCGCGGCCCTATAAGCATCAGGAAAAAGATTTTCTGCTGTACCGCTTTAACCGTTTTCAGGCCTGTCGCTACGGGCTGGAGGGGATCCTGACGGACGTGCACACCGGCGAGCACAAAACCGTGGCGGAAGACATTGCGTGGCTGCTGGAGCAGGTTGCGCCGTCGGCCGAGAAGCTCGGCGCAACGAGCGCAATCAATGAAATTGCCCTGCTGTTAAAGCAGGGCAAGAGCGAGGCGCAGCGCATGCGGGAGTTTATCGCCGACGGTGGCTCGCTGATTTCTCTGGTTCAGAAGCACTGCGAGCTGTGGGCGACGAGTCCGTAAGTCCGTGGCCCCACTCGCGCAGGCGCTGGAACAGCACGAACAGCGCGGGGATAAACAGGATCCCCACCACGGTCGCCACCAGCATGCCGCTGAACACCGTGGTGCCGATGATGCGGCGGCTCTGGGCACCCGCCCCGGTCGCCAGCATCATGGGCAATACGCCGATAATGAACGACACGGCGGTCATCATCACCGCGCGGAAGCGGCGCGATGCCCCTTCCCGCGCGGCATCGACAATCGCCATTCCGTCCATGCGCCGCGCGCGGGCGAACTCCACGATCAGGATCGCGTTCTTGGCGGCAAGGGCTATCAACAGCACCAGACCAATCTGCACGTACACGTCGTTGGCGTAGCCCGCCAACCACAGCCAGACCAGCGCCCCGCCGATGGCGAAAAGCACCGAGAGCATCACGCTCGCCGGGAGCGTCCAGCTCTCGTACTGGGCAACGAGGAACAGCCACGCCATCACCACCGCCGCCAGCACAATCCATATCGCCTGATTGCCGGTCTGCTGCTCCTGATACGACATTCCGCTCCAGGCATAGTCGTACCCGGCTGGCAAGTTTTCCGCCAGAATCTCGCCCATCGCCGCCATCGCGGTGCTGCTGCTCACTCCTTCCGCCGCCGAGCCGCTCACCGACACGGACGGGAACTGGTTGTACTGCTGCAGGAACGGCGCGCCGACGGTCGGCGTAATGGTGACGAGGTTGCTCAGGCGCACCCGCTCGCCGCTGTTGCTGCGCACGAACAGCTCGCCGATCTGCTCGGCGCGCTCGCGCCACTGCATCTCGTTCTGCATCACTACGTGGTAGACGCGGTTGTTGACGCTGAAATCCCCGGCGCGCGTGCCGCCAAAGGCGGTTTGCAGGCTGCTGAAGATGCGCGACACCGGCACGTCGAGGCGCGCGGCGCGCTCGCGGTCAACGGTCAGCGTCAGCTGCGGCACGTTGCTGCTCCAGGTGGTGAACACGCGGCTCAGCTGCGGATGCTGGTTGGCTTTCGCCAGCACTTCACGCGTCACGCGCTCCAGCTCTGCCGGGCTCTGCCCCGCCTGCGCCTGGATGCGCAGGTCGAAGCCGGAGGCGTTGCCCAGCCCCGGCAGCGTCGGCGGCGCGAAGGTCATGATGGTCGCTTCCGGCAGGGCCAGCAGCTGGCGCTGCAGGGTACCCATCACCTCATCCAGCGGCGGACGCTCGCTCCAGTCTTTGAGCATGATGGAGATAAACCCGCCGTTGGAGGCGCTGGTGCCGTTGAGAATGTTAAATCCGGAGACCTGAATCACGTCTTCAACCGCCGGATTTTTAGCGATGAGTTCGCGTGCCGTGTTCATCACCGCTTCGGTGCGCTCCAGCGAGGCCGCCTCCGGCAGCTGAACGCTGGCAAAGAAGTAGCCCTGATCCTCCTGCGGCAGGAAGCTTTTAGGCATCGACGTAAAGCTGAACGCCACCACGGCCGCCGCGCCTGCGGTGGCCAGCAGCGCCAGCCACGGGCGAAGGTTGAAGATAGTCACGATGCGGGTGTAGACGCCACGCGTGGCCTCCAGCCCCCGGTTGAACCCACGGAAAATCGCCGCGGGCTGCGCCGGGCGCTGACGCAGCAGCATCGCGCACAGGGCGGGCGTCAGGGTCAGCGCCACCAGGCTTGAGAGCGTCACGGCCGTCGAGAGCGTCACCGCAAACTGGCGGTACAGCTCGCCGACAATCCCCGGCAGGAGCGCTACCGGCACAAACACCGCCAGCAGCACCAGCGTCGTGGCGATGACCGGCCCGGCGATCTGGCGCAGCGCCAGCGCGG
Source organism: Enterobacter sp. 01-M-02-SI-ECC (assembly GCF_047530595.1). Taxonomy (NCBI): domain Bacteria; kingdom Pseudomonadati; phylum Pseudomonadota; class Gammaproteobacteria; order Enterobacterales; family Enterobacteriaceae; genus Enterobacter; species Enterobacter sp. 01-M-02-SI-ECC. Next base: position 162,886 of record NZ_JBLKCZ010000003.1, on the reverse strand, counting down.
TCGCCGCCGTGCGGCTCTGCCCTTCCGCCATCAGCGTTTCGACGCTCTCCACCACCACGATGGCGTCATCCACCACCATGGTCAGCGCCAGAATAATGGCAAACAGGCTGAGGGTGTTGGCGGAGTAGCCGAGCGTGTAGAGCACAGCGAAGGTGCCCACCAGCGATACCGGAATGGCGAGCGCGACAATCAGCGTCGCGCGCCAGCTTTGCAGGAACAGGGAAACGACCACCACAACCGCCAGCAGGGTGAGCGCCAGCGAGACGCCGATCTCTTTAATCGTGGCCGCAACAAATGAGGTGGTGTCGAATTTCACCTCGTAGACCAGGTCGTCCGGGAAGCGCGTCGAGAGGCGTTCCAGCTCCGCGCGCACCGCGTCGGCCGCGCGCAGCGCGTTGGCGGACGGCGTCGGGTAGATGCCGAGATAGGCGGAGTCGTGCCCGTTCAGCTGCGCGCCGGAGCTGTAGCTGCGCGAGCCGAGCTCGATGGTGGCGACGTCCTTCAGGCGCACCAGCTGGCCCATCTCGCCCGCGCGGATGATGATGTCGGCAAAGTCTTCGGCCTGGCTTAAGCGCCCCAGGCCGTTGATGGTCAGGGTCTGCTGCTGGCCGTTAAACACCGGCGGCGTGCCGACCTGGCCTGCCGCCCCCTGCACGTTCTGCTCGCGCAGCGCCTGCGCCACGTCGTCGGTGGTGACGTTCAGGGCGTTCATGCGGTCCGGACGCAGCCAGATGCGCATGCTGTAGTCGCGCGCGCCAAACATCTGAACCTGCCCGACGCCCGGCAGGCGGGACAGCGCCTCGCGCACCTGGGTGCTGGCGAAGTTGCTGACGAACAGCGGCGTATGGGTGTTGTTCGGTGAGTAAAGACTTACCCCCATCATCAGGTTGGTGGCGCGCTTGCGCACCTGCACGCCGTTTTGCTGCGCTTCGGTCGGGAGCTGCGCCACAGCCTGCGAGACGCGGTTCTGCACGTCGATGGCGGCGAGGTCCGGATTGGTGCCCGCCGCAAAGGTAATGTTCAGGCTGTACGAGCCTTCGTCCGAGCTGGTGGACTCCATGTAGAGCATGTGATCCACGCCGTTCAGCTGGGTCTCCAGCGGCGTGGCGATAGCCTCCGCCACGTCAGCCGAGCTGGCGCCTGGCCAGCTGGCAGACACATTCACCACCGGCGGCGCGATCTGCGGGTACTGCTCCACCGGGATAATCCTCAGCGCAATGGCCCCCACCAGGGAGATGACCAGCGCAGTCACCATCGCGAAGCGCGGGCGTTTGATGAAAAACGTCAGCATGATGGCTCCTTAATTCAGTATCTGGACGGCCGCGCCTGGCTGCACGCGCTGCGCGCCGTCAGTAATCGCTCGCTCACCGGACTTCACGCCGGAGGTAATCCGGAACTGCTGGCCGATCTGTCCGGCGATCTTCAGCGGCCGCATTTCGGCTTTTCCGTCGGCGTTAACCACCCAGGCAAAGAACCCGTCGCCGTTCTGCTGGACCGCGGCGGCGGGCAGGGTCAGAACCGGCTGCTCGCTGGCCGGGCGCAGCGTCACGTTCACGCTGCCGCCGGGCAACAGCTGATGGCGCGGGTTGGCAAACTCGGCGCGCAGCATCACGCTGGCGGTGCGCGGATCGATGCGGTTGTCCACTGAGGTGAGCTCGCCGCTGACGCGCTGGCCGTTGCTGTCAATGAACGCCTGCCAGGCCTGCTTCATGGCGCTGATATCCGCATGCCGTCCGGCTTTGGTGGCAAACGCCCCCTCTTCCAGCGCAAAGGCGATGCGGATGGGATCGAGCTGCACCACCTCCACCAGCACGCCGCTGGCAGGGCTGACCAGGCTGCCGACGTGGAACCGGCTGTGCCCCACGCGACCGTCGATCGGCGAGGTGATGCGGGTGTAGTTCAGAGTGACATTACGGGTTTCGAGCCGGGCTTTGGCCTGCTCCAGCGCGGCGCTCGCCACGTCCCGCTGCATGCGGGCGTTGTCCACGTCGTGACGGCTGATGGCGTTGCTGCTGCCCAGGCTTTCAAAGCGGGAAAGCTGCTGCTGCGCCTGGCGCAGCGTGGCTTCGGCGCTTCTTACCTCGGCCTGCGCCAGGCGCAGGGCGGCGCGCGGCTCGGCGTCGTCCAGCTCGAACAGCAGGTCGCCTTTTTTCACGTACTGCCCGTCGCGGAAGTGGATTTTGGCGATCGCGCCTTCGGTACGCGCGCGCAGCTCAACGGTGTGGATGGCTTCGATGCGGCCAGGGATCTGGCGCTCGGCGGCGTGGGCGGTCTGCTCCACGGTGGCGACGCGAACGGGGATGGCGGCGGCGAATACGGGTTGCAGGGTGCAGGCGAGAAGTGCGAACAGGAGTGGGAGTTTCATGGGAGTACCTCAGCGTTGTTTCTCCCCTCACCCCGGCCCTCTCCCACAGGGAGAGGGAGGGAACAGTCCCCTCTCCCTGTGGGAGAGGGTTAGGGTGAGGGCAAAAGGTTATGCAGCCTGACGGAACCTGCGGGTCAGTCGCTTCTCGACTTCGACGACGAAGAACATCACGCCCGCCACCGCCAGAGTCACAAACCAGTAGCGCAGCGGCAGCGCTTCGGTGCCGAACAACATCTGCATCAACGGCAGGTAGATAATCGCCGCCTGGAGCAGGAACAGCACGCCCGTCACCAGCCAGATCCCTTTATTCGCCAGCAGGCCGCGGTTCAGGGAGAACCCTTCGGTGTTGCGGCAGTTAATCATGTACACCCACTGGGCGCAGACCAGCATCTGCAGCAGCACGGTGCGGATGAACTCCGCGCTGTGGCCGCGCGGGGCCAGCCAGGCCTCCAGCGCAAAGGCGGCGATGGCAATCATGGTGCCGACGAAGGCCACGCGCCATACGGCGTAGGCGTCCATCACGTGCTGCCCGGTCTGACGCGGCGGACGGCGCATGATGTTGCGCTCGGCGGCCTCAAAGGCCAGGCCGAAGGAGAGCGTGGCGGAGGTGGCCATGTTCATCCACAGAATCAGCACCGGCGTCAGCGGAATGATGTTCCCCGCCAGCAGCGCAATCACAATCAGCAGACCCTGCGCGAGGTTGGTCGGCATGATGAACAGGATGGTCTTCTTCAGGTTGTCGTAAACGCGACGCCCCTCTTTCACCGCGCTGGCGATGGTGGCGAAGTTATCGTCCGTCAGGACCATGTCCGCCGCCTCTTTGGTCACTTCCGTGCCCTTGATGCCCATCGCGATGCCGACGTCAGCCTGACGCAGCGCCGGGGCATCGTTCACGCCGTCACCGGTCATGCCGACGATTTCGCCCTTGTCCTGCAGCGCTTTCACCAGGCGCAGCTTATGCTCCGGGCTGGTACGGGCGAAGATGTCATACTTCACCGCCGCTTCCGCCAGCGCGGCGTCGTCCATTTTCTCCAGCTCGTAGCCGGTGACCGCCTGCTCGCTGTTGGTGATCCCCAGCATCTGGCCGATGCTCATCGCCGTCTGCGGGTGATCCCCGGTGATCATCTTCACGCGGATCCCCGCCTGCTGGCAGGCGTTAATCGCATCAATGGCTTCCGGACGCGGCGGATCCATCATCCCGGCGATACCGAGGAAGATCAGGCCGTGGCTCAGGTCGTCGTGCGTAAGTTCCTGCTCACCGTTCGCCGGCTTGAACGCCGCGGCGACCATGCGCAGCCCCTGACGCGCATAGCGCTCCATCTCGCTTTCCCAGTACGCGCGGTTGAATGCTTCCACGCCATTGCGGGTCTGCTGCTCGGTGCACAGGGAGAAAATCACGTCCGGCGCGCCGGTGATAAGGATCTGCTCCTCACCGCCAATCTGGTAGTGGGTGCTCATGTACTTGTACTGCGAGTCGAACGGGATCTTGTTAACCAGCGTGGTCATGACCGGCTCAAGGCTGGCCTTCGCCGCCAGCACCTTCAGCGCGCCCTCGGTCGGCCCACCGGTGATGCCCCACAGGCCGCGCTCGTCCTGGATCAGCTGGCTGTCGTTACACAGGTCGATGGTGCGCAGGTACTGCTCCAGCACGGTGCCCGGCTGGATGTGGACCGGCTCATCGCTGCCTTCCAGGTAGATATTGCCTACCGGCTCGTAGCTGTTGCCGTCCACGCGGTAGCAGGCGTCAGCGGTGATAATGGCTTTGACCGTCATCTCGTTCATGGTCAGGGTGCCGGTTTTATCCGAGCAGACCACGGTCATCGCGCCCAGGGTTTCAACCGTCGGCAGCTTGCGGATAATTGCCCGCTTGCGCGCCATCGCCTGCACGCCCAGGGAGAGGATGATGGAGATAATCGCCGGCAGGCCTTCCGGCACGGAGGCCACCGCCAGGCTAATCAGGGAGAGCAGCAGCTCACCCATCGGGATCTCGCGGAACGCCAGGCTGAAGACAAACAGCGCGGCCATCATCGCCAGGATAATGGCGAAGATCGCTTTACCCAGCTTGTCCATCTGCACCAGCAGCGGCGTGCGGTGCTTTTCGATGCCCGCCATCATCTGGTTGATATGGCCAAGCTCCGTATCCTTACCGGTCGCGGTGACCACGCCTACGCCGCCGCCCGCGCTTACGGTCGTCCCGGAGAAGACCATATTGGTCCGATCGCCCAGCGGCAGTTCACCGCTCAGCGGATTAACGTGTTTATCCACCACGGTGGATTCACCGGTCAGAATCGCCTCTTCCACGCGTAAATTATGCGCTTCGATTAAACGCATATCCGCCGGAATACGATTTCCCGCGCGTAATACAATAATATCGCCCGGAACTATTTCAGTTGTGGGTATCGTTTCGTGGTTGCCGTTACGAATAACGCGCGCCTCGCTGGAGAGCATATTGCGAATACTCTTCAGGGATTTTTCCGCGTTGCTTTCCTGGATATGACCAATTAAGGCATTGATTACCGCCACGCCCAGAATAACCAGCGTATCAACCCAGTGGCCCATGATTGCCGTTAATACGGCGGCGGCCAGCAGGACATAAATCAGGACATCATTAAAATGGGCCAAAAAACGCAGCCAGGCAGGCTTGCCTTTTTTCTCCGGCAGCGCATTGGGGCCATGTTTTTGCAGACGCGCCTGCGCCTCTGCACGGTCCAGACCGCTGGCCTGGCTCTTCATGTGAGCAAGCACCTGCTCTGTGGTCTGCTGATATGCCAGCCCGCCGGAAGGCGGCACGTTTGGGGATAATTTTTTCTCGGTCATCGTATTTTTCCTTCAATATCCGGTGAAAAGAAGCCTGAATTCCTTTCGGGCATAAATAAATTCATTTTAAAGTCTTGCGGGTAAAATTGATCTACCGCAATATAATGACTTCTCGGTTATTCAAAACTGCTTAAAACTATTTTGATGAGCCAATTTTTACAAAATATTTCTAAACCAAATCTAAACGAGGAGGATCCATGTTTGGTATTTATCGCGGGCGTCGCCTGGCGTTATACATTATCGCAGCCATTGTTATTGCCACGTTAATTGGTTATAGCACTTATACATTTGTAAAATTATTTTCCTGATAAAGACGTTTATTTACATAACGCGATATTAATATAAATGCCGGGTCGTATTTTGTTATTTATTCGCTAAATAATATCTTCGTTTTATTCAATAACGCCTGAATCGCTGATATTGCTTTACGTTACAGGATGCCGGACAATGACATTTTTAACTGACGATTAACATTACGATGAAACACCCGTTAGAATCGCTGCTTACGGCAGGCGGCATTTTATTGCTGGCCCTGCTCTCCTGCCTGCTGTTACCCGCGCCGTCGCTGGGTCTGGTGCTGGCGCAGAAGCTGGTTCAGACCTTTCACATGGTCGATCTGAACCAGCTTTACACCATTCTGTTCTGCGTGTGGTTTTTACTGCTGGGTGCCATCGAATTCTTCGTCCTGCGTTTCGTCTGGCGCCGCTGGTTTTCACTGGCGTCGTAAGCCAATAAAAAAGCCGGGTGGCGACTTCGCCTTACCCGGCCTGTGATGGCAATTTTCCTGACCCGCCAGGGCGGAAAACAGCTCAGTGCGGCTGACTGTGGTTCTCCTTGCGGTACGCACCAGGCGGCTGGTTGAACGTCCGGGTGAAGATACGGGTAAACGTCTGCTGCGAGTCAAACCCGTAACGCAGGCAGATGTCGTACACCCGAGCGTCGGATTCACGCAGATCGCGCGCCGCCAGCAGCAGCTTGCGTTCACGGATATAGCGCCCCAGACTCTCCCCTTTGTACTGCATAAACAGCCGCTGCAGGTGCCACTTCGAGTAGCCCGCGTGGCGGGCAATCTCTTCTATACGTAATGGCTGGTGCAGATTGTCGTCGATCCATTCGACGATAGTGTCGATGACTTGAGCGGAAATGGTCATGCTGCTGTCCCCCTCTGCTTCTCGCTTAAACATTATTCCCACCACGCGCGAAAGGTTTGCGCGGTGTCACTCACCCGCACGGGCTCACCCAGTTCCGGCGTCAGCAGCCGATAATTTTTGTCCTTGCTGGCGCGCGCCAGCTGGATCAGCGGATCGTTCCAGGCGTGTTTCGCCAGCACGAAGCGTCCGTTATGCCCGGGCACCACGGCTTTCGCGTTCAGATCCACCGAGGCCTGCGCCGTTTCCTCCGGAAGCATGTGAATGTACTTCCAGTCCTGGTCGTACTGGCCGTTTTCCATGATGGCTAAGTCCACCTCGCCAAACTGCTCGCCGATGGCCTTAAAGTGCGGGCCGTAGCCGGAATCCCCGCTGTAATAAACCTTCTGCTCTGGCGTGACGAACATAAAGCTGCCCCACAGGGTTCGATCGCGCTTGATGCCGCGCCCGGAGAAGTGGCGCGCCGGCAGAACATGCACCGTCAGTTCATCGCTGATGCGCACCGACTGGTTCCAGTCGCGCTCGGCAATAATCTCTGGCTTCATCCCCCAGTAGCGAAGATGGGATCCCACGCCCAGCGGCGTCACCACGCGCTTCACCTTCGGCAGTAGCGCCCGGATGGTGGCGTAATCCAGATGATCGTAGTGATCGTGCGAGATAATCAGCAGGTCGATTTCCGGCATGCTTTCAGCGCGCCACGGATACTCCCCGGCAAAGGCTTTATTCAGAAACGAGAACGGCGCGGCATAGTTGCTGAGCACCGGGTCAATCAGGATGCGTTTGCCCGCGAGCTGCAGGTACCACGAGGAGTGGCCGAGCCACACCAGGGTGTCCTGCTCCAGCGGCAGGCTCGCAAGATCGGTTTTCACCAGCGGCAGCGGCTGGGCCGGTCGCGCGTTTTCGGTTTTTTTGGTCAGAAAATCCCACGTCGCGACCAGCATATTTTTGTCGCCGTTATAGCCCGGCGTCGGCAGCGTATTGTGGAATTTCCCGTCGCGATACTGGGGAGAGGCCTCCACTTCAGTGAGCTGCTCACCCTGCGGTGGCTGGCCGAATCCGGCATTCAGAACAAACGGTAAACTCGCAGCTGAAGCTATGATCATGATTAACACCACGCAGATGAAGAGAGGTTTTTTCATATCCAGACCCGAAAACGCGCCCCATCCGATAGTTTGCGCGGGGTAAACTTGATTATGAGTGAGTAAGCACTCATTATAGATATGATGATAAAGTCGTCAAGACGTTTTCGATCTTTGACATTCCGCGTTGCAGCGTGTCAAAGCACGTGTTTCAATCAGGGTTTTTATAATTGACAGGGGGAAAATTTAGTGGCACGTCCGAAGAGTGAAGATAAAAAACAGGCCTTACTGGAAGCCGCAACGGTGGCGTTTGCACAGTCAGGTATTGCCGCCTCAACGGCGTTAATTGCCCGCAAGGCGGGTGTCGCCGAAGGCACCCTGTTCCGCTACTTTGCTACCAAAGACGATCTGCTGAATGCCCTCTATCTGCACCTGAAGCAGGATCTCTGCCAGGCCATGCTGGCAAACCTCGATCGCACCATCACGCTGCCAAAAGAACATACCCGCAATATCTGGAACAGCTATGTGGACTGGGGTATTCGTAACCCCGTGGCCCATGCTGCTATCCGCCAGATTGGCGTCAGTGAAAAGCTGAGCGCCGAAACGGAACAGGCGGTGAAAGAGATGTTCCCGGAGCTGCATGAGCTCTGCCGCCGCTCGGTGCGTCAGGTGTTTATGTCTGATGAATTTAAAACGTTTGGCGATGCGCTTTTCTTATCGCTGGCCGAAAGCACGATGGAATTTGCCACCCGCGATCCGTCCCGCGCCGTTGAGTTTAAAGCGCTCGGCTTTGAGGTGATGTGGCGCGGGCTTGCCCAGGAAGAGAACGATGGACAGTAAAGCATTGCAGGAGCATGCAAAACGCGTGGCGCTGGAGCTGCCGTTCACCGAACACTGCTGGCCGTTCGGCCCCGAGTACGACGTGTTTAAGGTGGGTGGGAAAATTTTTATGCTGATGGCCACCGTACGCGGACGACCGCACGTCAGCCTCAAGTCAGACCCAGAAAAATCCTTGTTAAATCAGCAAATTTATCGCGGCGTTGAGCCGGGCTATCACCTCAATAAAAAACACTGGATTTCGCTTTACGGCACTGACGACATCACACCTGAACTGGTCGCCGACCTGATAGCGGATTCGTGGAATCTGGTGGTCGATAAGCTGCCGAAAAAAGACCAGAAGTGGATCCGGCCGGTCTGATTGTTCGTCTGAGACGAACAGATTAAGCGCTCGAATTGCACTTATCTTTTTCCGCGTCCCGCTGTAATCTGCTTTCCTTTCGCGCCCGCGAGCGGGCGAATTTCATCACCAGGAGTTGTTATGGATATCATTTCTGTCGCCCTGAAACGCCACTCTACCAAGGCGTTCGACCCAGCCAAAAAACTGACCGCAGAAGAAGCGGAGAAAATCAAAACCCTGCTGCAGTACAGCCCGTCCAGCACCAACTCCCAGCCGTGGCACTTCATTGTAGCCAGCACCGAGGAAGGAAAAGCGCGCGTGGCAAAATCCGCCGCGGGCACCTATGTGTTCAACGAACGTAAAATGCTGGATGCTTCCCACGTGGTAGTGTTCTGCGCGAAAACCGCGCTGGATGACGCCTGGCTGGAGCGCGTCGTGGATCAGGAAGAGGCCGATGGCCGTTTCAACACGCCGGAAGCCAAAGCCGCAAACCACAAGGGCCGCACCTATTTCGCCGACATGCACCGCGTGGATCTGAAAGATGACGACCAGTGGATGGCGAAGCAGGTTTACCTGAACGTCGGTAATTTCCTGCTGGGCGTAGGCGCGATGGGTCTGGACGCGGTACCGATTGAAGGTTTCGACGCCGCCATTCTCGACGAAGAATTTGGCCTGAAAGAGAAAGGCTTCACCAGCCTGGTGGTGGTGCCGGTTGGGCATCACAGCGTTGAAGATTTCAACGCAACGCTGCCGAAGTCTCGCCTGCCGCTGAGCACGATTCTGACCGAGTGCTGATCTCCTCTGGCACGCTGGGCTTCGGCGTGCCTGCTTTCAATACAGCATACTCTCAGGATTCTGAACCCTTTTCGCTTTTAGTTTGAGCACGCGTCAGACCATCATGCTATTGCCATAACGCCGCCTCTCTTTGAAGCGTATCACTCAGCGTGGAACATCAATGTCCGCTACCTAAGTTAGTCTTTATGTATAGATTCACCCCGTTACAAGTCAAATAATTTGTAACACTACAGAAATACTTACATCAGAATTTTTTCATATAATTTTATAATCATAAAATGTTTCCTTCCAGTTCAGATCAATCAGTTATTAACTCACACTATCCTAATTTATAAGCCTCATAAATATACCCGCTTATTTTCCCTCGTGCTTACGCTAATTATTTCACTCTTAAACATCATTAAGTAATACGCACTTTACATGAATTGTTACATGTCTATTTCTGGAAGCGAGATTCTGCATGTTTTTATGTGTGCCCATTTCGCATGAAAGGGAATGGGAAAAATTTTTCAAGGAATTACAAGGATAGATATATGAAAAAAAAAGATGCAGTGAGCACTCATTCTAATTCAAAGGTATTGCACGCCAAACTGGCACCAACCTGCTTTGCGACTATGTTTGCACTTGGCATGATCATGCCTGCTCAGGCAGCCATCGTGGCAGGTAATACCGATAAACCGCTTATCCATACGGATGCAAGCGGCGCAACCATCGTAGATATCAACAAGGCGAGCGCTGGTGGGGTTTCCCATAACGTTTATTCCGAATTTAACGTCGACAGCAAAGGCGTGATCCTTAACAACAGCGGCACAGTAACCAACACCCAATTAGCTGGTCAGATCGATGGCAACGCTAATATGGCCAGCGGCAGCGCTAAGGTGATCCTAAACGAAGTGCGCTCATCCGATCCGAGCCAGCTGAACGGCATGGTCGAAGTGGCAGGCCAATCCGCCCAGGTGATTATCGCCAACCCATCAGGCATCACCTGTGACGGTTGCGGATTTATCAATACCAACCACGCTACACTGACTACCGGTACTGCCACATACGATAACAAGGGTAATGTTAACGGTCTTGATGTAAGCAAAGGTCAGGTGACCATCACCGGTAAAGGGATGGATACCCGCTCTACGCAGTACACCGACATTATTGCCCGTTCAGTGAAAGTCAATGCGAAACTTCAGGCTAACGAACTGAACATCATAACGGGTAACAACCGCATCGATAAAAATGGTCATGTGCAGAAGAAGTATGACAGCAGCAATACCCCTGACGTAGCGCTGGATGTCTCTGCTCTGGGCTCCATGTATGCGAATAAAATTTTTATGGAAGGCACAGAAACCGGCGTTGGCGTACATATCGATCATGCTGACCTGACGGCATCCGACGCGTTGTCAATTAACGTTGATGGTGTGGTCGAAAACAACGGTGGACATATCAGCGGTAAAAATGCAGCTACCGTAATGGGTGGTGATGTCCTGAACCATAATGGTCAAATTACCTCAGAGGGTATGGTGTCCGTTGCCGCAGACCACACGCTGGACAACACTACCGGTGTCATTAAAGCTGCAAAGGTCAATCTATCCGGCAAAGATACCGTTAACAACCATGGCTCCATCCAGGGCAGCCAGAATACCTTTATTATCGCTGACTCGCTGGACAATAGCGACGGTGAAATTATCAGCAATGGTGATTTGACTATCAGCCGCGCCTCCTGGAATTACAACGCGCAGGGCGTGAATAATACCCATGGCCGCATTAATGCTAAGGGGGCCCTCAATATTGACGCTGCCAGCCTTAACAACTCCACTGGCCGCGTAGAAACCGATGGTGCGATGACAATCAATGTCGACACGCTGACGAACGATAATGGTCTTATCTCCGCAGGGGACGGCTGGAACATGATCAGCGCCTCCATGCTGAATAACGATAACGGCGTGATTCAGGCTGTGGGATCTGACAGCCAGATTCAGGTGAGCGGCAACAACATGCTCTCTAACCGCAATGGATTAATCCACAGCAACGGCTATGTTTCAATTAATGGTGCGCTGGATAATATGTCCGGAACCATCACTGCCGATAAAGACCTCTTTATGTACGGCACGTCCTACTATTCTGACCTTGCCAGTAAGATGGAAGCTGCCGGCAATATCGACATGACCGTGACCGGCACGTTCCAGAACGCCGGAACCGTTAAGGCGGGTCAGAATATGATGTTAAACATCGGTTCTACTGGCTGGTATAGCTATGGCGGTCCCGCGCAGAACAGCGGTTCCATCTCGGCTGAGGGCCGCCTGGCGCTGCAGATGAACAGCAGTCTGTTCGACAACAGCGGCGACATTACCGCTAATCAGATGGATCTTCAACTGGCAGACTTGTCTAACAGCGGTTCGATCGCCAGCAAGAATGATATCAATCTGAACACCACGAGCCTGGAAAACCGGGGTAAGGGCGTGATGAGCGCCGACCATAACATCAGCGTCACCACCTCTTATCTAATGACTGATGCAGGTAGCCAGATCAACGCTGGTTCTGATGCCACGCTGTTCGTGATGAACAACCTGGACAACAATGGTGATATCCGTGCGGCACATGACATTAATCTCAACGTAATGGGCAGCTACGGCTGGTCTCAAGGTACCGCGTATAACTTCGGAACGATGAAGGCGGGTAATAAACTAAACGCACAGATGGAGCAGGTAACACTCATCAACGGGGGAACGCTGTCCGCTGATAACGGTATTACTCTGATCAGTAACTACCTGACTAACAGTGGTAACATCACTAGCACAAGTGATATTACGTTGAATACAGCCAACGGCGTTAACAACGAAGCCAGCGGTAATATTACCGGCAATCGCGTGTACACCACAGGCTACGTCAATAATATGGGCGTTATTAACGAGACCGGTGCAGCAAATCAAGGTACAGATAATAACACTGCTGATGACATCAATACCAACCCAGGTTCGAATGCCACTGCGAATAATAGTGGAAATACCACAATTAAGCCAAATGGTACCCCTGAAGGTAATGGTGTTTGGGAAAACGGAGTTGTCTATCAACCTGGTGATAAGTATTACGGCCATGTTGTTCAGGATATTATTTATTATCCTGGCGGCTATTTCATCACTATCGCAGCGTAATTCCATTTAAATGATAAAGCCTCACACCTTCGTGAGGCTTTATTCCCAAACTATGTTTCTGTGATGGGTATTTCCGGAAATTTTAAATTATAATGAAAATTTATCAAGCGGCTCTCAGCTTCCTTTTTTTGTCCTTATGCTTAATGCAATCCTCTCTACTTCATGCCGAACCAGCAACAATACAGCAGCAGGACCAAGCCCGACACGAACAACTCGCCCCTCCGGGTAAGCTGCTGCTTACAGCTGAAAGCACATCTCATGGCGACGCTCTTGTTCTTCCGAAAGAGTCTGTTTGCTACGACATTCTCCATGTGAGGATCGACAATACGGAGTCGCTTCCAAACTGGCTCACCTTTCGCGATTTTATTCGTCAGGCTGAGAATAACTGTATCGGCGTGAAAGGAATTAAAGCCATATATACAGCCGTGCAGAATCGATTAATATCCCACGGATTTATTACTACCCGTGTATTAATACCGGAGCAAAATTTGCTTAAGGGAACGTTAACCCTGCGAATTCTGCCTGGACGTGTCAGTGATGTCATTATTCAGGATCAAAGTGGGCTCCCCGTTCATCGCTGGAATAACGTCCCGCAAGGGGCGGGCGACCTCCTCGATTTACGCGGTCTGGAACAGGGGCTGGAAAACCTGCAGCGTATTCCCGGTTCGCAGGCGAGTATTCGTCTGGTGCCGGGGGAAAATCCCGGCGATAGCCGCGTAGAGATCAAGCGCGACCAGCGTAAAGTCTGGCGACTGGGCAGCTGGTTTGATGATTCTGGTAGTAAATATACCGGACGGTATCAGGGCGGACTGGTACTGTATTTGGATAACCCCACCTCGCTCAACGATATGTTTTATGTAGCGTATGGCGGCGGTTTCAAAAATGAAAACGGCAAGCGTAACGATAATACCTCGGCGTTTTACTCCGTTCCCTGGGGATACTGGGCGCTGGAACTTTATGCCAGCCAGTACAGAACGACGCAGACTATCCATAGCGGTGATTTTGATTACCGGTACAGTAGCGATCAAAAGTTAATGACCGCCGCGCTTAACCGCGTGGTTTACCGCAGCGCGAGCCAGAAAACCACGCTGGGCTTTAAAGGGATCAAGCGTGATACCCGCTACGATCTTAACGACATGGAAGTGGAGGTTCAGCACCGGGACACCAGCAGTTGGCTGCTTAGCCTGGAACACTTAGCCTATCTTCCATTTGGTCAACTTACGGCAAGCTTAGGTTATCAACATGCCGCACCGTGGTTTGGTGAAGAAGCCGATGCTGAAGAGGTAGTGGGCAATGCCGACGCGCAGGCGCGCATCATTACGCTGAGCGCAGACGGTAGTTTCCCTTTCAAACTGGGCAAGTTCGCCCTCAGCTATGAACCGCATTTCAAACAACAGACCACTCCGGACAGGCTTACCCAGCCCGATAAGTTCACCATCGGCAACCGCTGGACGGTACGCGGCTTTGACGGAGAGTCCTCATTGTATGCCGACAAAGGCTGGTATCTACGTAATGATATCAATCTGAATCTGCCGGTATGGGGAATGCAGCCGTATATTGGCGCAGACTACGGCGAAGTCAGCGGCTCAGAAAATGATTACTGGAGCGGGGCCCACATTCTCGGTGCGGCCGCAGGCGTGCGCGGGGTGAAAGGACACGTGGGATATGACCTTTTTGCAGGTGTGCCATTGGTAAAACCGGATGAGATGCATACCAGTCCCGTCACGCTTGGGTTTTCGGTACAATGGCAGTACTAAGAGCACAGTGAAATAGTCCCCCTCGGGCGATGAGTATTATGACCGACTTTTCTCTGCCAGCCACGCCATCGCCCGCTCCCCCGCTTCATCCACCGGGAGATACACCAGCAGCCGCGAGCCGTTTCGCGGCGCGGAATACCAGTACATCTGCTGCAGCGTAAAATCCCCCAGCTCGGGATGGGTAAACAGCTTGAGCTGGTTCTCCACGCCGCGCACGTCGTTGCGCTGGTGCCACAGGGTTTTAAACTCTTCGGATACCGCAAAGAAGCGCGCCAGTTTGGCCTCCCACAGCGGGTCGCCCCGGTGTTCGGCCATCGCCGCCCGGAAATAGGAGACAAAGATGGGCAGCACGTCGTCGCGCCTGCCGAGGCGCGCGCGCCACGCAGGATGCGTGAGGAACAAATAAATACAGTTGCGGTCTTCGGGAGGAATGTCATTGAAATCGACGCCCATCAGATGCCCGAAGCTGTCGTTCCAGGCCACGATATCGAAGTTCGGTTTCTGAATGCTGGCGGGTTTCGGCATCAGCGTATCCAGCAGGCGGCGCGTGCCTTCGCTGATGCCCTCGCAGCAGACCGCCTGCGGCGCTTCGCCCGGCGGTAACCCCGCTAACAGAAACAGGTGTCGGGCCTCGGTAGGGGTGCACTGCAGCGCTTTTGCCACAGCGGCCATCACCGCGCTGGACGGATTGACGTCCCTGCCCTGCTCCAGCCAGGTGTACCAGGTCACGCCCACGTCCGCGAGCATCGCCACCTCTTCCCGGCGCAGACCCGGCGTGCGGCGGCGACCGCTGCGCGGCAGGCCGAGACGCTGCGGATCGAGGCTTTCACGTCGTGCGCGCAAAAATGCCCCCAGCTGTTTTCGGGTGTCATCCTGAAGTGAGACGACGGGTTCAGACATCAAGGCCATAAATCCCCCTGCATGGTAGTGCCAGTACCAGTATAAGCAAGAACTGGTACCCGTTTATCAGATGGTTGATGCTACGACCATCTGTTGAATGACGCAATGGAGTTACCATGAATACGTCAGTTGTTTCACCGGGCCGCGCTGGCCTGATATTGCTGCTAACCGGCCAGATGCTGCCGATGATTGATACCTCAATCACCAACGTCGCGCTGGACGCCATCACCCATTCGCTGAACGCCACCGCCACCGAGCTGGAGCTGATTGTCGCCCTCTACGGCGTGGCCTTCGCCGTCTGCCTCGCGCTAGGCAGCAAGCTGGGGGATAACTTTGGCCGTCGGCGTCTGTTCATGTGGGGCGTCGCGAGCTTTGGCCTGGCCTCGCTGCTCTGCGGGATGGCGGGGAACATTGAACAGCTGCTGGCCGCGCGCATCGTTCAGGGGGCGGGAGCCGCACTGATCGTGCCGCAAATTCTTGCCACGCTGCACGTGACGCTGAAAGGTACGGCGCACGCTAAGGCCATCAGCCTGTTTGGCGGCATCGGTGGGATTGCGTTTATCGTCGGGCAAATGGGCGGCGGCTGGCTGGTGTCGGCGGATATCGCCGGGCTGGGCTGGCGTAACGCCTTCTTTATCAACGTGCCGATCTGTCTGGTGGTGCTGGCGCTGAGCCGCCATTTCGTACCGGAAACCCGTCGCGAGACGCCGTCACGCATCGACTGGCCGGGCACCCTGCTGCTGGCGATCATTCTTTGCTGCCTGCTGTTCCCGATGGCGCTCGGCCCACAGTGGCACTGGTCGTGGCCGCTGAAGGTTATGCTTCTCGCCATTATTCCGCTGGGCTGGCTGACGGCGCTGAATGCGCGCAAAAAGGAGCGTGAGAATGCCCACCCGCTGATCCCGCCGCGCCTGCTGCAGCTTCGCAGCGTTCGCTTTGGCATTCTGATTGCGATGCTCTTTTTCAGCGTCTGGTCCGGGTTTATGTTCTGTATGGCGCTCACCATGCAAACCGGTCTGGGGATGGCACCGTGGCAGTCCGGAAACAGTTTTATCGCGCTGGGCGTAACCTACTTTATTTCGGCGTGGTTCGCGCCGAGGCTGATTGCTCGCTACAGCACCAGTACCATTCTGCTGACCGGTCTGGCGATCCAGATTGCCGGCCTGCTGGCGCTGATCGCCACGTTCCGCGTCTGGGGAATGGAGAATACTGCCCTGACGCTGGCGCCCGCGACCGGGCTGGTCGGCTACGGGCAGGCGCTGATCGTGAACAGCTTCTACCGCATCGGGATGCGCGATATTCAGCCTGACGACGCGGGAGCCGCGAGCGCCATTCTCAGCACGCTGCAGCAGGCCGCGCTGGGGCTTGGCCCGGCCATTTTCGGCGCGATTTTGCTCCACGCGCTGCAGAACCATCACGGGGATTACACCCAGGCGGTGAACGTCTTCCTGATGGTGGAAACGGCGATGATGGTGGTGCTCGCCCTGGCGACGCTGTGCATCCGCCATCGCCTGTGCCTGCCGGTGGTAAAGGTCTGGCAGGCCACCAAATAAGCCCGTGAATTTGCATAATAGATCCGCAGCCGCCATTATGGGGCTGCATCAATACAGGAGACGTTATGCAGGAATTAATTGCTCAGGTTGAAGAGTTAGGCATTGAAATTAATCACACCACCTCTTTAGTGATTATCTTTGGTATTATTTTTCTTACCGCCATCATCGTTCATTTTATTCTGCACAAAGTGGTGCTTCGCGCTTTCGAAAAACGCGCGCAGGCCAGCAGCCATTTGTGGCTGCAGATCATCACCCAGAATAAATTATTTCACCGTCTGGCCTTCACCCTTCAGGGGATAATCGTCAACGTTCAGGCGGTGCTGTGGCTGCAAAAAGGCAGCGAAGCGGCGGAAATTCTCACGACATGCGCAAAGCTGTGGGTCATGGTGTATGCCCTGCTCTCCTTCTTCTCGCTGCTGGACGTGATTTTTAATCTGTCGCAGAAAATGGCCACCGCATCACAGCTGCCGCTGAAGGGGATCTTCCAGGGCATCAAGCTGGTGAGCGCCATCCTGGTGGGGATACTGATTATCTCTCTGCTGATCGGCCAGTCCCCGGCGATTCTGATCAGCGGTCTGGGCGCCATGGCCGCCGTTCTGATGCTGGTGTTTAAAGACCCGATACTCGGTCTTGTGGCGGGGATTCAGCTTTCCGCCAACGATATGCTCAAGCTCGGCGACTGGCTGGAGATGCCGAAATACGGTGCCAACGGCACGGTGACGGACATCGGTCTGACCACCGTTAAAGTACGCAACTTCGATAATACGATTACAACCATTCCGACGTGGGCCCTGGTCTCCGACGCCTTTATCAACTGGAGCGGCATGTCGGCCTCCGGCGGGCGACGCATTAAGCGCAGCCTGAATATTGATACCACCAGCATTCATTTTCTCGACGAGCAGGAACAGCAGAAACTCATTCAGGCGAAGCTGCTGAAGCCCTATCTGGCCGCGCGACATGAGGAAATTAGTCTGTGGAATCAGAAGAACGGTGAAGGGGAGTCGGTATTAAATCTGCGTAAGATGACCAATATTGGTACCTTCCGCGCCTACCTGAATGAATATCTGCGCAACCATCCGCGTATTCGCAAAGATATGACGCTGATGGTGCGCCAGCTAGCGCCTGATGCGAATGGTTTGCCGATTGAAATATACGCCTTCACCAACACGGTGGTCTGGGCAGAATATGAGGAGATTCAGGCCGACATCTTCGACCATATTTTCGCGGTGGTGGATGAATTTGGGCTGCGTATTCACCAGTCCCCGACCGGGAACGATATTCGCTCGTTGACCCTACAGCATCGGTAAGGTGGGTTGCCGGGCGTGAAGGCAGGTGCAGTCTGGTGCCCTCACCCCGGCCCTCACCCACAGGGAGAGGGAGAGGGAGAAAACCGCGCTACTTTTTGCGGGAAAGCTTAAACGCCACAAAGAGGAAGATAACCCACACCGGCAGCAGCATCGCCGAAAGGCGCATCTCATCCATGGTGCACATCAGCACCAGAATCAGCCCCAGGAAAGCGATACAGATATAGTTCCCCGCCGGATAGAGCAGCGCTTTGAACTGCGTATCGCGTCCCTTGCGGCGCATCGCGGCGCGAAAGCGCAGGTGCGCCAGGCAAATCATGATCCAGTTCAGCAGCAGCGTAGCGACAACCAGCGCCATCAGCAGGCCAAAGGCCTCTTTCGGCAGCAGATAGTTAATCAGCACCACCAGCGAGGTGATAGCACCAGAAAGGAACAAGGAATTCACCGGCACGCCGCGACGGCTGACGCGGGTGAGGAACTTCGGCGCGTTGCCCTGCACGGAGAGGCCGAACAGCATGCGGCTGTTGGAGTAAACGCCGCTGTTATAGACCGACAGAGACGCCACCAGAATGACGAAGTTCAGCGCCGAGGCCACCACGTTGCTGTTCAGATCGTGGAAAATCATCACGAACGGGCTGCTGTCGGACTTCACTTCCACCCACGGATAGAGCGCCAGCAGCACCACCAGCGAGCCGATGTAGAACAGCAGAATCCGGTACACCACCTGGTTGACCGCTTTTGGAATGCTTTTATGCGGGTCGCGTGCTTCCGCGGCGGTAATGCCAATCAGCTCTAATCCTCCGAAGGAGAACATGATCACCGCCAGGGAGAGAATCAGCCCTTTCCAGCCGGTGGCGAGGAAGCCGCCGTGCTGCCACAGGTTGTCGATCGTGGCGCGCTCGCCGCCGTGGCCGGAGAACAGCAGCCACAGGCCAAAGCCGATCATCCCGATAATCGCCAGCACCTTGATCAGCGCAAACCAGAACTCGGTTTCGCCATACAGGCGCACGTTGACGAGGTTAACGGCGTTAATAATGATGAAGAAGGCCGCCGCCCAGATCCACGTCGGGACGTCCGGCAGCCAGTACTGCATGTAAATGCCTGCGGCGGTCAGCTCTGCCATCCCCACCAGCACGAACATCACCCAGTAGTTCCAGCCGGAGAGGAAGCCTGCAAACGGGCCCCAGTATTTATAAGCAAAGTGCGCGAAGGAGCCTGAAACCGGCTCTTCAACAACCATCTCGCCAAGCTGGCGCATGATCAGGAAGGCGATAATCCCGGCGATACCGTAACCCAGCAGCACCGCCGGACCAGCCATCTGAATAGCGGGGCCGATGCCGAGAAACAGCCCGGTACCGATCGCGCCGCCAAGGGCAATTAACTGAATATGTCGATTTTGCAAACCACGTTGCAGCGTCGGATTCTGATCCGACGAGGCTTCAGCGCTACCATGGCCTGAAGCGGATGACGCGTCTTTCACGTCCTACCCCTGTCTCTTTTTTAGAAGGGGCACGTTTTAACACTTCATGCTGGAGGTAGCAAGGGATTGGGGCATCCCTGCCCCGGATAACGAGATGGAACGCTTAAAACGCGTAGCCAACCGAGACCTTAAAGGTGCGCGGTTCGCCCTGCGTAATATAGGTACCGGAATCGTCCACGCTGGCCCAGTAGTTTTCATTGGTGACGTTGTCGATGCCCGCGCGAACCGTCATCTGGTTTTCATTGCGGTTCACCGCGAAGCGATAGCGCACTCCCAGATCCAGCGTGGTGTAGCTGTCCAGCTTTTTGGTGTTTGCCAGGTCAGCGTACTGCGCGCCGGAATGGTTCACGCGGGCGGTGGCGGTCAGGCCGTCAACCGGCTTGATATCGTACTCTGCACCCAGCACGGCGTAAAAGTTCGGAATCCCGATCGCATCGTTACCCTGATTCACGCCATTTTTGGTTTTGGTCAGCTCGGCCTGCAGCCAGGTGGCGCTGGCGTTCAGGCGCATCCCCAGCGCGGGCTCGCCGAAGACGTTCAGCTCCACGCCACGGTTTCGCTGCTCGGCATCCAGGCCGTAATGGCCGCTGTCGTCGAGGATCGCCGACGGCATTTTGATCTCAAACAGCGCAAGCGATCCGCCCACGCGGCCGAAGTCCGCCTTCACGCCCACTTCGTTCTGCTTAGAGTGAACGATACCGGTGCTCTGGCCGTAGTTGGTGGCGGTGTTAGGTGCAGTTTTGCCCGGCTGCAGCGCTTCGGTGTGGTTTGCATAGAGGGAAATCTCCTCCCACGGCTTGTAGACCACGCCGTAGGTGGGCATCCAGCGGCTGCCGTCGAAGCCGTCCGCCGCGTTTTCCGCACCGGTAACTTTGTTATATCCGCGAACGACCACTTTCTGATGGCGGGCGCCTGCGGTGAACAGCAGCTTGTCGTCCAGCACGCCCAGCGTATCGCTAAGCAGCCAGCCCTGGGTACGCGTGCGCCCGCTGGTCAGCGGATCGCTGTACTTCCCGCCAGAGCCGTTCAGGTTGGTGCTGTCCGGCATATCGACGCCGGTGTTGTGGTAGATGTTGGTGGTCGGATTATCCTTCGCCGCCGACATTTTCCACGCGATTTTTTCGTTTTTGGTCATCGCCGAATAGCCAACGTTGACCTTGTGCGAGACGAAGCCCGTAGTGAAGTTACCGCGAACGCCCGCCATGCCGCTGACGGAATCGCTGATGCGGTTGGTATCAAGACGGCTGACCGTTGCCTTGCCGCTTTTATCCACCAGCTTCGGCGCGCTGTAGATGCCTTCCTCGTGCGCGTGCTGCGCGCCAAGACCGGTATAGGCCGTCCAGCCGTCGGTGATGTCGTACTCGCTGCGCCACATCCCAAATTCGTTTTCGATATTGCTGTAGGCCCACTTCTGCGAGAAGTTACGATCGTTTTTCGGCGGCTCGGGAACGAAATCCACCGCAGAAATATTGACGCTGGTCGGGCTGCCATGGAAGGTTTTCTTCTGATAGCCCAGATCCAGCGAGGTGCGGAAGCGGTCGCCAGCGTAATCCAGGCCCGTAGAGAGCAGCGTGGTGCGGCGGCGGTCATTCGGTATGCCGGTTTCCCCTTCGCGATGAACCAGGTTCACCCGCGCGCCGAACTGGTCGCTGTCGCCGTAGCGACGGCCCGCATCAAGCGTAGTTCCAATCTGGGAATCCGAGGTGTAGTCCACGCCGACTTTGGCCTGCGGGAGTTCGCCCGCGTGTTTTGGCTCAAGGTTGATCATCCCGCCCACGCCGGAGCTTGCCGCGCCGTTCATCAGCGAGTTGGCCCCTTTGAAGATCTCGATGCGGTCAACCATCTGGGTATCCACCACCTGGCGCGGCAGCACGCCGGACAGACCGCCAAATGTCATGTCGTCGCCGTCGAACTTCAGGCCGCGGATGCGGTAGGTCTCCGCGCTGTTGCCGAACCCCTGAACGAACTGCACCCCCGCGTCGTTCGCGACGACATCGGCAATGGTTTTCGCCTGCTGATCTTCCACCAGCTTCGAGGTGTAGCTGATGATGTTGAACGGCACGTCCATGGCGTTCTGCTGGCCCAGCATCCCCATGCGCCCGCCGTTCGCCACCTGTCCGTCAAGGAAGGCCGGTACCAGCTGGTCGCCGCCGGGTTTGAAATCGCTGGCTGGTGCAGCCTGGACAACGAGGGTGTCCTCTTTTTGATCGTCCGCCGCAATGGCGGAATGTGTCGCCGCGCCAACGGCGAGCGCCAGCAGCGTTTTGTGCATGATGGTGTTGTTCATCGTTAACTCATTTTAAAGTGCGCGCAAAAATGACCCGTTGTCGGGCCTTAGAATATGTTGAATGCAATGCAAATGAGAACTATACGCATTATCCATGCATTGGCAAGCGTAACCGCGTTCATGAGGAGAATTGGCGAGATAAGAGGGGGAACGGCCACCCCGCTTCGGGGGTGGCTGCAATGACGTTATTTTTTCTTGTAGATATTGGCCGTGCCGTGAATTTTATTGTTGGTGTTCCCTGACGTGAGCACCAGAACATCCGCGCCTTTCTTATCGGCTTTCTCAATCAGTTCTTTTTTCGCATCATCCACCGAAACTTCATTCGAGGTGTTTACCGTACCGATTTTTTTATATTGAGATGCAACTTTTTTGAACTCGCTTTTAGTAAGTAGCTGTGCAGCAAAAGCATTGGTCGTAAACAGTAACGCCGTTCCCAACAAAATAGCAGTCGTCTTTTTCATAACCTTTTTCCTTGAGATTAATCAGCAATTACGAAAAACCTCACGCAGTGTGGTGAGGTTTTATGAGCATGGTAGAGAATCTCAGGAATTGCCATACGTTCGGGAAAAATCTTTTATAACAACCCGTTGCATGAAATTACTAACGAATATTAAGAATATTCGAATACCCGCGCGGTGCCAGCAATATCAACGCGTACCGCCGTGCCCGGGTTCCATCCTGGCTGGCTTACGGTCTTCAGAATCACCGGCTGCTGCTGTCCGGCCAATCCCAGGGTGAGCGTCGACAGCTGGCCGGTGAAGTCCACGTCGAGAATCGAGATCGGACTTTCATGCGCTGCACATGCCGTCACGCGTAATTGTTCAGGGCGCATCATTACCCTGCCCTGTCCTGTCGCATGCGCGTTGTCCGTCGGCACTTCACCCAGCGCGCACACGGCATACCCGGCAGCGAGCTGAGCAGGCAGGATCACGGCATCGCCAAGAAACAGCGCCGTCTCTTCGTCAACGGGACGGGTGTAAACGTCATAAGGCGTACCGACCTGCGTGAAGCGCCCGGAGCGCATGACGGCAACCTGCGTGGCAAAGGACAACGCTTCGTTCTGATCGTGGGTGACCAGAATCGAGGCCACGCCCGCTTCGGCCAGCAGATCGGCCGTTGCCTTACGCGTCGTGGCGCGCAGGCCGGTATCCAGAGCCGAGAACGGTTCATCCAGCAGCATCAGTGAAGGCCGCTGGGCCAGCGCACGGGCAAGGGCCACGCGCTGCTGCTGTCCGCCGGAAATCTCGTGGGGCCAGTGCGTTGCGAGCTGCCTGTCCAGAGAAACCATCTCCATCAGCGCCGCAACGCGCTGGCGCTTCTCATGGCGGGTGCCGTCCAGCCCCCATGCAATGTTGTCTGCCACGTTGAGGTGCGGGAACAGCGCGCCCTCCTGAGGCACAAAACCGATCCGGCGCAGGTGGGCGGGAACAAAACTGTTTTCATCGAACAGCGTTCTCCCCTGCATGACAATGCGCCCGGTGTCAGGCGTTTCGAACCCGGCAAGAATACGCAGCAGCGTGGTTTTCCCCGACCCGGACGGCCCGACAATCGCCGTCCTGCTCCCCGGCGCCACGCTCAGGTTTAAGCTGTCGAGCACCTGCACATCAGAAAACGATTTAGAAATGGCGGTTAATTCAAGCATGTCATAGCCCTGCAATTTTTTTCGACTGCATATAGAGAATGGCGGTCAGCGGGAGTGAAATTAGGATCATCAGCATCGCGTAAGGCGCGGCGGCAATATAGTCAATTTCACTGGTCAGCGCCCAGAATCCGGTGGAGAGCGTGCGCGTGCCCAGCGGAGAGAGCAGCAGCGTGGCGGTCAACTCGTTGCTGACGCCGAGGAAAACCAGCGCGGCACCCGCCGCCGCGCCCGGCGCGGCCAGCCGCATCGTCACGCTCCAGAGCGCCTTCGCGGGCGTGCTGCCCAGGCTGCGCGCCACGTTTTCCAGCTCAACCGGCGCCTGCGCAATCCCCGCCCGCAGGTTGATGAGCGCGCGGGGCATAAACATCAGCAGGTAGGCAAGGAACAGGGTAATTTCCGTCTGGTAAATGGGACGGGCGTAATGAATGGTGACGGTGACCAGCGCCAGCGCCGTGACGATGCCCGGCAGCGAGCTGGTGATATAGATGCACCCTTCAAGCATCCGGAAGATGCGGTGCGGATAGCGGATACCCAGCCACGCGATGGGGATCACGCACGCGGTCGTCAGAAGCGCACCGCCCACGCCGAGCATCAGCGTCTGGCGCAGCGAATGCCAGAGATCGGCACTCATCCAGTTTTGTACGCCGCCGAGCCAAATCCAGCGACACAGGACAACTAGCGGCACGCCCAGCGCCAGAACGATTAGCACGATGAAGAACAGCTGGCCCAGCGCGGCAGCCGCAGGCGTAAGCGGCCAGCGTTTCTGTTCACGCGCTGCCCCGGCGCCAATGCGCGCGTAGCGTGCTTTTCCGCGCGTCACGCCCTCCAGCATTAATATAGCCAGACAGCACAAGGCCAGCACGCCCGCCAGCATGTTCGCCGCCGGGCCGCTGAAGGTAGACTGGAACTGGTCATAAATTGCCGTGGTGAAGGTATCAAAGCGGATCATCACGTACAGGCCATATTCCGCCAGCAGGTGCAGCGCCACCAGCAGCGCGCCGCCGCAGATAGCCAGCTTGAGCTGGGGCAGCACCACGCGGAAAAAGACCCGCCACGGCGGCGTACCCAGCGAAGCGGCGACATCTTCAAGCGTCGGGTCAAGGCGACGCAGCACCGCCGCAACCGGCATATAGATAAACGGATAGTAGGCAAGTACGGAGAGGAACACGCCCGCGGAGAGCCCGTGCATGGACGGGACAGCGCTCACCCAGGCATAGCTTTGCACAAACGCGGGGATCGCCAGCGGGGCGACCGCCAGTGCGGACCAGATCCCTCGCCCGGCAAGCTGCGTGCGCTCCGTGAGCCAGGCGATTGCCACGCCCGTCACGATACACAGCGGAACCGCTAAAGCCGTCAGCCACAGCGTGTTGCTGAGCAGCTCAGCAACACGCTGGCGAAACACCAGCGCCTTAATGGTTTCCCAGCCGGTCTCAATGCCAATGGCAATGATAAAACCCAGAGGCAGAAGCGCCATTAATGAAAACAACACAGCTAACGCCACCATCGGCAGTGCAGGACGCCTGCGGGCAGGCTCCTGCACTCTGTTTTTTCCGATGTCGAGACTCAGACCAGACATAAGACGTTCACTTTACTCTCAGGATCACAGCAGGCCGGCTTGCGTCATCAGCTCGATAACTTTTTTACTGTTAAGCGTCGAAGGTTCAACTTTCGGTGCATCAAGATCTTTTAGCGGGACCAGTTTTGGGTTTGAGGCCGCGTTCACGCCCACCGCATACTCAAAGGCGTTGTTGGTACGCAGGCTTTCCTGACCTTCTTTACCGGTAATGTATTTGATGAAGGCCTGCGCCTGCGCTTTATGCTTGCTGGATGCCAGCACGCCGCCGCCGGAGAGGCTCACAAACGCGCCCGGATCCTGGTGTTTGAAGTAGTAGAGCTGGGTGTTTTTGCTGTTTTCACCGGTTTTGGACTGATCGACAAAACGGTAGTAGTGATAAATCACGCCGCCATCAATCTGACCGGCATTGACCGCTTTCATCACGGTGCTGTTGCCTTTATAGGCAACGAAATTGGCTTTCATCGCCTTGAGCCATTCCAGCGTGGCCTTCTCGCCTTTCAGCGCCAGCATCGCGCTCACGATGGCCTGGAAATCCGCGCCTGACGGTGATGCCGCCCAGCGGCCTTTCCACTCGGGCTTTGCCAGATCCATCAGCGATTTAGGCAGCTGCTGTTCGTTCAGTTTTTCCGGGTTATACACAAACACCGTGCTGCGGGCCGCGATGCCAATCCAGCGGCCGTGCGCCGGACGATATTCTGCCGGTACCTGCTTCAGGGTGTCTGCATCCAGCGGCGCAAACAGGTTGGCATTATCCACCAGCACCATTGAAGGCGAGTTTTCCGTCAGGAACACGTCTGCCGGTGACGCGCTGCCTTCCTGAACCAGCTGGTTACCCAGCTCGCTGTCATCGCCATTACGAAGAGTGACTTTAATACCGGTTTCTTTAGTAAAACCGTCCACCCACGACTTCACCAGGTTTTCGTGCTGCGCGTTATAAACAACGATACCTTCGCTGTTATCGGCCGCAACCGATTGTGTAGAAAGGAAAAGTGATGAAGACAACAAGGCAAGCGAGAAGCAGGACAGCAGGCGAGAATTCATGAACATATCCTTAATAGACCAACGGGATTAACGACTCATAGCTTTGTGGGACAGGATTAAAGCATACAACAACGCTAATGATAATTAGTATCAATCCAGTTTAGGCGTAAAAGTGTAAAATTTCTTTTTAGAAGATTTTAGAATGATAAAAATCCAAATTTTAATGAGAGATAATTTTTAGATTAAGAAAACCTTAAGCCTGCCTGTAATGAAATTCATTAGCCTTCTATTCATTATGACGCGAAGGTAAATCAGTTATTCATGCGCCCGTTATATATAAAAAGCCCCAGTATTTCGGGGCTTTTTATGCTTATCCGGAAGTAGCCCAATTTATAAGGCTACTATTTTAAAACGCATCACATCGCTGCGTGAGAGGCATACATCGGATAGGTGAAGAACAATAAATGCACGCAGTTCAGCCCAAAATGGAATAACGTTGCAACCCAGAGCCTGCCGCTCCACATCCACGCCAGGCCGTAAATAATGCCGGAGAGGCTGGCAAAAATAATCAGTAGTAAACCGCCGCTATAATGCATCAGCCCAAAGATGACTGAGGCAATCAACAGCGCTACAACAGGATGAACGATCCGGGACAAGCGTTGCTGCAGGTAGCCTCTGAACAAGGCTTCCTCGGCCAAAGAGACGAAAAAAATATTCGCAAGGGCAAATTGAGCGAACCATTCTGGCGCATGCGGCTCAATTCTCAGCCCACCTAATGCAACAGCCAGAAGTAACAGCGCGGGTATCGCAAGAATCAATATTCCCCATCCAACCTTGCCCGCTTTATAGAGGGGTTTTGCTACGAATAACGTTGGCATGCACGTGATTAAAAAGAACGGCACCACTGCCTTGTCCATATTAAAGTACATACTGAACGGTATGCTTTGCGGACCAACGACGACAGCATCCAGCACCCTGGGGTTATGAAAACCCGGGATCACATGTAAAACCAGCGCAACGGCGATGGCCACGCACAGGCCTTCGACCAGATATGTATATTTATTATTTTTATTCCGTAGCCATTCAACAGCAGACCAGCCAACAACGATTGATGCAATAACCAGCAGCGCCGGGGCGTCAAGAATACTCTGTTTCCAGCCGAGAAATGCCGTTAATCCCAGCAGCAGGTAAGCCAGGCTTTTATTAAGAGAGAGTGCGGCAAGCGAAGTTGCGAGTAGATACCACATAAATGTCCTTCATGACCGGTAAATTTTAGGGGTGATGTCCCAAATATGTCCCACAATGGAAATCAGGAGGATGTGAAGGAGGCATAACTCTATGAAATTAAATGGCACGCCCTGTAGGATTCGAACCTACGACCTACGGCTTAGAAGGCCGTTGCTCTATCCAACTGAGCTAAGGGCGCACTGAGAAGTGTGTACTTCGCGGTGGTGAAACGCGAAGAATTATACGGTCAATGGCAGGTGAGTCAATGCCTTTTCCGTTTTCAGAGTCAATTACCGCTAGTCGATTGTAAATACGGCTATTTTCTCAACATTTTGTCCTGTTTCACCGTAAAATTTAGCGCTGCGAAAAGGCTTAGTTGCATTTAAGTAACGCCTGCTGTTTTCCCGAACGTCAGCTCGTCACACTAGAGTCAGGTATCCCGGCCGCCTGGAGGCTGACAGACAACAGGACAATGGAGTGACAGCGCAAAACCTGATCGATACGCCCCCCCGGTTACAGTACATATCTCAGGACATCGTCGGCATTAAGCTTGAGCCCATCGTCGCCCTTACCTCATTGCGTCAGGTTGGCGTCGAGGTACTTAGCGTTCTGGCCGACACGCGGCACAGTGAGGACTTTTTTTGCGATCGGCCCGCAGACTGGTCGATAACGCTGCTTGAAGCGCAGCTTGCCACGTTAAAAAATACGCCGCACGGTCATAACCTTTTTATTAATCTGCCGATAACCGTTCTGACAGAGCCCACGTCTTTTCAGCGACTTATAAGATTATCCTGCGTGCCGCTCAATATTGAGTTTGTCGACCCCGCGTCCATTTTGGCGCTTTCCGTCGCACAGAAGCAGTTCGTGGTTCAGAATCTCCATCAGTTGAGCAGACGAGGGCACGCAATCTGGCTGGACGACATTGATGACGTCTTAGTGCAGTCGTTTTTATCCTTTCGACTCCCGTTAAGCGGCATCAAAATAGATAAGGAAGCATTCTGGCGTTTACGCGACACCCCTGAGTTGAGGCAACTGGTTTCCCTTTGCTTTCAGCTTGCCGGGAAAGTGCTTATTGAAGGTATTGAGACTGAACGCGATCGTACCTGGGCACTGCAGGCAGGCGCAGACCTCGGCCAGGGATATTACTGGCCGTCCTGGACATGGCCGGAGGATTAAAAAGCCATTTCCAGGAGGGAGACCATGCGAATGACAGTGCGCCGTTACCGGCGGCGGCGTACAGGAAGTGATGCACTGGGATTTACGCGCTCACCTTTTGCTCCCCCCTTTTTCGACCGGCTCGAATTTTTGAGCCAGTCTATCAGCCAGCCCCGCAAAACCGACGCCCCGTTTATCCTTCTGGTGACGGAGGATCACTACCTGCGCACCGGTTTTCTCAACGCGCAGTTTCCCCTGAGCAGCTGCTGCGACTACGCCACGCTGGACGACGCCCTTATCGCTCAAACGCAGTGGCCTTCAGCCCGCCTGGTCGTGGATATTGAAAGCCGGTCCACGGGGCTTCTGGAGAAACTGGATCAGTTGAGACGGCATAGCCTGTTTCCTCCGTTCCTGACGCCCTGGCTGCTGGTCCGGGCCGATAATTATGATACCCGCCTCTTCTGCAAAGCGGCAGGTCCCTTTCATGTGCTCGAACGTCAGCTGAACGCCGCTGCGCTCCAGCACAGCCTGCTGGATCCCCTCCCTCCGCCGGGTACCGAGAAAGACTGGTTCTCGCGCAACGAATGGCCCATCCTGCAGGAGCTTTCCCGGGGCAAGACATTGCGTCAGATTGCCCTTATGCAAAATCGCCCCTATAGCCGCATTATCTATCGTCTCAGCTGTATCCTGCTGAAGCTGGGGCTAAGCCATCGCCAGGAATTGCTCCATCTTCTTAATAACCTCTCAGACTGCACGTTTTCACTCACGTCCTAACCCCTTATTTCCTAAAGCGGTTTAAGAATTTACTTACCACCATCGTTGCAAAAATGTTAATTTTTAACAAAAAAATCGAATTTATAACTATTCCTAATTTATGGATGTGAACCTTGTGAAATGCCACAGATTAACGAAACGGCAGCACTTTCCTCCATCCGTTAAGTGAATGAAGAAGGCGTTAACAGGATGATAATGATGTAAAAACAAGCAACTTAGCGACAACTGCCAGGAGGAAAAAGCGAAGCGGATAGCATGTTCTCCTGTACAGGAGATGCGGGCCTTCGGGTAAACCTGGGCGCTTTCAGATGAAGGTCTGACGGCCTGCGAGGGCAATTTTTAACCTCACCTTTGCGGGTTTGTCCCTTTAAAAGAGGTGTATTTTTGTTAATAATTAATCAACATACAGAGATATCTGTTATTTTTTGTTATTACATAAAGATGAAAATATGCGGTAAATGAGATAACAGGACATTTCCGCTAATTTTAAAAAAATAGCGATTCAGATCCAGAAGATAATACAAACCAATACCCTCATATTAATTTACAGGGTTTTCGGAAAAAACTTACCCTGTATAATAAGATGCGTATCAAATATGAATAAGAAAAACCTTTTTGCCAACACCAGCCTAATGAGATGACCGCGCTGAGGCATAGTTCTTTTCATTACGTAAACAAGGATGCTTTCGCTCTTTCCAGGGAAATACTACGGTATAGGGATCTGCACATTATATCCTTCCGGCATTTCGAGAGTTTTACCAAACTCTGCATAACGCTTTTAACAATCTGAGGCATTAAAAATGAAACCGGCATCCGTTATCATTATGGACGAACATCCTATCGTCAGAATGTCGATAGAAGTCCTGCTACAGAAAAATAAGAATATCACAGTCAAGCTCAAGTCTGGCGATAGCCATGAAGTCCTTGACTGTATCCGCAATCACCCTATCGATCTGGTGATCCTTGACATTGAACTCACGGGCACGGATGCTTTCGCTTTACTTAAGAGAATCAGAAACTTAAACAAGAACATTAAGGTTTTGTTCCTCTCGTCTAAATCAGAGTTATTTTACGCGGGTCGCGCCATTCGCGCCGGGGCAAATGGCTTCGTCAGTAAACGAAAAGATTTGGGTGAGATCTACAACGCCGTAGAAATGATCCTGATGGGCTATTCCTTTTTCCCGTCAGAAACCCTGAACTTTATAAACCACCTGGGTTCCGGGAAAGGGATGGCAGTAGATATGCCATTATCGAATCGCGAGGTCACGGTATTACGGTATCTGGCGAATGGATTATCCAACAAGGAAATTGCTGAACAGCTGCTATTAAGCAACAAGACCATTAGCGCACATAAATCCAATATTTATTCCAAGCTGGGTGTACAAAGCATCGTGGAATTAATTGATTACGCTAAAGCCCACGAGCTGCTATAACCTGAATTCACTCCCCGCAGCTTATCTGAGCTGCAGGGAGTGCGGTCAGTGCTAATTATAATTAATCATGAAGGTGGCATCCGCATCGGCCCGTCCGGGCTGAGGGTTATCGGCAGTGGCAATATAATTGGCATAAAATGACAGAATCGCATTTCCCTGCGCATCAACCGAGACCGGCTGGCTGGCCTGCTGAAGCGCCAGGCGAGTTTTATCCGCATCCCTGATCTCAACGGCGACATGGCTTGCTGTACTGGCGTCATTCAGCGCCAGCAGGCCGCTATTGCTCCCGTCGGCTTTACCCGAAAACGTAATGGACGCCGCGCCCGGCGGGCAGCCGGTCAGCTTCAGCGTAAACGGCATAGGCTGCGTGCGGCTCCCGGTGGTGCTGAGCTGTTTCGTGGGCCAGGTGCCCAGCGGGACGGCCTTGTCGCTGTCGCTGCCCTCGGCAACGCAGGTAAAATCGACGATATTGCCGTAAAGCCGAATGTTAATCTCGCCCAGGGCGGTGTCCGCCTGAGCCTGTGTGCAAAGCGCAAAGAGCGCCACGGTGATAAAACGGATCCCGTTTCGCATATCGGCTCCTTAGTCGTAATCCACGCGCAAATACCCGCGCGAGGTGAAGCGCCCTTCCGCTGGCTTATTGCCCGTCACGCTCACCGGCCATACCCGGATCCCCACCTGCGCCTGCGCGCTGTCGTCAAGGCGGAACGGAATTTTGCTCGTCAGGTTGTTGGGCGTCAGCGGCACCCCGCTCTCGTTGGCAATGATGAACCCCACGTCCGGGTTATCCGACACCAGCACATTATCAGAGACTTTTTCCGCCTCGACGCGCATCGTCAGCATGGCGTTCGCCTCCACGTTGGTGCATTTGATGGCGATGGTTTTGCTTTGCGATGAGACGCCTTCCGGCTTGTTACCCACGCCCGCCTTGCTGAACAAAGAGGCGCCGATGTCGCCGAAATCAAACTCCACCACGTTACCGGCATTAATGGCGCAGCTTTGCGGCACCTGAATGGTTCCGCTGTAGCTAATGGTATAGACCGGCGTGGTGAGCGGATCGGAAGAAGTCGTGGTGACGTAAACGCGGAACATGGTGGCACGCGGGATCACCACCATGTTGATAAAACGCCGGGTAACCTTAAGACGGAAGACCAGGCTGGAGTCCTGAACGCCAAACGGTTTGTTTTTTGAAACGTTAGGATGGCTCCCCATCTGGATATAGCTTTTGGGCGGATAAAACGCGCCAGCATAGCTGTCGGTGATTTTCATCGCCCCGTCCAGATAGTCGTTAAGCTTCAGATATTGATAGCCATCGCTCGTTCCCGTTACCGGATAATCGGTGACATAGCTGCGCTTGGTGGTATTTCCGGTCGTCCCCTTCGGGCAGACGGCATTCACCCCGACCCACTGCGTCTTCTCGTTGAGCGTCACCACTTGCCCAATGTGATTGTTCGAGCTGTTGAATTTATCCGTCAGGTCGTAATGCACCTCCGTCGGTACGCCTTTTTCATTGACGCACACGGTGGCTAACGCGTTTGTCGCGGGCAGTAACGCCAGAAGCGACAAGGCAAAGAGTTGGGTTTTATTCACAGCGAATCCCCTTCAGTGTGATTGCCTGTTGCAGGCTCTGTTCAGACAAGCTGTAAGGTGCGCGACACTGGGACTGCGCCCCGTCGCCCCACTGGATCAGCAGTTCACCTTCCAGCGGCAGCCCACTCAGGTAAATTTGCCCGTCATCCCCCACCATGCTGGTGACGCCGCTTTTGGTCTCACGCACCACCGCGCCGAACGGCACGGGCTGGTTGCCGCGCGTTACCGTCAGCAGGGCGCGCACGCCAATGCGGGTATCAAAGCTGGCGCGTACCAGCGCGCCTTTAGTCGGCACCACGCTGCTCACGTTGTTTTCGATATCGGTGTTGTTGCTCATGGTGTTGGTATCCAGCGCCACGCGGTTGTAGCGATAGACGGTGGCATACGGCATCACCGCGTAGCCTCGCCAGTCGGTTTTCACGCCGGTCTGGTTTTCAATACTGACGCCCGATGCCCCCGGCGCTTTGATCAGCACGTTGGTGTCGCCCAGCGGCTGGCTGAAGGTCACGCCGTCGGCGTGGCCGACCACCCCGCCGGAGAGCTGCCAGTTGAGATCGTGCTGGTCGCGGGAATAGTTGTAGCCCACGCCCAGCGTGCCGTAGGTCGCCTGCCAGTTGGCGCTGGCGCTTCCGCTTGCGCCGTTGGTGCTGGCGTGTCCCTGGGTCACGCTGTAGTTCAGGTTGCGGTCCTCCAGCAGCGTTCCGCTGACGCCGGTTTGCCAACTTGTGTCGCCATCGCTGTTTCGACTGGCGGATGCCGTAGCGTAGGCGCGGTCAATCGCGCTGTCCCGGCGATAGCCCTGGCGGGTAAAGAGGCTGAACGGCACGGAGACGTTAAACGACGCGATCCGATCGGTACCGTCTATCCCCACGGATTTGTTCCACGACCACGAGACGGAGTAGTTGATCCCCTTCACGCCGCCCGCGTAGCCCAGCTGGTACCAGAGGTTCGTCTCGTCTGTTCCCCAGTAGGTCTGCTCGCTGCCGGAGATATAGACCGAGCCGTAGTCCCCGAGAGACTGAGAAACGTTGAGCTGGAAACGGCCTTTTTTATTCCACGTCAGGTTGTGATAGCTCTGCACGTCCGGCACATCGTTATCGTTCTGGCTATCGGCATACTGATAGCCCTCCATTGAGCGCCAGGCGACATCGTCGAGGGTGTAAAACCCTTTTGTGGAGTAGCGGTAGCCCAGCAGCTGGAAGTTGGTGCCGAAGCCGTTAAGGGATTTCGCGTAGAGGAAGCGCAGAGACTGGCCTTCATGCTTGCTGTCGTCCGCGAGCTGGCTGCGGGCGTGGGTGATATCGAGCGAGACCGCGCCCCAGTCGCCCAGGTTTTTTCCGGCCCCTACGGCCACCGCGGTATAGCGTGACGCCAGCTGCGTACCGCCGTAGAGCGTGTAACCGTTGGCAAGACCGGTAATCAGGGTGCCCTGAGTGAAGAACGGCGTATCCTGCTCGCTGTTACCGCTGCGGTAATCCCCGGCAACGAGATCATACTTCCAGCGCCCTTCACGCTGCAGAAGCGGGACGGTGGAGTACGGCACGGTATAGCGCTGCTGGGTACCGTCTTTCTCTTCGACCGTGACTTCCAGGTCACCGCTTGAGGAGGTCGGGTTAAGATCGGTAATCGCAAATGCGCCCGGCTGCACATAGCTTTGATAGATAACGTAGCCGTTCTGGCGAACTACCACTTTTGCTGGCGTACGGGCAATCCCGCGCACGGTCGGCGCGTAGCCCTGCAGGCTGTCCGGGTACATGCTGTCAGACGAGAAGAGCCGCCCGCCGCGAAAACCCATGCTGTCGAAGACGTCATTCCCGGTATTGCTGTCGCCCAGCACCAGTTCGCTTTTAAGCGGGATGACGGTGCGCTGCGCCCAGGTGCCGATATTCTGCCACTCGCTGTGCCGCTGCCCGTTATTCTGCGTGTACCGCCATGCGCCGTTGTTACGTAAACGCCAGGCGCCATAGTTCAACCCGCTCTGCAGGTTCAGATAATAGCTGTCGTCTTCGCTTCCCCGGTTACCGGTGAAGCTGTAGTTCACCAGCGCGGCGGGAATGCCTTCATCCCACTGTTCAGGCGGAATGTAGCCCCGGGCGCTGTTTTGCAACGCCACCTGCGGCAGGCTGACGTCCAGACGCTGGGAGGCAAAGTTGAATACCGTTTCGCTGCCGGGTATGGCCGTGGTCAACGGAACGCAGGTGTCGCCCTGTACCTTAGCCAGCTCGGGAAACGCCGCGACGTTGACGCCAAAGCGATCGAGCATCGCGCGCGTAATGCAGGCCGACAAACCGCCCGCCACCGGCGGCGTGTTCTCGGCCTGCTCAAAACGCACGTCCTGGGTACCGATAAACTCATCGTTACGCCAGATATCCACGCGATAAACGCCGGGTGCCTGCTGGTGTCCTTGTTCAAAACGCGACAAATCCGCCACGCTGGCGGTGTCGTCGGACAAGAAGGCCGGGTTGAAATAACTTTCGCTCCAGCCAGCCTGCGGCCAGAGCGCAGCCATCAGCGCCAGCGCAACCGGGCAGTAACGTCTCTGGTGCTTTTTCATCGCCCTGACTCTGCTCACAGGTTGACGCTACGCGCCGGAGTGATGGCACCGTAGTCATTCACGCTCTGCCAGGAAAGCGTGCCGCTAGCACCGGCTGGCAGCACCTGCTGTGCCGAGCTTTTCGGCGCAACCATCAGGTTTTCCAGCGTCTGCCCGCCCATCTTCAGATTGACGAGGGTGATGTAATACGGGGAAGCGTTGCTGACCTTGAGATGGCTGCCCGCGCGCTCAAACCGCAGCTGGGAAAGCGCCTCTTCCGGCTGCATCGCCAGGTTGTTCGGGCGCACAAACAGCTTGATGCGTGAGAGGATCGCCAGCTGCAGCACGTTATTGTTTTCCGTTTTCGCTTTGTTCACCGACGGGATCGCCTTCACGTTCATGTAAAAGAGCGATTCACGATCGGCTGGCAGCGCTGGCCCGGCGTAAATAATACGCAGCGTGTTTTCACTGTTCGGCTCGCTGACAAACAGGGGGGGAGTGACGGCAAAGGTTTTTTCTTTTTGCCCGCTCGCATTTTCGATCCACGCGTTAATTAAATAGCGTTCCTGTTTGTTGCTGTTGGTGATCGCCAGCGACGTTTGCTTCGCCTCTGCGGGATAAATAACGCGCGTGGCCCCCAGCGCAATACCGCCGGAAGCATTTGCGCAGGCAGAAACCATCATCAAAATAAACGATAAAAAAAGTCCTGGTTTAATTAGGGTATTCATCACAACCGTACCTTTAATAATGTGTTCGCAGGTGTTATGGATAAATCAACGTAAACCAGACATCCGACTGAATTTTGCCTGGCTCGAGGTGTTCGGAAATAGCCCGATAGCGGGCGCTAAAATGGAACGCGAGCTCGCGGGTATCGATCGGCAGCCAGCTGACGGCCGTGGCGTTTGGGATAATCTGACGCTGCTGTTCGTCAAAGAGCGCTAGCCCCACGCCGCTGCTGACGGGCGTTTCACCCGGCCGCGATGTCGCCAGAAAGACCTGCGGATCTTCTGCGGGCGTCACGCCCTGAAACTGGATCCCCACGGTGCGCGAAACATCAACGCTGCAGTCCAGCAGCCGCACGGTAAAAGGCACGTTAACCGTGGAAAAACTGCCCACACCGGAAAATGAATTGGTTCGGTACTGCCCCATGTCGATGCGCATATTCTGGCTGTCGGGCGCCACGGCACAGCCGCCGTTCACCAGTTCACCCCGGATATGAACCTTGCCACCTTCGATCACCACGGTATGCGCCGATGCCGGGCAAGCCATCGCAAGGGTTAACAGCAGTAGTGTTCCAGTCCTTGTCATCCTTCGTTCCTGGCATTTGCGTATGACGGGCCTCGTCCCTGAGGCCTGAACATCCCTGTGCGGAGGAATTACTCGTATTTCATTACGAAGGTGGCGTCAGCGTTCGCCTGGCCTGGCTCAGTGGTGGCAGCCGTTGATTTGTAACGCGCGGTGAACTTCAGGGTGTTGGTCCCTTCGATCAGCGTCTGCGCAGCAGAGAAGGTCGCGCCGTCTGGGGTCAGAACGCTGGATTTGCTGTCGAGGATCTCGATACCCACGCCTTTCGCGGTGTTGTCGTTGTTACCGGAGGTCACGGCCAGCAGGGTTTTGTCGGTTGGGTCGATCTGACCGGTGAACGCAACAGCGGCAGTTTTGGCAACCAGCGGATCGCAATCATTCAGTTCAATGTTGAATGGAATATTAGAGGTGGTGTCGCCCACTTTGGTAAATTTCGCGGTACGATACTGGCCCAGATTAACGGTCTGCTCGGAAGAATCAGTATTTACTGAACAAGCCGCATTAACCAGCTCACCTTTAAAATGTACGGTACCGCCATTAACGGAAACCGGCGCAGCAGGATCTGCTGCATTTGCGGCACCTGCAACCAGGGCCAAAGTAGCAATAACAGTAGAAGCAATGTTGCTGAGTTTCATGTCTATTCCTTTAAAATGTAAATAACCCTTCCCGCGAATAATCGGGAATAAGAAATACGTTCAATTGATTAATTGAAAGCTTATTTCGGAGGAGACAAAGTAGCTCAGGACGCGTTTTTTAAATATGTCAAAACGCTGCCATTTCGCCAGGTCACATCCTAATACCGCCTAAGAAATTGACCATCCCCTAAGAAGGGTTTTTGCGTCTCCCTGATAAAAACGCGTAAAGGGTGACTGACAGCGACGCTCGCTTCTGACAAAATACACGCCATCCCCCCTTTCAAACGTTACAGACGGAATCTTCTCTCTGATGGCAGCAAAGATTATTGACGGTAAAACGATTGCGCAGCAGGTGCGCTCTGAGGTCGCGGAAAAAGTGAAGGCGCGTAAAGCTGCCGGAAAACGCGCCCCCGGGCTGGCCGTTGTGCTGGTTGGCAGCAACCCGGCATCGCAGATTTATGTCGGCAGCAAGCGCAAAGCGTGTGAAGAGGTGGGCTTCGTCTCCCGCTCTTACGATTTGCCGGAAACCACCAGCGAAGCAGAGCTGCTGGAACTTATTGACACCCTGAATGCCGACAAAGAGATCGACGGTATTCTGGTTCAGCTGCCGCTGCCGGCGGGTATCGACAACGTGAAGGTGCTGGAGCGTATCGCACCGGATAAAGACGTGGACGGTTTCCATCCGTACAACGTTGGCCGTCTGTGCCAGCGCGCGCCGCGTCTGCGCCCGTGCACGCCGCGCGGCATTGTGACGCTGCTGGAGCGCTATAACATCGACACCTACGGTCTGAACGCCGTGGTTATCGGTGCGTCCAACATCGTGGGCCGCCCGATGAGCATGGAGCTGCTGCTGGCGGGCTGCACCACCACCGTGACCCACCGCTTCACCAAAAACCTGCGTCACCACGTCGAGAACGCCGATCTGCTGATCGTCGCGGTCGGCAAGCCGGGCTTTATTCCGGGCGAGTGGATCAAAGAGGGCGCGATTGTCGTGGACGTTGGGATTAACCGTCTGGAAAACGGAAAAGTGGTCGGCGACGTGGTGTACGAAGATGCCGCGGCGCGCGCCTCATACATTACGCCAGTCCCGGGCGGCGTGGGCCCGATGACCGTAGCAACGCTGATTCAGAACACGCTGCAGGCGTGCGAAGAGTACCACGACGTAGAGGAAGCATAAGATGGCCACATTTTCATTAGGCAAACACCCGCACGTTGAGCTGTGCGATCTGCTGAAGCTGGAAGGCTGGAGCGAAAGCGGCGCGCAGGCGAAAATCGTTATCGCCGACGGGCGGGTTTTAGTCGACGGCGTGGTAGAAACGCGCAAGCGCTGCAAGATTGTCGCGGGTCAGACCGTGAGCTTTGAAGGACAGAGCGTAACCGTTACGGCCTGAGCCGTCTGATGCCCTCATCCCAACCCTCTCCCACAGGGAGAGGGAATATTAAATCCCCTCACACCCATCGCGGTTATTTATCGATCAACTTCAAATAATCACTATTTCATCTGTTGAAATATGAAAATTCTGTTGCGCGTTTTTCACTCTTTGCCCACGATAAGTATAACGTTCTACTAAAACGTTATACTTACAATAACAGCGCCAAAAAAGCGCTACTCGGGGGAAATCAGCATGAGTCTGATATCAGGGTTTGTTAAATCGCTGTCTAAGTTATCGATGATTGGTCGCGCCTTAATGCTGCCAATTTCACTGCTTCCCGCTGCGGGCCTGCTGCTGGCCTTCGGCGATAAGTTCCATCTGCCGCTGATGATGAACGCGGGCGGGGTTATCTTTGATAACCTGCCGATGCTGTTTGCCATTGGTTCTGCCGTGGGCCTGGCGTCAGAATCCGGTATTGCGGCGCTGTCTGCGGCGGTGTCGGTGTTTGTCACGAATATCACCATCAGCACCGTGCTGAGCATCACGCCGGAAATGGCCTCCCAGGGAGGGAAATACGCCATGGTCGTCGGCATCCCGACGCTGCAGATGGGCGTCTTCGGCGGCCTGATCTGCGGTATTCTCGCGGCCTGGTGCTATAACCGCTTCCACACCATGCAGCTGCCGGAGTTCCTGGGCTTTTTCTCCGGCAAGCGCTTCGTGGCCATTGCAACGGCGTTCCTCTCGTTCCTGATGGGTCTGCTGCTGCCGTACGTGTGGCAGCATATCCAGGCCGGTATCGACGCGCTCTCCGTGGTGGTTAACGGCGATAATCAGGCGGCGTCGACCTTTATCTTCGGTCTGGTAGAGCGCGCGCTGATCCCGCTCGGCCTGCACCACATCTGGTATCCGTCCTTCTGGTATTCGTTCGGGGATTACACCACCCAGGCAGGACAGGTGATCCACGGCGACCAGACCATCTGGTTCAAGATGCTGGAAGAAGGAGTGAAATCCTTCAGCAGCGACACCTACCAGAATGCCGGTAAATTCATGCAGGGCGAATTCCCGCTGATGCTGTTCGCGCTGCCCGCCGCGTGCCTGGCGATGTATCACGAAGCCCATACGAAGAATAAGAAAATCGCGGCCGGTATTCTGTTCTCCGCGGCGCTGACCTGCTTCCTGACGGGGATCACCGAACCGGTCGAGTTTACCTTTATCTTCGTGGCGCCGATCCTGTACGTCTTTAACGCCATCATGGCGGGCCTGGCCTACATGACCATGTATCTTCTGCATGCGCATATCGCCAAGTCGTTCTCGGCGGGCTTTATCGACTATCTGTCATTCGGGATCCTGCCGTCCTTTAACGGCTACAAGACCAACTTCCTGAATGCGATTATCATCGGCATTCCAATGGGCCTGATTTATTACTTCACGTTCCGCTTTGTGATCCGTCGTTTCGACGTGAAAACGCCGGGCCGCACTGAAGTGACCGCCAACGCGGATGATAAGTCTGATTCAGAACTCGCGACCGAGATCATTACCCTGCTGGGCGGGGCGCATAACATCGACTCCGTCGGCTCGTGTATCACCCGCCTTCGCCTGGAAGTGGCAAAAAGCGAGGTGGTCGATAAGGACGGCCTGAACGGACTCGGCGCGCGCGGCGTGGTCTTCGTCGGCGACAACGGTATTCAGGTGATTTTCGGTGCCAGAGCACAGTTTATCGCCCAGACCATGTCCACCATGATCGGCAAATAATAAGATGCCTGAACGACGCGTCTCCTGTAGTCTGGGAGACGCATTGTCGTATCTGACTGATAATCGGTGAATTTCAGGGAGCGGTTTTGAAGAAAGTCAGCATTATTGATGTCGCAAAGCACGCGGGCGTGTCGGTCTCAACCGTCTCGCTGGTTTTGCGCCAGAAAGGGAAAATCTCAGAGGCAACGATCGAGAAGGTCAACGCTGCCATCAATACGCTGGGCTATGTTCATAACGTTGCCGCTGCCAATCTCCGCGCCAATACGTCCAATCTGATTGGCCTGATCCTCCGTGACTTTAGCGACAGTTTCTCCATCAAGGTGATGGCGAGCATCGTCCAGGATCTTGAAAAACAGGGGTATATGGTTTTTCTCGGCCAGCCCCAGAACGACCATGACCATCTTGAGCGCTGCCTGCTGTCGTTTAAGCAGCAGGGCGTCGCCGGGGTTATCTATCTGGCCTCCGATACCCGCACGTCTACCCTGCCGGAGCAGATTCGCCGCTGCCCGCTGCCGCTGGTGGTGGTCTCGCAGTCGCTGCTGGATGAAAAATGCAATCTGGTGATGCGCGATAACCGTCAGGCGGCAAATCTGGCGGTGCGTTATCTTATCGAGCGCGGCCATCGCAATATCGCCTACATTGGCGGACGTGAAGGCTGCCTTATTCGCGAACAGCGCCTGCTCGGTTTTCGCAGCGCGATGACGCAGAACGGGCTGGTCTGGCGCGATGAATATTCTCCGGCCTGCAGCGATGACACCCTGGCTGCGGGTTTCGCCACCCGCCAGCTGCTGGAAAAAAACAACACCATCACCGCCCTCCTCTGCCACTCTCCGGATGCCATGATCGGCTCCATCTCCGGTATTCATCAGGTGGGACGAACGGTGGGTAAAGATGTGTTTCTGACGCAGCAGGTCGCGCTGGTCGGTTTCGAAGATATGCTCCACGTTAACCTCACCTCGCCGTCATTCACCTACGTGTCGTCCGCCAGCGAAGAGACCGGGCGTCAGGCTGCCGGGCTGATTATTCGTACGCTGAAGGAGCCGACGCTGCAAACCCAGCGCATTACGCTTTCCGGGCAGCTTATCGCACGCGAGTCGGCGTAAAAATAAGAATTTGACGCGGATCTGCCGGCGCGGGATTGCTGCTATATTTCCATGATTTGCCATGGATAATCGCAATGCCTACCGTTATTACGCACGCTGCTGTTCCGCTTTGTCTGGGCTTAGGCCTCGGAACCAAAGTGATTCCTCCCCGCCTGCTGTTTGCCGGAATTGTCCTCGCCATGCTGCCGGATGCCGACGTGCTGGCGTTCAAGTTCGGCGTCGCGTACGGCAATGTTTTCGGCCATCGCGGCTTTACCCACTCCCTGCTGTTCGCCTTTGTGGTGCCGATACTCTGCGTGCTGATTGGCCGACGATGGTTCCGGGCCAGCCTGGCGCGGTGCTGGCTGTTTTTAACCGTGTCTTTGCTGTCGCACAGCCTGCTGGATTCGATTACCACGGGCGGGAAAGGCGTCGGCTGGCTGTGGCCGTGGTCAGATGAACGCTTCTTTGCGCCGTGGCAGGTCATTAAGGTCGCGCCGTTTGCGCTGTCGCGCTATACCACGCCGTACGGGCATCAGGTGATCGTGTCAGAACTGCTGTGGGTGTGGCTGCCGGGAGTCGTGCTGATGGGGTTGCTGTGGTGGAGGAAACGTGCGCGCTGATGCCCTCACCCCGGCCCTCTCCCACGGGGAGAGGGAGAAAACCTAATAATTCCCTCTCCAGCGGGGAGAGGGAGAAAACCTAACAATTCCCTCTCCCTGCGGGAGAGGGTTAGGGTGAGGGGAAAATTACTTACGGCGCCAGGTGGTGCCCTGCGGGCCATCTTCCAGAATGATGCCCATCTCGGTCAGACGGTTGCGCGCCGCATCTGCCGCCGCCCAGTCTTTTGCCTGACGCGCTTCCAGACGCGCTTTGATCAACGCTTCAATTTCCGCCACTTCACCGTCGTCCGCCTGCGCACCGCTCTGCAGGAACGCGTCCGGATCCTGCTCCAGCAGGCCGAGCACGGAGGAGAGCTTACGCAGATGGGATGCCAGCGCATTCGCCGCGGCCATATCTTCTGACTTCAGGCGGTTTACTTCGCGCGCCATGTCGAACAGCACGGAGTACGCTTCCGGGGTGTTGAAGTCGTCGTTCATCACCTCAACAAAGCGGGCTTCGAACGCTTCGCCGCCAGCAGCAGGAACAGACCTGTCGGTACCGCGCAGCGCGGTATACAGACGCTCCAGCGCCGAGCGTGCCTGTTTCAGGTTCTCTTCGCTGTAGTTCAGCTGGCTGCGATAGTGGCCGGACATCAGGAAGTAGCGCACGGTTTCCGCATCGTAATACTTCAGCACGTCGCGCACGGTGAAGAAGTTACCCAGCGATTTAGACATTTTCTCGCGGTCAACCATTACCATCCCGGAGTGCATCCAGTAGTTAACGTACTCGCCGCCGTGGGCGCAGGTGGACTGCGCGATTTCATTTTCATGGTGCGGGAACATCAGGTCCGAACCGCCGCCGTGAATATCGAAGTGCTTGCCCAGCTGTTTGCAGTTCATCGCGGAACATTCAATGTGCCAGCCCGGACGGCCTTCGCCCCACGGGGATGGCCAGCTTGGCTCGCCCTCTTTGGACATTTTCCACAGTACGAAGTCCATCGGGTTACGCTTCACGTCAACTACGTCAACGCGCGCCCCGGCCTGCAGCTGATCCAGATCCTGACGGGAAAGCGCACCGTAGGTTGGGTCCGTCGGCACGGAGAACATCACGTCACCGTTGTCCGCAACGTACGCGTGGCCGCGTGCGATCAGCTTTTCGGTGATCTCAATAATTTCGTGAATGTGGTGGGTCGCGCGCGGCTCGCTGTCCGGGCGCTGAATATTCAGGGCGTCAAAATCTTTATGCATCTCGACGATCATGCGATCGACCAGCGCAACGAAGCTTTCGCCGTTTTCATTTGCGCGCTTGATGATTTTGTCGTCGATGTCGGTGATGTTACGCACGTATTTAAGGGTATAGCCCAGAAAACGCAGGTAGCGTGACACCACGTCAAAAGCGACAAAGGTACGGCCATGGCCAATGTGACAGAGATCGTAAACCGTAATACCACACACGTACATGCCGACTTCCCCGGCATGGATAGGTTTAAATTCCTCTTTCTGGCGCGTCATTGTATTAAAGATTTTTAACATCGAAGATTCCATGTAAACACGTGTGTGGTTGAAAACCGGCTATTCTACCCGTAATTCAAACCCGAAGCAGCACACAATGCAAGGTGATCGCATCCTGTGGTTATGCTATAACAAGCCCCTATAGATGACCCGAACGCGGGTCGACGTACCACAATAACGGAACAGGATGCAAAAATGGTTACTTTCCACACTAATCATGGCGATATCGTAATCAAAACCTTTGATGACAAAGCGCCTGAAACAGTTAAAAACTTCCTGGACTACTGCCGCGAAGGTTTCTACAACAACACCATTTTCCACCGCGTGATCAACGGCTTTATGATCCAGGGCGGCGGTTTTGAACCTGGCATGAACCAGAAAGAGACCAAAGAAGCGATCAAAAACGAAGCGAACAACGGTCTGAAAA
Organism: Enterobacter sp. 01-M-02-SI-ECC; assembly: GCF_047530595.1. NCBI lineage: Bacteria > Pseudomonadati > Pseudomonadota > Gammaproteobacteria > Enterobacterales > Enterobacteriaceae > Enterobacter > Enterobacter sp. 01-M-02-SI-ECC. The sequence goes on along the minus strand of NZ_JBLKCZ010000003.1, from coordinate 119,479 downwards.
ACACCCGCGGTACGCTGGCAATGGCCCGTACTCAGGCTCCGCACTCTGCCACCGCGCAGTTCTTCATCAACGTGGCTGATAACGACTTCCTGAACTTCTCCGGCGAAAGCCTGCAGGGTTGGGGCTACTGCGTATTCGCAGAAGTGGTTGAAGGTATGGACGTGGTTGACAAGATCAAAGCCGTCGCTACTGGCCGCAGCGGTATGCACCAGGACGTTCCTAAAGAAGACGTTGTGATTACAAGCGTGACCGTCAGCGAGTAATTCGTGGCGACACTCTTTATTGCGGATCTGCATCTGCAAACAGAAGAACCGGCGATAACCGCCGGTTTTCTGCGTTTTTTACGTGGTGAAGCGAAAAGCGCCGATGCGCTGTACATCCTGGGCGACCTCTTTGAAGCCTGGATTGGCGACGACGACCCTAACCCGCTGCACCGTGAAATGGCAGCCGCCATTCACGCCCTCGTGGATTCCGGCGTTCCCTGCTACTTCATTCACGGCAACCGTGATTTCCTGCTCGGCAAGCGCTACGCCCGCGAAAGCGGCATGACGCTGCTGCCGGAAGAGCAGGTGCTCGATCTCTATGGCCGCAGGGTCCTGATCATGCACGGAGACACGCTCTGCACCGACGATACTGGCTACCTGGCATTTCGCGCCAAAGTCCACACCCCGTGGATCCAAAAGGTGTTCCTTGCGCTGCCGCTGTTTATCCGCAACCGCATCGCAGCCAGAATGCGCGCGGGCAGTAAAGCCGCCAACAGCAGCAAATCCATGACCATCATGGACGTGAACCCGCAGGCCGTGGTGAGCGTGATGGAAAAGCATGGCGTTCAGTGGTTGATCCACGGTCATACGCACCGTCCTGACGTCCATTCCCTTATCGCCAACGGCGAAGCGGCCCATCGCGTGGTGTTGGGTGCCTGGCACACCGAAGGCTCCATGGTCAAAGTCACGCCAGAGGGCGTGGAGCTGATCGCGTTTCCGTTCTAACCCCTCACACTATCATTCTATTTTTTTGAACAATATCGGCAAATTGTTTCGATTTTAATCAGCCCGTGGTCGGCTTATTATTTATCACATCAGGGCAACACGCCCTATCCCAGATAAAATACTTAAGGAATACGACCATGAAATCCATCAAAACTTTCGTTGCAGTTGCCGCTCTTTCCCTGGTTTCTTTCGGTTCTTTCGCTCAAAGCGTGAGCGCAACCGCCTCTACCCTTGACCGCGCAGAAGCGAAAATTGCCGCGCAGGCCGCCGAGCAGAATGCCTCTTATAAAATCACGAGCGCGAAGGTCAACAACCGCGTGTACATGACCGCAGAACTGACTAAATAAAAACCCTGATTGCCGTGCCGCCAGCTACGACGTGCGACAGCGACAATACGATGAGGAAGGAACAGAGAATGAAAAACATCAGCATCGTAAGTACCCTGCTGCTGGCAGTCGTGGTGTCCACAGGCGCACAGGCCGCGGAGAATCGCTTCTCCGTGCCAAAATCAGGCTCGAATGCCGACACCAGCATGGTAAATCATATCGATGTCAGCCGCGCGTTCGACAACGAGAACCTGTCCGCAGGGGATCTTCAGTAACATCACACAAAAGACCGCCATCGTGCGGTCTTTTTTGTTATCGCTTTCTCGCCATAACTGCTCACCTTTTAACCGCGCAACCGTTTTCCTTGCCCGTATAACATGCTATTCTCTGTGCCCTCGAAAGCAGTGTGTTTCGCACCACAGGAGTTTTAAGACGCATGTCTTCCCGCAATAATCCGGCGCGTGTCGCCATCGTGATGGGGTCCAAAAGCGACTGGGCTACCATGCAGTTCGCCGCCGAAATCTTTGAAATCCTGAATGTTCCGCACCACGTTGAAGTGGTCTCCGCGCACCGTACACCGGACAAACTGTTCAGCTTCGCCGAAAGCGCCGAAGAGAACGGTTATGAGGTGATCGTTGCCGGTGCGGGCGGCGCAGCACATCTGCCAGGCATGATTGCCGCCAAAACCCTGGTGCCGGTACTGGGCGTTCCGGTCCAAAGCGCCGCGTTAAGCGGTGTGGATAGCCTCTACTCCATCGTCCAGATGCCGCGCGGTATTCCTGTCGGCACGCTGGCGATTGGTAAAGCGGGTGCTGCCAATGCCGCCCTGCTGGCGGCGCAAATTCTTGCGACGCACGATAAAGCATTACACCAGCGTCTGGCGGAGTGGCGTAAAGCCCAGACCGACGAGGTGCTGGACAATCCGGACCCGCGGGGTGCGGCATGAAGCAGGTTTGCGTCCTCGGTAACGGCCAGCTAGGCCGCATGCTGCGTCAGGCCGGTGAGCCGCTGGGTATTGCCGTCTGGCCCGTCGGGCTGGACGCCGAACCGGAAGCCGTACCGTTCCACCAGAGCGTGATCACCGCCGAGATCGAACGCTGGCCGGAAACGGCTCTGACCCGCGAGCTGGCGCGTCATAACGCCTTCGTTAACCGCGACGTGTTCCCGATCATCGCCGACCGTCTGACGCAAAAGCAGCTGTTCGACAAGCTCGGTCTGCCGACCGCGCCGTGGCAGCTCCTGTCCGATAAAAGCGAGTGGAATGACGTTTTCGCGATGCTGGGCGAGCTGGCAATCGTGAAGCGCCGCGTGGGCGGTTACGACGGCCGCGGCCAGTGGCGCCTGCGTGCAGATGAAACGGCAGAACTGCCGGACGACTGCTACGGCGAGTGCATCGTTGAGCAGGGCATCAACTTTAGCGGTGAAGTGTCGCTGGTTGGCGCGCGCGGGCACGACGGGCATACCGTCTTTTATCCGCTGACGCATAACCTGCATCAGGACGGCATTCTGCGCACCAGCGTCGCCTTCCCGCACGCCAATGCTGACCAGCAGGCGCAGGCGGAAGATATGCTCTCTGCCATCATGCACGAACTTGGGTATGTGGGCGTCATGGCGATGGAGTGCTTTATCACCCCGTCCGGTCTGCTGATCAACGAACTTGCGCCGCGCGTGCACAACAGCGGGCACTGGACGCAAAACGGCGCGTCCATCAGCCAGTTCGAGCTGCACCTGCGCGCGATCGTCGACCTGCCGCTGCCGCAGCCGGTGGTGAACAGCCCGTCGGTGATGATCAACCTGATCGGCACCGATCTGAACTACGACTGGCTGAAGCTGCCGCTCGTGCATCTGCACTGGTATGACAAAGAGGTCCGCGCGGGTCGTAAGGTCGGTCACCTGAACCTGAACGACAGCGACACGGGCCGCCTGAGCGCCACCCTGGAAGCCATGATCCCGCTCCTGCCGCCGGAATATGCGAGCGGTATTGTCTGGGCACAGTCAAAGCTCAAGTAAGACATCTGCGCCGGGGAGTTGACCTTCCCCTTCCCCGGCGTACAATCCCCGCCCATTGCTGCTGAGTTTTCTTCTGGAATAACCATGAACGATGGAACGGACTATCGCGCGATCCTCGCGTCTGATACCCCTTTAATCGACGTTCGCGCGCCGATCGAATTTGCCCAGGGCGCGATGCCTGCGGCGATCAACCTGCCCTTAATGAACGACGACGAGCGCGCCGCCGTCGGCACCTGCTATAAGCGCCAGGGCCCCGAAGCCGCGCTGGCGCTCGGCCATCAGCTGGTGAGCGGCGAGACGCGTGAGGCACGCATCAACGCCTGGCGCGAGGCCAGCCTTGGCCATCCTGAGGGCTTTCTCTGCTGCGCGCGCGGCGGCCAGCGCTCGCATATCTCTCAGGCCTGGCTGAAAGAGGCGGGCATCGACTACCCGCTGATCCGCGGCGGCTATAAGGCCCTGCGTCAGACGGCGATTCAGGTGACCATCGAGCAGTCACAAAAGCCGATGGTGCTTATTGGCGGCTGTACCGGAAACGGTAAAACCCTGCTGGTGAAGCAGCATGCGCAGGGTATCGATCTGGAAGGGCTGGCGCACCATCGCGGTTCGTCGTTTGGCCGCACGCTCACGCCGCAGCTTTCCCAGGCGAGCTTTGAAAATCACCTTGCGGCTGAGCTCCTGAAAAAAGACGCCGCGCGCTGGGTGCTGGAAGATGAAGGCCGGATGATTGGCTCCAACCATCTGCCGGAGTGCCTGCGCGACCGCATGGTTGAAGCCCCTATCGTTGTCGTCGAAGACCCGTTTGACGTCCGTCTTGAGCGCCTGCGCGAAGAGTATTTCGATCACATGTGGGCGGATTTTTCGGCTGCCTACGGTGAAGACGCGGGCTGGAAAGAATACAGCGAGTATTTGCACCATGGCCTGTTCGCCATTCGCCGCCGTCTGGGGCTGCAGCGGTATGCAGAATTCACCGCGCTGTTAGATTCCGCGCTGCTGGAACAGCAACGCTCCGGCAGCACAGAGGCGCACTTCAGCTGGCTTGCGCCGCTGCTGAAGGACTATTACGACCCGATGTACGGCTATCAGCTGGAGAAAAAGGCGGAGAAGATTGTGTATCGCGGGACGTTTGAAGACGTTGCCGAATGGCTTGATCGCTAAAATAAAGTCGGATGGCGAGGTAAAAGCAAAACGGCAACCAGGGTTGCCGTTTTTAATGTTTGTTCCCTCTCCCCGTGGGAGAGGGTCAGGGTGAGGGCATCAGGCCGCCCACTACAAAACGACTTAGAAGTCGTAACGCAGACGCACCAAGTTCATATCGCCCAGGTTGTCGGTGCTGGATGTGAACACGTGTTCGTAATCCACGCGGAAGCCGTAATCCAGCTGGAAGCTGATACCCACGCCGTTGTCGATGCGCTGGTAGTTACGGCCGTTCACGTACTCAATACGGTCACCCATGAAGTAAGGCTGGATGGATTTGACCGCGTACTGACCGATTGGGAACTTGTAGCCCGCAAAGTATTCAATACCCCATGCATCACCGGCGAAGTAGTCGTTAACAGACACTTTTTTGGTGGTCAGGAAGTTCTGGTACCAGCCGCCGCCAGCGGAGAAGGTCCAGTTGTCCGGCGTCCAGCTCAGCGCGGTACCGAGGATGTTCTGGTCGTAGGTTTTGCTGTCGCCGTTGTCCGGGTTACGCATGTCCGCGCGGGTGTAGTTCCACGCCGCGCCCCAGGTCAGGTCGGTGGTCAGGTGGTAATCCAGACCCAGCGAGCCGCCGCCTTTACGCTTGTAGCGCAGGCCGTTGCCCGGCAGGTATTCGCTGTCTTCAAACAGGTAGGATGCATAAATATCGGCATCACCCACGGTTTTCTTATATTTCAGCATCTGGCGTGAACGGTAAGAACCGTCGTAATCGCCGTTGATCCCGTTACCCGGAGCCTGGCCGATCATGTCGTAGTCCCAGATATCGGTTTTCGCGCCCACCACATCATAGTAAACGCTGTTCTGTTGACCGAAGGTCAGCGTACCCCAGGTGTCGCTCTTCAGACCGGTATAGAGCATACGACGCGTGGTGTCGTGTGCGCCGTCGGCGTAGTGATGATCCCAGTTAAACTGCGCAGGAATATTGACACCCAGCTCGTAGTAGCTGATCCAGCTGATGTCATCAAACAGATAATAATCAGCCGCGAAACGGAAACGGGTGCCGCCGTCAAAGCCGTTACGCTTGTAGCTGTTTTTACCATCGTCGCCGGTCATGTTCTGGAACTGAGGACGAATACTGCCGCCAACGGTAAAGTTCAGGCGGCTCAGCGGGTTACCCGCCTGAGGATCCTGCTTAAGAACGGTGATTTCCGCCTGAGAAGCGAAGGTAGTCAATGCCACTGCCGCGCCGATCGTTGCCGCCAGCGCTGATTTTTTTATAGTCATTATTTTTCCTTAATAGACACGCTGCTAAATATTTAGCGGGTGAATATTAACTGGAAATAATCGGGCTGTGGGGTCGGGTTTTTAATGTTTTGTGCTACTAAATGAGTGGGTATTATCACTTTGTGCTATTTAAACATTGCGCACCGGCATTAAAACCCGGTGCGCAACTATCACAGTTCTAAATCAACTCGCAAACTGACGGAACAGGGCTTTGCCCTTTAGCAGCCGCGTGCCGAGCCAGCCGCCGCAGAGGGAAAGCAGCGCAGCGCCGCACAGAGGCAGGGTCAACCAGAGACGCCAGTCAGGCTCCCACGGGAAGTCGAAGACCTTTGTCTGCAGCACCGCCAGCGCCGTTTCCGCGCCAATGGCCGCTACCAGACCCGCCACCAGCCCCAGCAGCGCAAACTCGCTCCAGAGCGTCATTCGCAGCAGCCGCTTACCGGCCCCTAGCGTGCGGTAGACAACCAGCTCCTGATGGCGCTGGCGCATGCCCACCTGTACCTGAGCCAGCAGCAACAGCACGCCGCAGATCGTCACCAGCACCACCATGACCTCCAGCGCGCGGCTCACCTGCTCCAGCACCTGCCCTACCTGCTTCAGGATCGCCCCGATATCCAGCAGGCTGACCGTTGGAAACTCCCGGTTGAGCTGGGTCAGCATGCCGTTGCCGTTTTCCCAGCGGAAGCTGGTCAGCCAGCTCTGCGGCTGCCCGTCCAGCGCGCCCGGCGGGAAGATAAAGAAGAAGTTTGGCCGCAGGCTTTCCCAGTCCACTTTACGCAGGCTGGTGACTTTCGCGGTAAAATCCTGGGTATCGCCGGTAAAGGTGACGCTGTCCCCGAGCTTCACGTTCAGCCGCATCGCCAGCCCCTCTTCCATCGAGACTTCCCCCGCTTTCGGCGGCCAGGTGCCGGCGGTTATCGGGTTATGGTCAGGGCGTTTCTCCTGCCAGGTCAGGTTCAGCTCGCGGTTCAGCGACTCGTCCTTATTCCCCTCCGTTGGCTGACCGTTGATCTGCGTCAGACGCGCGCGCACGATGGGATAGAACGACTCAGGGATAATGTGATGCTCCGACAGGAAGCCCTTCAGCGGCGTGACCTGCTCAGGGGCAATGTTGATCAGGAAATAGTTCGGGCTTTCCGGGGGAAGCTGCTGCTGCCAGCGATCCAGCAGATCGCCGCGCAGCACTAACAGCAGCGCTAGCAGCATAAACGACAGCGAAAACGCCGACAGCTGGCTCAGCGTTGACCACGGCTGATGCAGCAGGCGGTTGACCGCCAGGCGCACGGGCAGGGATTTCACCGTGAGCCGCTTCAGGACGTTGAGCAGTATCCAGCCCAGCACGCCGCACAGCAGCGCCAGCACAACCGCCCCGGTCAGTACCGCCCACAGCAGCGTGCTGCCCCCCATCAGCCACGCCAGCAGCCCCACCGCCACGGCAATAATCACCGGAAGGTAGAACTTCAGCGGCCAGACGTTCGCCACCACATCGTTGCGAAGCACGCGCAGCGGCTGCGTCGCGAGCAGCAGGCGGTAGGGGCGTAGCCCCACCAGCAGCGAAATCACCGTCATTGCGCCCATCGCCCACAGCCACGGCCAGAGGCTGGCCGGCGGCAAGGCGGCCGGGAGCACCGGCTTCAGCATCACCATCAGCAGTTTTTCAAACAGCAGCCCCATTATTCCGCCGGTCAGCGCGGACAGAATCAGCAGCATCAGCCACTGGCCGACAATCAGCTTGCGCAGCTGCGCCCTGCCCGCCCCCAGGGTTTTGAGGATCGCCACCAGGTCGTAACGGCTGCGGCAGTAATGCCCCATCGCCACGGCAACCGCCGCCACCGCCAGCAGCAGGGTCAACAGTGCCGAAAGCAGCAGGAACTGCTGAGAACGCTCAAGAGATTTACCGAGCGCCCCTTCGTCCTGCTCCAGCCCGTACCAGCGGTGCTCTGGTTTGAGCTGCGGCAGAAGCCATTTTTCGTACGCGTCAAGCTGGGCAGGCGTGCCGCCAAACTTATAGCGCCAGGTGACGCGGCTGCCCGGCTGAACAACATGGGTTGCCGCAACATCCGCGGTGTTCATCAGCAGGCGCGGCGCAAGCTGGAAGGGGTTAAAGCCGGAGTCAGGCTCCTGCACCACTTCCCCGGCGATTTTCAGCGTGGCGTCACCGACGTCGATACTGTCGCCGGGTTTCAGGTTCAGAAGCGCCATCAGACGTGATGCCAGCAGCACCGTGCCGGGCTTGGGCTTCAGCCCGGGCGGGCTGGTCTGCAGTTCGCCGTACATCGGGTAGATATCATCGACGGCTTTAACGCTGGCGAGCTGCGGCGTGTCGCCCGCAAAGGTCATGGTCTGGAAGCTTATCTGCTCCCCCACCTTCAGCCCTTCTTTACGCGCCTCTGCAATCCAGCCCGACGGCACCGGGCGGGAGCTTTGCAGCGCCCGGTCCCCCGCCATAAACTCCCGGCTCTGCTGGCTGAGCCCTTTTTCCATGCGGTCGCTGACGCTGCCGAGCGCCAGCACGCAGGCCACCGCCAGGCTTAGCGCCAGCCAGACAATCAGCAGCGAGGGGGAACGCCACTCGCGCCAGAACCAGCGGGTAATCATGCCTCCTCCTGAAGAATACCGTTCACCAGCCGCAGGCGGCGATCGCAGCGGGCGGCGAGCTGAGGATCGTGGGTCACGAGGATCAGCGTGGTGCCGTGCTCGCGGTTGAGCGAAAACAGCAGGTCGGCAATCCGGTCTCCGGTTTTACGGTCAAGGTTACCGGTGGGCTCATCGGCAAACAGGACTTCGGGACGACCGTTAAACGCCCGCGCCAGCGCCACGCGCTGCTGCTCGCCGCCGGAAAGCTGTGCGGGAAGATGGTCGAGACGCTTGCCCAGACCGAGCTGCTCCAGCAGCGCCTTCGCGTGCGCCCGGCTTTCACGGCTGTTTTCACCGCGAAGCAGCGCCGGGAGTTCGACGTTTTCAAGCGCGTTCAGGGTCGGGATCAGCATGAAGGACTGGAAGACAAAACCAACGTGACGCGCGCGCAGCGCGGCCCGCGCCTCTTCATCAAGCTGATGCAGCGGTTGCCCGACAAGATGGACCTCGCCGCCGCTGCCGTCGTCCAGACCGGCCAAAATCGCCAGCAGCGTGGACTTACCGGAGCCGGATTCGCCAATCAGCGCGATGGTTTCAGCGCGTTTGACAACGAGTTCAACTCCAGTAAGGATGGAAAGCTCGTGTTCCCCCTGACCGACGGACTTCTTAAGATGATGAACTTCAACACTGTTTTCCGCTGGCATTTGCCCTTCCTGTTTTTGATTCTGATGACCTTCCGCGCGGCGGCTGCGGACACGTTACTGGTTCTCGGCGACAGCCTGAGCGCAGGCTATCGCATGGCGGCCAGCGCGGCCTGGCCCGCGCTGCTCAACGACAAATGGCAGAGCAAGACGTCGGTAATCAACGCCAGCATCAGCGGCGATACCTCGCAGCAGGGCCTGTCGCGCCTGCCTGCGCTGCTCAAACAGCATCAGCCTCGCTGGGTGCTGGTGGAGCTTGGCGGTAACGATGGATTGCGCGGTTTTCAGCCTCAGCAAACCGAGCAAACGCTGCGCACCATTTTACAGGACATTAAGGCGGCAAACGCCCAGCCGCTGCTGATGCAAATTCGCCTGCCGGCCAACTACGGTCGTCGGTATAATGAAGCCTTTAGCGCGATCTACCCTAAGCTTGCCAAAGAGTTTGATATTCCGCTGCTGCCATTTTTCATGGAAGAGGTGTATCTCAAACCCCAGTGGATGCAAGACGACGGGATCCACCCCAATCGCGATGCTCAGCCGTTTATTGCCGACTGGATGGCAACGCGGCTGGCTCCTTTAGTTAAACATGACTCCTGATTAAGCGGAGATTCTGACAGGTAAAGTTATGCAAAAATCGGTCTTAATTACAGGATGTTCCAGTGGAATCGGCCTGGAAAGCGCGCTCGAACTGAAGCGCCAGGGGTTTCGGGTGCTGGCGGCCTGTCGCAAACCCGACGATGTCGAACGCATGAACGGGCTGGGCTTTACCGGCGTGCTGCTGGATATGGACTCGCCGGAGAGCGTTGAACGCGCCGCCGATGAAGTGATCGCGCTGACCGACAATCGTCTGTACGGGCTCTTTAACAATGCCGGCTACGGCGTGTATGGCCCGCTGGATACGCTCTCCCGCGAAACGCTGGAGAAACAGTTTTCGACCAACTTCTTCGGCGTGCATCAGCTCACCATGCGTCTGCTCCCCGCGATGCTGCCGCACGGTGAAGGGCGCATCGTGATGACATCGTCAGTGATGGGGCTGATTTCCACCCCCGGCCGCGGCGCCTACGCCGCCAGCAAATATGCGCTGGAGGCCTGGTCCGACGCCCTGCGCATGGAGCTGCGCCACAGCGGCATCAAGGTCAGCCTGATTGAACCCGGCCCGATCCGCACCCGCTTTACCGAAAACGTGAACCAGACGCAGGCGGATAAGCCGGTCGAAAACCCCGGCATCGCCGCACGTTTTACCCTCGGGCCAGAGGCGGTGGTGGCCAAAGTGCGCCATGCTTTTGAGAGCGAACATCCCAAAATGCGCTATCCGGTAACGCTGGTCACCCACGCCGTAGGCTGGTTAAAGCGCCTGCTGCCGGGCCGGATGATGGACAAAATTTTGCACGGTTGAGTTGAAGCGACGACGCTCATCCCCATGTAAAGAACAAACCGACAAAAGAGAAAGCCGCATGTCCGTACAGAATATCGTCAATATTACAGAAGCTAACCTGCAACAGACCCTTGAACAGTCGATGACCAAACCGATCCTGTTCTACTTCTGGTCTGAACGCAGCCAACACTGCCTGCAGCTGACGCCGGTGCTGGAAAGCCTTGCTGCCCAGTACAACGGTCAGTTCATTCTCGCCAAGCTGGACTGTGACGCCGAGCCGATGGTGGCGTCTCAGTTTGGTCTGCGCGCCATTCCTACCGTTTATCTGTTCCAGAACGGTCAGCCCGTTGATGGCTTCCAGGGGCCGCAGCCGGAAGAGGCGATTCGCGCCCTGCTGGATAAAGTGCTGCCGCGCGAAGAAGAGCTGAAAGCGCAGGAAGGCATGGCGCTGATGCAGGAAGGTAAATACGACGAGGCGCTGCCGCTGCTCAAAGAGGCGTGGCAGCTGTCGAATCAGAATAGCCAGATCGGCCTGCTGCTTGCGGAAACGCAGATCGCCCTGCACCGTTCAGAAGACGCGGAAGCCGTTCTCAAGACGGTTCCGCTCCAGGATCAGGACACCCGCTATCAGGGTCTGGTCGCGCAGATTGAGCTGCTGAAACAGGCCGCGGACACCCCGGAAATTCAGCAGCTGCAGCAGCAGGTTGCCGACAACCCGGCCGACGCTGCGCTGGCAAGCCAGCTGGCGCTGCAGCTGCACCAGGTCGGGCGTAACGAAGAGGCGCTGGAGCTGCTGTTCAGCCACCTGCAAAAAGACCTGGCAGCCGCAGACGGTCAGGCGCGTAAGATGTTCCAGGAAATTCTGGCCGCGCTGGGCACCGGAGACGCGCTGGCGTCGAAGTATCGTCGTCAGCTGTACGCGCTGCTGTACTAACAAAAAAATGCCCGGTGGCGCTAACGCTTACCGGGCCTACAAAACAGGCTTAACCCGTTTTCTTTAATTGCGTCACCACCAACTGGTGACGCGCGTTGTAGAACTTCCGATAGGTCAGGTAGCAGGCAATGATGGTTGACAGGCTTGCCGTGGAAAGCAGCATAAACGTCACCATGATCTGATACTTAATCGCTTTTACCGGATCGATACCGGCAAAAATCAGCCCCGACATCATTCCCGGCAGGCTCACCAACCCCACCGTTTTGGCTGAATCGACCGTTGGGATCAGCGATGAGCGAATGCTCTCACGAATCAGCCGCGCCGAGGCCACTTTAGGCGTCGCTCCCAGGCTTAACTTCTCCTGAAGCTGCTGCTGTTCACTGCTGAAGCGCTGGCCGAGATTGTTATAACACAGCCCAACGGCCACCATGGCGTTCCCCGCGATCATCCCTGAGATAGGGATAACCTGCATCGGCGTAAAGGCAATCGAGCCGGAGAGCACCAGCACCGCCAGCGTGAGCGCCGTCCCGGTGGTAATAGCGATAAACGAAGAGATAAACGCCTTATCTATATATTTACTGCGTTTTTTCGCATTCCACGCCGCGTTGAAACAGATAAAGAGCACCATCAGCAGCGTCAGCACAGCGTGGTTGACGTTGAAAATATACTTCAGCACATAGCCGACGATGATGAGCTGAACCACCGCGCGGCAGATACTCCACACAATATCTTTTTCCAGCCCCAGCTTTTCCCGGTAGCTGACCACAATCGCAATCAGCACCAGCACCATCGAAAACGCCAGTGATTCATTGGTAATGTTATGCTCACCCACGGTTAGCCTCCTGCATTTTCCCGCCGTGCGGCTGAAGCGTAATCACGTCATCCGCATGGGTTATTTCATTAGCGTCGTGCGTCACCCACAGCACGGCAATATTCTGCTCCCGGGCGTAGCGATGAATAATCTCGTTAACGTTGCGCTTGTTGACGTCATCGAGCGCGCTGGTAATTTCGTCCAGCAAAAGCACCTTCGGTAAAAACTGCAGGTTGCGGATCAGCGAGACGCGCTGCTTTTCTCCGCCCGACAGCGCAGAGATGGATTTGGTTAACGTCTCCTGCGCCAGACCAAAGCGGGCAAGATCGCTGATAAACTTTTCCGGCTCCGGCGTTTTATTGCGGATTTGCCACGGGAAAATCAGGTTGTCATAAACCGTATCGCCAAAAAGCGCGGGGGTTTGCACGCAGTAGGAGACCTGCTGGCGATAGTTTTCCGGGGACAGTGTTGCGATATCCTGTCCTTCAAACAGAAGGGTGCCCTCCGTCGGGCTGAGGAGTGAGGCCACAATTTTCAGCAGCGTGCTTTTACCGCAGCCTGAAGGGCCCGTGATTAATTTAAACTCGCCCGGCGACAGGCTAAACCCGACGTGCTGAAGAATAATGTTTTCTCCGGCACGAAATCCAATATCCCTGAGATGTAATAGTTCTTTTTTATCGTTCATTACGCTTCCGTTAACCGCTTCGTGTAATAACCGCCTGTAGCATAATCCTTTCGTGCGCACAGAGCGAATAGCCTCACGCTAAAGCAAGTGTTAAACTTTTTGTTTGTCATTTGTCTCCACCATCACTACAGGAAGTAAGCAGCATGGCACATATCTTTTATGAGTTTCCTTCCCTGAAGCCTGGCGTTCCTGATGTCGAAACATTAATGGAAGTCATCAAATCTTCGGAACTCACGCGTTTTGTCATTGGTGCAGAGGTGGTGGATTTTGTTAAGAAGGCGCTCATCGTGAACACCACGATTGGCAGTTTCAAAAATTGCTATTTCGCCTTCGGCAACGGGACACACTTCCTGGAATTTGACGGCAAGGGAAAATCAAAACGTTTCAATGAAGTACCCGACTGGTTCGTCTCTCCGGCTGAATTTTCTCGTACCCAGTGGCTTATCAACCACGATCTTGCGGATGTAAAGGCCACCCAATTCATTGACGTGCTGATGTCCTACCCGCTGAAAGAGCGCCGCGCGCACTGTAATTTGTTATTCGGACTGGAGCTGGAAAAGGTGAATGCGGTTCCGGCCGCAGCGTCAGCCGCAGGGAAAATCGGCAATAAAAACGGCAAAACGACCAAACCGCGCGTGACCGATCTGGGATCGTTTGAATTGTTCAGCCAGTTCTTTGCGCGCATGAAAACCGCCGTGCTGGCCGATGAGTTTCCTACTCTGCAGGTCCTGACGGGCATGGATAACCTGACTAAAGCGCCGCATAATTTAAAGCAGGGTATCAGGACGTGGTTCAAGGCCATCGCGGGCGATCTTCCACCGAATAACAAACGCGTAGAAGCGGGGAATGCCGTTCTGTTCTGCGCCCCTATCCGCGAACAGATCCAGCGTATCGAAGCGCTGGGGCTGGAGAAGTACTACCAGGGATTATCGAAAGCCATTGCCGAAGCGGGTGATGGATTCATCTCTGACTTTACCTATACTTACGAGCAATAAACACACACTTTCACTCGTCACAGCATGCAAAACAGGAGGTTTTTATGCTTATCGTTGTTCCTGTCCTTATTTTCGTTGCGCTGGTTATCGTGGGCGCAGGCGTCAAAATTGTCCCTCAGGGTTATCAGTGGACCGTCGAGCGTTTCGGTCGCTACACCAATACCCTCCAGCCGGGCTTAAGCCTGATTGTTCCGTTCATGGACCGGATTGGTCGCAAGATCAACATGATGGAACAGGTACTGGACATTCCGTCTCAGGAGAACATCTCCAAGGATAACGCCAACGTCACCATCGACGCCGTCTGCTTTATTCAGGTGATTGATGCGCCGAAAGCGGCCTATGAGGTCAGCAACCTTGAGCTGGCGATCGTCAACCTGACGATGACCAACATCCGTACCGTGCTCGGCTCGATGGAGCTGGACGAGATGCTTTCCCAGCGCGACAGCATCAATACCCGCCTGCTGCACATTGTCGATGAGGCAACCAACCCGTGGGGGATCAAAGTCACCCGTATCGAGATCCGCGACGTGCGTCCGCCGGCTGAGCTGATCGCCTCCATGAACGCCCAGATGAAGGCCGAGCGAACCAAGCGCGCCTATATTCTGGAAGCCGAAGGGGTGCGTCAGGCGGAGATCCTCAAAGCGGAAGGGGAAAAGCAGTCGCAGATCCTGAAAGCGGAAGGCGATCGTCAGTCCGCGTTCTTACAGGCAGAAGCGCGTGAACGTTCAGCCGAAGCGGAAGCCCGCGCCACTCAGATGGTGTCTGAGGCGATTGCCGCAGGTGACATCCAGGCCGTGAACTACTTTGTCGCGCAAAAATATACCGATGCGCTGAAAGAGATAGGCTCCGCGAACAACAGCAAAGTGGTGATGATGCCGCTGGAAGCCAGCAGCCTGATGGGCTCTATCGCCGGTATTGCCGAGCTGATTAAAGACAGCGGAAACGAGCGTAAAAAATGATTGAGCTGATTGTTGCACATCCTCACGCCTTCTGGCTAAGCCTCGGTGGCTTATTGCTGGCGGCGGAGATGCTGGGCGGCAACGGCTACCTGCTCTGGAGCGGTGTTGCCGCCGTCATTACGGGCCTTCTGGTCTGGATCCTTCCCCTGGACTGGGCGTGGCAGGGCGCACTGTTTGCCGTGCTCACGCTGGTGGCCGCGTGGCTGTGGTGGCGCTGGCTAAACCGGCGGGTTAACGAGCAAAAACCGCTGGACGCGCACCTCAACCAGCGCGGACAGCAGATTGTCGGCAAGCGTTTTACGCTCGACACCGCGCTGGTAAACGGGCGCGGGCATATGCGCGTGGGCGACAGCTCGTGGCCGGTGGTCGCCGACGACGACCTCAGCGCCGGCACGCGGGTTGAGGTCATTGCTGTGGAAGGCATTACCCTGCGGGTGAAAGCCTGCTAAGCAGAAGCCTTACGATGACAGCAGCCGGCAAGATTGTCGATAATCGGGCAGTCGGCGCTGTCATCCCCCGGACAGGATTCCGCGAGCTGCAGCAGCTGTTCGCGCATCGCCTGCAGCTCAATGATGTGGCGTTCAATCTCGGCCACTTTTTCCAGCGTGCGTTTTTTCACGTCGGCGCTGTGACGCTTCGGATCGTTGAACAGGTTTACCAGCTCGCCGCACTCTTCCAGATTAAAACCGACCTGTCTTGCCTGGCGCAGCAGCGTCAGTTCATCCAGATGCAGCTGCGTGTAGCTGCGGTAGCCGTTTTCGCTGCGCAGCGGCGGCGTCACCAGCCCCTTCTCTTCATAAAAGCGGATTGCCTTGCTGGTTAAGCCGGTTTTTTTTGCCACGTCACTGATATTCACATTTCCCCCTTGACCTTCCCCTTGATGGAAGGTTTAACCTTCATAACAGTTAGCGAAAAGCGTTACTCCGGTCAACTACTGACCAGTTCATTATACGGGAGTTTTGTTATGTCTCACACTATCGACCTGACGCTGGACGGCCTCTCATGCGGCCACTGCGTCAAACGCGTTAAAGAAAGCCTGGAACAGCGCCCTGACGTTGAAAGCGCTGACGTGACTATCGATCATGCCGCCGTAACAGGCAGCGCCAGCGCGGATGCGCTGATCGATACCATCAAGCAGGCCGGTTACGGGGCGGAGTTAAGCCACCCAAAGGCTAAACCGCTGGCAGAGTCATCATCCCCGTCGGAAGCGCTGACAGCGGCCACTCCTGAGCTTCCGGCTGCTGATGATATTGACGACAGCCAACAGCTGCTGATCAACGGCATGAGCTGCGCCAGCTGCGTCTCCCGGGTACAAAACGCCTTGCAGGCCGTACCGGGCGTCGCGCAGGCACGGGTAAACCTCGCGGAGCGCACTGCGCTGGTGATGGGCAGCGCCTCCGCCGCAGATTTAGTGCAGGCCGTTGAGAAAGCGGGCTATGGCGCAGAGGCCATCGAAGATGATGCCGAACGCCGCGAGCGCCAGCAGGAAACGGCTATCGCCACCATGAAGCGCTTCCGCTGGCAGGCGATTGTCGCCCTGCTGGTGGGTATTCCGGTGATGGTGTGGGGCATGATGGGTGACAACATGATGGTCACCGACGACAACCGCACGCTGTGGCTGGTGATTGGCCTGATTACCCTTGCGGTGATGGTGTTTGCAGGCGGGCATTTTTTCACTAGCGCCTGGAAGAGCCTGAAAAACCGCACCGCGACGATGGATACGCTGGTGGCGCTCGGTACCGGCGCGGCGTGGCTCTATTCAATGAGCGTGAACGTCTGGCCCCAGTGGTTCCCGATGGAAGCGCGGCATCTCTATTATGAAGCCAGCGCGATGATTATCGGCCTGATTAACCTGGGCCACATGCTGGAAGCCCGCGCCCGTCAGCGCTCCTCGAAAGCGCTGGAAAGATTGCTTGATTTAACCCCGCCGACGGCCCGCGTGGTCACGGACGAGGGTGAGAAAAGCGTCCCGCTGGCGGAAGTTCAGCCCGGCATGACGCTGCGCCTGACGACGGGCGATCGCGTTCCCGTTGACGGTAAGATAACCCAGGGCGAAGCCTGGCTGGATGAAGCGATGCTGACCGGCGAGCCTATCCCCCAGCAGAAATCAGATGGCGACGCCGTTCATGCCGGTACGGTGGTGCAGGACGGCAGCGTGCTTTTTACCGCCAGCGCCGTCGGCAGCCACACGACGCTGTCGCGTATTATCCGCATGGTGCGCCAGGCCCAGAGCAGCAAGCCGGAAATTGGCCAGCTTGCTGACAGGATCTCGGCCATTTTTGTGCCGGTGGTGGTCGGCATTGCCCTGCTGAGCGCGGCGATCTGGTATTTCTTCGGCCCCGCACCGCAGATTGTTTACACCCTGGTGATCGCCACCACGGTGCTGATCATCGCCTGTCCTTGCGCCCTTGGCCTGGCGACCCCGATGTCGATTATCTCCGGCGTAGGCCGCGCGGCCGAATTTGGCGTACTGGTGCGGGATGCGGACGCGCTGCAGCGGGCCAGCACCCTTGACACGCTGGTGTTTGATAAAACCGGCACGCTGACCGAAGGCAAACCGCAGGTGGTGGCCGTCACTACCGCAGGCATTGCGCAAGAAGAGGCATTGCGTCTCGCCGCCGCGCTGGAGCAAGGCTCCAGCCATCCGCTGGCGCGCGCCATTCTCGATAAAGCGAATGCTTCTGCCGTGGCGCAGGTCAGCAATTTCCGCACCCTGCGCGGGCTCGGCGTGAGCGGTGAAGCAGAAGGCCATACGCTGCTGCTGGGCAACCAGGCATTGCTTAATGAAAACGGTATTGATACCGCCGCCCTGGAAAGCGAGCTGAAAGCGCAGGCGTCTCAGGGCGCCACCCCGGTTCTGCTGGCGGTGGATGGCAAAGCCGCCGCGCTGCTGGTCGTGCGCGATCCGCTTCGCCAGGACAGCGTGGACGCCCTGCAGCGCCTGCACCGTGCGGGCTACCGTCTGGTGATGCTGACCGGGGACAATCCGACAACGGCCAACGCCATCGCGAAAGAAGCCGGAATTGATGAGGTTATTGCAGGCGTACTGCCGGACGGTAAAGCGGACGCCATCAAGAAGCTGCAAAGTCAGGGTCGTCAGGTGGCGATGGTCGGCGACGGCATCAACGATGCCCCGGCGCTGGCCCAGGCGGACGTGGGGATTGCTATGGGCGGCGGCAGCGATGTGGCCATTGAAACAGCGGCCATTACGCTGATGCGCCATAGCCTGATGGGGGTTGCCGACGCGCTGGACATTTCAAAAGCCACGCTGCGCAACATGAAGCAGAACCTGCTGGGGGCATTTATCTATAACTCGCTCGGTATCCCAATCGCGGCCGGTATTTTGTGGCCGCTGACCGGCACGCTGCTTAACCCAGTGGTCGCGGGCGCGGCGATGGCGCTCTCCTCCATCACCGTGGTGAGCAACGCCAACCGTCTGTTGCGGTTTAAACCGAAGGATTGAACGTTGTACCCGTACGCGCTAGCATGAACCTTTCCGTTCATGGAGCGCGTATGGGTCTGTTTAATCGTATAAAAGCATCGTTTCGCGCCCTCTTTCCTCGCCGTTATGCCTGGCCCGGTCTGGATATCTCTCTCCCTGGCGGGCAGCACCTGCATCTGGTCGGCAGTATTCATATGGGTACGCAGGATATGTCTCCCCTGCCACCCGGCCTGATTAAACTGCTGAAACACGCTGATGCGCTGATCGTTGAGGCGGACATTTCGGGTCAGGAGTCGCCGTTTGCCGGGCTTGAGAGCGATCTCACCCTGGCGGAGCGTCTGAATGAAACCCAGCTTGCGGAACTGACGCGCGTCGCGGATGAAACCGGCGTGTCGCTCTCCATGATTGACACCCTGCCGCTCTGGCAAATTGCGATGGTGCTGCAGGCTACGCAGGCGCAGCGTCTGGGCCTGCGCGGTGATTACGGCATTGATTACCAGCTACTTAACGCGGCAAGGGCGCGCAGTATGCCCATCATCGAGCTGGAAGGGACGGACAGCCAGATTGCGCTTCTGCGGCAGCTTCCCGACGACGGCCTGATGCTGCTGGATGATACGTTGACCCACTGGCACACCAACGCGCGCCTGCTGCAGACCATGATTGGCTGGTGGCTGGACGCGCCGCCAGCGGACGGTAAGCTGGCGTTACCGTCGACGTTCAGCGAATCGTTATACGATGTGTTGATGAACGCGCGTAACAAAGCCTGGCGGCAGACGCTGCATGCGTTACCTGCGGGGCATTACGTGGTGGCGGTTGGGGCGTTACATTTATACGGAGAAGGGAATTTGCCGTCACTGTTGAAATAAAAAAATGGCCAATATTTCTATTGGCCCGTCAAAGAGGAATTTCATCGTTTTTATTATGCCGAAGGAGACCTTCGGTTGAGCCGATTGTCGCTCAAAGTAACCATCACTGCCAATACTATTGCGCAAGATGGTGCTATTTTTTAGACAAACGTCAGGCGTATGCTGTGTGCATGATTTGTCTGTCGTAAGAAGGATAGCTATGACTCCCGCCGTTAAATTACTCGAAAAAAACAACATTTCTTTCCGGATCCACACTTACGATCACGATCCGAATGAAACTAACTTTGGTGATGAAGTGGTGCGCAAGCTGGGGCTGAATGCCGACCAGGTTTATAAAACGCTGCTGGTGGCGGTGAATGGCGATATGAAACACCTCGCCGTCGCGGTTACTCCGGTGGCGGGGCAGCTGGATCTGAAGAAAGTCGCCAAAGCGCTGGGGGCGAAGAAGGTGGATATGGCGGATCCGATGGTGGCGCAGCGCACTACGGGCTATCTGGTGGGCGGGATCAGTCCGCTCGGGCAGAAAAAACGCCTGCCGACGCTGATTGATGCCCCTTCACAAGAGTTTGAAACCATCTTTATATCCGGCGGCAAACGCGGGCTGGATATCGAGCTGGCGGCGGGCGACCTGGCGAAAATGCTGGACGCGAAGTTTGCGGATATTGCGCGGCGGGATTGAGAAAATTGCCCGGTAGCGGCTGCGAGGTAAAAGCAAAACGGTAACAGGCGTTACCGTTTTTTGTGTTCGCACCCTCTCCCGGTGGGAGAGGGTTGGGGTGAGGGCATCAGGCCGCACACCACTACTGCCAGCTCACCTCACCTTTCGGCTCGTAGGCATTCACGTCAATCGGCGAATTCTGCTCGATGAACTGCTTCAGCACTTCCGCATCAATAAAGCCGGTATTTACGTAGCCCGGTTTGTTATCAATGTGCGGATAGCCGTCGCCGCCGGTGGCGTTAAAGCTTAACGTCGCCAGACGGTAAGTCTTGGCCGGGTCAACCGGTTCGCCTTTGATCTTCAGGTCATTAAGCTTGCCGTCTTTCGCGACGAAGCTGACGTTAGCAAACTGCGGATAGGCCCCGGAATCCGGCTTCATCTGCGCCACGGCGGTCAGGTAGTCAATCACCTCTTTCCCGCTCATGTCCGCATAGACCACCACGTTGCCGAACGGCTGCACCTTCAGGACGTCTTTATAGGTAATGTTTCCGCCCTCGATGGAATCACGAATACCGCCGCCGCTCATCACGCCGAAGTCAGCGCCGGTACGCGCCATTTGCGCCGCCAGCACCAGGTGCCCCATGTTGGTCTGCACGAAGCGAACTTTACTGCGGTCCCCCTCCAGACGACCGTTCAGCGTGCCGATTTTCACGTCCAGCTGCGCCTTGCCTTTGTTCTGGAACGGCGTCAGCAGGGAGAGCATCTGCTGGTTTTCAGCGATCTCTGGCGTGAAGAGTACGCGCTCACTTTTCCCGTCCGGGTAGGTGACTTTCTTCTTCAGGTTGACCGGGATGAGCTGATAATGAACCAGCTTCATTTCGCCGTTACGGAACTCGAAATCCGCCCGGCCGACGTATTTGCCCCACTCGTGCGCCTGAACAATCCAGATACCGTTCTGACGGTCCGGCGCGCACGGCGTGCCCGGCACGTAGTCCACCTGCTTTTTGTTCTCCGAGGCCATGCACACCGGATCCTGTGAGTGACCGCCCACAATCATTGCCAGCGAGCCCGCGGGCAGGCTGCGCGCCATTTCCACGTCGCCGGGCGCGTTAGAGCCGTGCTCGCCGTTGTCGTAGTGCCCCATGTGCGTGGTGGCGATAATCACGTCCGGCTTCTCGTTTTGCTGCAGCTCCTGAATTACCAGCTTCGCTTCGTCTGCCGGTTTGCGGAATTCGATATCGGTAAAGAACTCGGGGTTGCCAATTTTCGCCGTATCGTCAGTGGTTAAGCCGATGACCGCAATTTTCAGATCCTGGCGCTTAAACAGCGCCCACGGCTTAAACAGACGTTCGCCGGTGCTTTTCTGGTAAATATTGGCGGAGAGGAAGGGAAATTTGGCCCATTTTTCCTGCTGACGCAGCACGGTCAGCGGATTATCGAACTCGTGGTTACCCACGGCCATCGCGTCGTAGCCAATCAGGTTCATGCCGCGAAAATCAGGTTCCGCGTCCTGTAAATCGGATTCCGGCACGCCGGTATTGATATCCCCCCCCGACAGCAGCAGCACGCTGCCGCCCTGGGCCGCCACCTCTTTACGAATGCCGTCCACCAGCGTTTTTTGTGCCGACAGGCCATATTCGCCGTATTCGCTGCGCCAGAAATGACCGTGGTGATCGTTGGTATGCAGAATGGTGATTTTATAGGTTTTGTCTTTTTCATACGCCTGCGCGGGCAGGCTTACCAGGCCCCATGCGGCGATGAGCGCCAGCGCGACGCCCCGCTTCATTAACTTCATCTTCTCTCTCCCTGACCAATAGACAAAGGCAAAAATTACAGTGACTAACAAGAATAGACAAATAAGTTTTCAGAATTGCGACTTTCTTCAAATGTCCCGGGCGGGTATGTTAGTCGGATAATAATTACACCCTGCATCTCTAATAACGAAAAACGTGGTACTTCTCTCTATGGCAATCAGTGAATCAACCCAGCCCATTTCGGGCGCGCCGGCGTCGCGCACCTCCTTTAAAGTCTTAGGCGCAATCAGTCTCTCGCACCTGCTCAACGACATGATCCAGTCGTTGATTCTGGCCATTTATCCGCTGCTGCAGTCCGAGTTCTCACTAACCTTCGTGCAGATCGGGATGATCACCCTGACCTTCCAGCTGGCTTCCTCACTGCTGCAGCCGGTGGTCGGCTACTGGACGGATAAATACCCGATGCCGTGGTCGCTGCCGATAGGCATGTGCTTCACCCTAAGCGGGCTGGTGCTGCTGGCGATGGCGGGGAGCTTTGAAGCCGTGCTGATTGCCGCCGCGCTGGTGGGCACCGGCTCGTCCGTTTTCCATCCGGAGTCTTCCCGCGTGGCGCGCATGGCCTCCGGGGGACGTCACGGTCTGGCGCAGTCTCTCTTCCAGGTGGGCGGTAACTTTGGCAGCTCTCTCGGCCCGCTGCTGGCCGCGGTGATTATTGCCCCTTATGGTAAAGGCAACGTGGCCTGGTTTGTACTGGCCGCGCTGCTGGCGATCATCGTGCTGGCGCAGATCAGCCGCTGGTATGCCGCTCAGCATCGCGTGAATAAAGGTAAACCTAAAGCGAAGGTTATCAATCCCCTGCCGCGCAACAAGGTTATCCTGGCGGTTTCCGTGCTGCTGGTACTGATTTTCTCGAAATACTTCTATATGGCGAGCATCAGCAGCTATTACACCTTTTATCTGATGCAAAAATTCGGATTATCGGTACAGAATGCGCAGATCCACCTGTTTGCCTTCCTGTTCGCCGTCGCGGCCGGTACGGTTATTGGCGGGCCTGTGGGTGATAAGATTGGGCGTAAATATGTCATTTGGGGCTCTATCCTCGGCGTGGCGCCGTTTACCCTTATTTTGCCGTACGCCAGCCTTGAATGGACGGGGATTTTAACCGTGATCATTGGTTTTATCCTCGCATCCGCCTTTTCCGCCATTCTGGTCTATGCCCAGGAGCTGCTGCCTGGCCGTATCGGTATGGTTTCCGGGCTCTTTTTCGGTTTCGCCTTCGGCATGGGCGGGCTGGGCGCGGCGGTGTTGGGGATGGTGGCGGATCACACTAGCATCTTCCTGGTTTATAAAATCTGCGCTTTCCTGCCGCTTCTTGGGATGTTGACCATATTCCTGCCTGATAACCGTCACAAAGCGTAAATTACGGGTAGCCAAAGTTTAACTTTGGCTACCTGATACCCTGATGCCATAAGGGTTTCTTCTTCATCCCCTCGCTGAATTTATCAAAACGCGCTTTTTTACGTACATATTGCTGTTTTATTCAAACTTCAACAATAATTCATAAACATAAGGGTAAAAATTGTCATAAACTATTACTCGGTTTTTTGGTTTTCGCCAAAAAGGAACACCCACAACGAAAGGAGACGGAATGCACCACGCCACACCGCTTATCACCACCATTGTTGGTGGACTTGTGCTCGCTTTTATCCTCGGCATGATTGCCAATAAGCTGCGTATTTCTCCTCTTGTCGGCTATCTGTTAGCGGGTGTACTGGCGGGACCGTTTACGCCAGGCTTCGTGGCGGATACCAAACTGGCCCCTGAGCTGGCGGAATTGGGCGTGATTCTGCTGATGTTTGGCGTCGGCCTGCACTTCTCCCTGAAGGATCTGATGGCGGTAAAGTCGATCGCCATACCGGGAGCGATCGCCCAGATTGGGGTGGCGACGCTGCTGGGGATGGCGCTTTCGGCGGTGCTGGGCTGGTCGTTAATGACCGGTATCGTATTTGGGCTGTGTCTCTCAACCGCCAGCACCGTGGTGCTGCTGCGCGCGCTTGAAGAGAGACAGCTGATAGACAGCCAGCGCGGGCAAATCGCGATAGGCTGGCTGATTGTGGAAGACCTGGTCATGGTCCTGACGCTGGTGCTGCTGCCAGCCGTCGCCGGGATGATGGAAAAAGACAACGTCGGCCTGGCCTCGCTGGCGCTGGATATGAGTATCACCATCGGTAAGGTGGTGGCGTTTATCGCCATCATGATGCTGGTGGGACGCCGTCTGGTGCCGTGGATCATGTCCCGCAGCGCGGCAACCGGCTCACGCGAGCTGTTTACCCTCTCCGTGCTGGCGCTGGCGCTGGGTATCGCTTTTGGTGCCGTAGAGCTGTTTGATGTCTCCTTTGCCCTGGGCGCGTTCTTCGCCGGGATGGTGCTGAACGAATCCGAGCTGAGCCACCGCGCGGCGCACGACACTCTGCCGCTGCGCGATGCGTTCGCCGTGCTGTTCTTCGTCTCCGTCGGGATGCTGTTTGACCCGATGGTCCTGATTCACCAGCCGCTGGCCGTGCTGGGCACGCTGGCGATCATCATCTTTGGTAAGTCGCTCGCCGCCTTCTTCCTGGTGAGAATGTTCGGCCACTCCCCTCGTACGGCGTTGACCATCGCCGCCAGCCTGGCGCAGATCGGTGAGTTCGCCTTTATTCTGGCCGGTCTGGGCATGGCCCTGAACCTGCTGCCGCAGGCGGGACAAAACCTGGTGCTGGCGGGGGCGATCCTGTCAATTATGCTGAACCCGGTGCTGTTTGCCCTGCTGGAAAAATACCTCGATAAAACCGAAACGCTGGAAGAACAGACGCTCGAAGAGGCCATCGAAGAAGAGAAGCAGATCCCGGTGGATATTTGCAATCACGCCCTGCTGGTCGGCTTTGGCCGTGTGGGCAGCCTGCTCGGTGAGAAACTAATGGCGCAGGGCATTCCGCTGGTGGTGATTGAAACCTCACGCACCCGCGTCGACGAGCTGCGCGAGCGCGGGATTCGTGCGGTGCTGGGCAATGCGGCAAACGAAGAGATAATGAATCTGGCGCATCTGGACTGCGCGCGCTGGCTGCTGCTGACCATACCTAACGGCTATGAAGCGGGCGAGATTGTGGCTTCCGCGCGCGCGAAGTGCCCAACGATTGAGATTATCGCCCGGGCGCACTATGACGACGAGGTGGAGTACATTACCGAGCGCGGTGCTAATAAGGTGGTGATGGGCGAGCGCGAAATTGCGAACACGATGCTGACGCTGCTGGAGAATCCGCCGGTTGAAGAAGGGGTGACGGGGTAAGTTTGGTGCGGTCTGATGCCCTACCCTGACCCTCTCCCACAGGGAGAGGGAATAAACACTAAAAACGGCAACCACAGGTTGCCGTTTTGCTTTTATCTGTCCCAGTAGGCCTCTTCGAGGCTGTCTTCCCGTTCCGGCAGGCCGCGCGTTAAGCGCGGGGAGTGCTGGTTCAGTACCTGATAGCTCACGCGGTTGGCATATTTACACACCTGCGCCAGTGAGGAATAGGTCAGCCAGCTGAACTTGTGCTTGCTGGAGTTCGGCACGTTGGTTTTGTGGTAGGCGTTAGCGGTGATGTCGTGCAGCAGTGCGGCCAGCGCGCCGTCGCCCGCACCGTTGGTGTTCATGATCTTCTCCGGTCCGCCCATGTATGGCGCGATATGGGAGTAGATACGCAGCGGATTCACACAATCTTTGTAGCGCATGCCGCGGCTGAACTCGTACTGGTTGAACTCGGCAATCGCACCGGGCAGCAGCGGGTGCTGGGTTTTGCGCTTGCTCTCTTCTTCCGTGAAGCCCGCCATGTACAGCCCAACTGGACCCGCGGTGCAGAGCACCAGATCCACCCAGTCCAGCGCTTTGTCAGACGCCAGCAGCGGATCGCTTTCGCCGGTCAGCGCTTCGGCCTCTTCTTCGTTCATCGCCAGAATCGAGACGTGCTCTTTCAGGAACGCCTGCCACCACTCCGGGTTATCGGCGATAACAAATTTCGTGCCCAGCGTCAGAACGACAGGCACGTTGTATTTCTTCGCGTACTCAATCGCTTTCATGGTCGCTTCCGGCATCGGCTCGCCCGGCTTACAGCGCACCAGGTAGGAGGTCAGCACCAGCGCCGAGGCGCCCGCAATCACCTCTTCCGGAATACTCTCGGCGCGCAGCTTATTCATATGACCCGGGCTGATGGCAAAAGTACGCTCGCCGGAATCGCTAATCAGCGTAAAGCAGCGGCCAATAGGCCCGTCGACGCCCTGAAGGTAGTTCAGATCGGTACGGCTGGAGGTGTTGCAGAGATAGCGGTAGGCATAGCCACCGATTTCAATATTGCTGCACATCACGCCGAGCAGCACCGAGCGGTCGTCGGCCAGCACGGAGTAGTTATGCATGGTATTGCCGATGGTGCCACCGGCGAACTGATGGGTAATCAGGTTTTCGCGCACCAGCTCCTGGTACAGCGCTTCGGCAACGTCGTCCTCAATCACCAGCGAGTGACCGGCGCTCAGACCGTAACGGGCGACAAACGCATCATCCACTTTCGCTTCAATGTCCACCAGCGTCTGATCGATACCGACGACCCATGCCGCGCTGGTTTCGTTTTCAGGCTGGATTTGCTGCAGGAGCGGATCGCGGGCATCGACGGGGAAGTAGTGTTTGGATTTGCGTTTACCGGGAAATTTCATGGTCTGAACTGTACGAAGAATATGGGCCGGGAATGGTAGCACAAACCCGGCCCGGAGTGCGATCAGCGGCTGTTCGTTACCAGCGAGACCATCATGTCGATATGCTCAGGCGAGTCGTTAAGCGCCGGAATGTACTCGTACTTTTCGCCGCCAGCCTCAAGGAAAAATTCCCGGTTTTGCACCGCGATCTCCTCCAGCGTTTCCAGACAGTCGGCCGAGAAGCCCGGCGACATCACCTGAATGTGCTTCACGCCCTTCTCACCCAGCATTTTGAGGGTTTCATCGGTATAAGGCGTCAGCCACGGCTCGCGGCCGAAACGCGACTGGAAGGTCATCATCACCTTCTCCGGCGGCAGGCCAAGGGCGGAGACCAGCTCGCGCGTGGTATCGCGGCAGCGCTGCGGATAATCATCCCCTTCATTGGCGAAACGCTGCGGGATCCCGTGATAGGAAAGGAGCAGCAGATCCGGCTCGCCGTGCTTTTCAAACGACGCGCGCGCGCTGTTGGCAAGCGCCTTGATGTAGAGATCGTTATCCGCATAGTCGCGAATAAAGGTCACGCCCGGAATGCGGCGGCGGGTCGCCAGTATGCGGGCCAGCTCGTCCCAGACGGCGGCCACCGTCGAGCAGGAGTATTGCGGGTAGAGCGCCAGCACGACGATATGGTCCACGCCCTGCGCCAGCAGTGATTCCACCGCGCTTTCCAGAGAGGGTTTGCCGTAGCTCATGCCGAGCGCGACAGGCATCTCCGGCAGGCGGGCGGCCAGCGCTTTTTCCTGGCGACGGCTGTAGACCATCAGCGGCGAGCCCTCTTCCATCCATACGGACTGATAGAGTTTGGCGACGCGCGGAGAACGAATCGGCAGAATGACGCCACGCAGCAGCGGCCACCACAGCAGTCTCGGGAAATCCACGACGCGCGTGTCGCTTAAAAATTGTCGCAGGTAGCGTTTTACCGCGTCTGATGTAGGTGCTTCTGGAGTGCCCAGATTGGCAAGCAGGATGCCGGTTTTCGCCTGACTCATTCACGCCTCTTAACCATTTGATAGGTTGTCAATTGTAGCGGAAATGCGTTTAAACGAAACCCATTGCTGTAATAGGTAAGATGAGAATATTTCTCACCCGGGAGCCCGGGTGAGAGGCGCGCGATTAGCCGAGGATTTTTTCCAGCTCTGCACGTACGTCAGCCACGGCTTTGGTGCCGTCAACTTTGGCGTATTTGGTGTTACCCGCCTGCGCTTCTTTGGTGTAGTAGCCGATCAGCGGCGCGGTCATCTGATGGTATT
The DNA here is from genome assembly GCF_047530595.1 of Enterobacter sp. 01-M-02-SI-ECC. Taxonomy (NCBI): domain Bacteria; kingdom Pseudomonadati; phylum Pseudomonadota; class Gammaproteobacteria; order Enterobacterales; family Enterobacteriaceae; genus Enterobacter; species Enterobacter sp. 01-M-02-SI-ECC. The sequence continues at coordinate 91,965 of NZ_JBLKCZ010000003.1, read as the reverse complement.
CCACCAGGCGTTTACGCACGGTCTCTTCCTGATCGTCTTTACGGGTGGTCAGCTCTTCGCCGGTCACGTCGTCTTTGCCTTCAACCTTCGGTGGGTTGAATTTGATGTGGTAAACGCGGCCAGAAGCAGCGTGTACGCGACGGCCAACGATACGGTCAACGATCAGCTCGTCCGGCACGTCGAACTCCAGAACGTAGTCCACGTTGATGCCCGCTTCTTTCATGGCGTCAGCCTGAGGAATGGTGCGCGGGAAGCCGTCCAGAAGGAAACCGTTACGGCAATCTTCCTGAGCAATGCGCTCTTTGACCAGAGCAATAACCAGCTCGTCGGTCACCAGCTTGCCTGCGTCCATGATGTCTTTCGCTTGTTTACCCAGCTCGGAGCCAGATTTTACAGCGGCGCGCAGCATGTCACCGGTGGAGATTTGCGGAATACCGTATTTCTCCATGATGAACTGAGCCTGAGTTCCTTTACCCGCGCCCGGAGCGCCAAGCAGAATAATACGCATTGCGAAAATCCCCTCAAAAGTCGTTTCAATTTTTCAAAAGCGCTAAACAATACCACCAGAACGGGCATCGCTCAAGGAAGGCGGGAAGGCTGAAACGGTTAACGGGGGGAGATTATTTGGGTTAGTGCGGTCTGGAGCCCTCACCCCGGCCCTCTCCCACGGGAGAGGGAGAAGGCCAGGGGAGGCATGCTCAATTACGCCAGCAGCAGCGCATTCACACGTTTAATGAACAGGTTAGGATCTTCCAGCGTGCCGCGCTCGGCCAGCAGGGACTGATCCAGCAGCAGCTCAACCCACTCGGCAAAGCGGGCGTCGTCCTGGGTATCCGCCGCGCGTTTCACCAGAGGATGATCCGGATTAAGCTCAAAGATATATTTCACTTCCGGTACCGCCTGGCCCGCCGCAGCGAACAGCTTCGCCATCTGAGTACTCATTTCGTCGGCATCGGTGGTGACAATCGCCGGAGTGTCGGTCAGACGGTGCGTGAAGCGCACCTCTTTCACGCGCTCGCCCAGCAGGGTTTTCACGCGCTCAACGAACGGCTCCAGCGCCTTCTCGGCTTCTTTCGCGCTTTCGTCCACTTCATCCGCCAGCTTGTCGATGGATTCGTCGGCTTTGGCTACGGACTGGAACGCCTTACCGTCGAACTCGGTCAGGTAGTTCATCATCCACTCGTCGATGCGGTCAGAAAGCAGCAGCACTTCGATGCCTTTCTTACGCAGCAGCTCCAGGTGCGGGCTGCTCTTCGCCGCCGCGTAGCTGTCGGCGGTGATGTAGTAGATCTTCTCCTGCCCTTCTTTCATGCGGGAGACGTACTCTTCCAGCGACACGGTCTGCGCGGAGGAGTCGGTGTGCGTAGAGGCGAAGCGCAGTAGTTTGGCGATGGTTTCAACGTTCGCGGTGTCTTCTGCCGGGCCTTCTTTCAGCACCAGGCCGAACTGTTTCCAGAAGGTCTGATATTTTTCAGCATCGTCTTTCGCCAGTTTTTCCAGCATCTGCAGAGCACGTTTGGTCAGGGCGTTGCGCAGGTTACGGGTGACGGTGCTGTCCTGCAGAATTTCACGCGAAACGTTCAGCGGCAGATCGTTGGAATCTATCAGACCGCGCACAAAGCGCAGGTAGTTCGGCATGAACTGCTCGGCGTCGTCCATGATGAACACGCGCTGCACGTACAGCTTCAGGCCGTGCTTGTGATCGCGGTTCCACATGTCCCACGGTGCCTGTGCCGGAATGTACAGCAGGCTGGTGTACTCCTGCTTACCTTCCACGCGGTTGTGGCTCCAGGTCAGCGGGTCGGTAAAGTCGTGGGCGATGTGCTTGTAGAATTCGTTGTATTCGTCGTCTTTAATTTCAGACTTGTTGCGCGTCCACAGCGCCTGCGCCTTGTTGATCTTCTCCCAGGAAACCACGGTTTCACCGTCTTTCTCTTCCTGTTTTTCAATCTCAACCGGCAGCGCGATGTGATCGGAGTATTTGCTGATGATGGAGCGCACGCGCCAGTCATTCAGGAAATCGTCTTCCCCTTCGCGCAGGTGCAGGGTGATTTCGGTCCCGCGATCCGCCTTGGTGATGTCATCAACGGTGTACTCGCCTTCCCCTTTGGATTCCCACAGCACGCCGTTCTCGGCGCTGTCGCCTGCCGCACGGGTGCGCACGGTGACTTTGTCGGCCACGATAAACGCCGAGTAGAAGCCCACGCCGAACTGGCCGATGAGCTGGCTGTCTTTCGCCTGGTCAGAGCCCATGGACTCGAGGAACGCTTTGGTGCCGGATTTGGCGATGGTGCCGAGGTGGTCGATCACCTCGTCGCGGTTCATCCCGATGCCGTTATCGGCGATGGTCAGGGTGCGGTTCTCTTTATTGAACGAGACGCGCACGCGCAGCTCGCCGTCGCCTTCGTACAGGTCCGGGTTAGACAGCGCGCGGAAGCGCAGCTTGTCCGCCGCGTCCGAGGCGTTGGAAATCAGCTCACGCAGGAAAATTTCTTTGTTGGAATACAGGGAATGGATCATCAGGTGCAGAAGCTGTTTTACTTCTGACTGGAAACCACGGGTTTCTTGTCCTTTCATCTATGTCGACCTCAACAATGCCATTTAATGGGGTTTTAAAACGTTGAGTGAGAGATGGGGATAAGGGGGGGAATTTTCAAGCGGAGGCCGCGCGCGCAGCCTCCGTTTGGTCAGAAAATAATCTTGTGACGCCCGGCCAGAGAGTGCGACAGCGTGGTGCCGTCGACCATTTCCAGCTCGCCGCCCACCGGCACGCCGTGGGCGATGCGACTGGCGTCAACGCCGTACTGCGAGCACAGTTCGGCGATGTAGTTGGCGGTTGCCTCCCCTTCCACCGTTGGGTTGGTGGCGAGGATCACCTCTTTGATGGTTTCGGACTCAAGACGCTGTTCAAGGCGGTCAAGACCGATATCATCCGGGCCAATACCGTCCAGCGGGGAAAGATGCCCCATCAGCACGAAGTAGCGGCCGGAAAACTGCCCGGTTTGTTCGATGGCGTAGATGTCCGCCGGACTCTCCACCACGCAAATCTGACCGTTTTCCTGACGACGCGGGTTCGTACAGATGTTACACACCTCCTGCTCGGTAAAAGTGCGGCAATCCGCACAGTGACCAATTTCTGACATGGCGCGGGTTAAAGCCTGCGCCAGGCGCATCCCGCCGCTGCGGTCGCGCTGCAATAGCGTAAACGCCATGCGCTGCGCCGACTTCGGGCCAACGCCCGGCAGGCAGCGCAGTGCTTCCATTAACTGCGTGAGCAGCGGACTGGTTTGCATCAGAATGGCATCTTGAAGCCAGGCGGCAGCTGCATACCGCTGGAAACAGAGGCCATTTTCTCTTTCTGAGTTTCGTCGATACGGCGAGCGGCATCGTTAAACGCGGCTGCAACCAGATCTTCCAGCATCTCTTTGTCGTCTTCGAGCAGGCTCGGGTCGATTTCCACGCGACGGCAGTTGTGCGCACCGTTGATGGTCACTTTGACCAGCCCGGCACCGGACTCACCCGTGACTTCCAGCTGAGCGATCTCTTCCTGCATCTTCTGCATTTTTTCCTGCATCTGCTGAGCCTGCTTCATCAGGCCACCCAGACCGCCTTTTCCACCAAACATAGGCTTCTCTCTTTTTCACGTTTAAGGATTACAACCGTAAGTCAGACTCACGATCAAATGGGGCGAATACTCTCTTCATCCAGATCGGCGTCGAAGAACCGGCGCAGGGTCTGAATGTTGTTATCCGCAATAATCGCCTCGCGCGCCTGCGCGAGCTTTTCTTCATAAATGGCCTGGCGCCACTCGAGCGGCGTTTTCACTGCCGGATTATCATCTTCAATGATAGTCAATTCAACCGGTGCGCCCTGTAATGCGGTGAGCGCCTCCGCCAGCGCCTTTTGCGCGCCAGGGGAATTGAGGTGCCGCTGACCCGGACGCAGGTGCAAACGCACCTGATTGCCGTCCTGCTCTTTCCAGGCATTCAGCGCGACCTGCTCGACCAGCTTCGGCAGCTGGAGTTTGCTGACCTCGGCGGCCCAGGCGTCGCGCGCAATGGACTCTTCGGCAAGCTTCGCGGAAAGCTCCGGCGTTTTCTCATGCTCCAGCGCCTTTTTCAGCGCTTTCGGCGTGGCGACCTCTTCCTTCACCGTTTCAGTGATGGTGGTTGCCTTCCAGCGGTAAGCCTCTTCTTTCACCGGGGCTTTCTGCTCGAGCGCGGACGGTGCAGGACGCGACTGTACGCGCTCCGTTACCGAGGCCAGACGTTCAAGCGCGGCGTTGTTCACCGGCCGCGCTCTTCCTGGCGCTGCCGGTTCACTCTTTTTTGGTTTGGTTACTCCCTGCGCACGCTGCAGCTGGCTGCGTGCGGCAAGCACCGAACTGGTGGCATCCGACAGCGGAACGTTCTGCTGCGGCGGCGGTGTCGGCTGCGGCGGCACCTGCTGCGGCGACATCACCGCCGTAGGGGCGACCGGCGCGAAAGACTGCCGCGGCGCTTCCGGCTCCGGCAATGGCATGCGCGGGTGGAAAGCCAGCGCGCGCAGCAGCGTCATTTCAACGCCCATCCGTGGATCCGGCGCGAACGGTAATTCTTTGCGGCCTATCAGCAGCGTCTGGTAATACAGCTGCACGTCGGCAGGCGGCACGGTGCGGGCAAGCTCACGCATCCGCTGTTCAATAGCGGCCATATCCGCACCGATGGCGGACGGAGAAAGCTGCAGCATCGCCACGCGGTGCAGCAGGCTGAGCATCTCAACCAGCAGCCCTTCCCATTCGATACCCCGGGCAGCGGCGGCATTCACCTGCGACATCACGCGTTCGCCGTTGGCGGCGATCATCGCTTCGATAAGCGACAGCGCCTGATCGTCATCCAGCGTGCCGAGCATGGTGCTGACCGCCTCGGTGGAGAGCTTGCCGTCACCGCTGGCAATCGCCTGGTCGGTCAGGCTGAGCGCATCACGCAGGCTGCCGTCCGCTGCGCGGGCCAGCAGCTGCAGGGCGCGCGGTTCGTGGACAATTTTCTCTTCATCAAGAATGTGCTCAAGCTGCGCGCGGATCTGCTCAACGTCCAGCGCCTTCAGGTGGAACTGCAGGCAGCGCGACAGGATGGTGACAGGCAGCTTTTGCGGATCGGTGGTCGCCAGCAGGAACTTCACGTGCGCGGGCGGCTCTTCCAGCGTTTTCAGCAGGGCGTTAAAGCTGTGGCGCGACAGCATGTGCACTTCATCGATCAGGTAGACCTTGAAGCGGCCGCGCGCCGGGGCGTACTGCACGTTATCGAGCAGATCGCGGGTATCTTCCACTTTGGTGCGCGAGGCGGCGTCGATCTCGATCAGATCGACAAAACGCCCCTGCTCGATCTCGCGGCAGTTATCACATACGCCGCACGGCGTGGCGGTGATCCCGGTTTCGCAGTTGAGACCTTTTGCCAGCAAACGGGCAATAGAGGTCTTACCGACGCCGCGGGTGCCGGAGAAAAGATAGGCGTGATGGATGCGACCTAGCGACAAGCCGTTCGCCAGGGCCGTCAGCACATGTTCCTGACCGACAACGTCAGCAAAGGTTTGTGGTCGCCATTTACGGGCTAACACCTGATAACTCATGGGCAGGCTCTGCAACGCTGGAAGGTGAATTTATGGAGGGGAATGCTATCACAACCTCACCCATTGAGCGAGGTTGTGAAAACCGGGATTAATGACCCGGGAAAGGCACCAGGCTGTAGCTGGTGATGCCCTGTTTTTCCAGGCGCTGTTCACCGCCGAGATCGAACAGGTTAATGATGAAGGCCGCGTCGGTCACTTCACCACCCAGACGACGGATCAGCTTCACGGTCGCTTCAATGGTGCCGCCGGTTGCCAGCAGATCGTCGACCACCAGCACCTTGTCGCCAGGCTTGATCGCATCAACGTGGATCTCCAGCTGATCGGTGCCGTATTCCAGCTCATAGCTCTCAGCAATGGTTTCACGCGGCAGTTTGCGCGGCTTACGCACCGGCACAAAACCCACGCCCATCGCCAGCGCAACCGGTGCGCCAAACAGGAAGCCACGGGCTTCGGTACCTACTACTTTGGTGATCCCGGCGTTTTTATAACGCTCGACCAGCAGTTCAATGCTGAGCGCGTACGCTTTCGGGTCTTCCAGCAAGCTGGTGACATCACGGAAAAGAATGCCAGGCTTTGGATAGTCCTGGATGCTTTTGATGCTGTTTTTCAGATATTCAAGCTGCTGTGCAGTTGCGGTCATCGGTTTTGCCTAAATGAAACAGTGTTACTCACAGCGCGCAACGAGTCGGCCAAGGCAACAATTGTTTAACCTTTGACCAGGCGCACCTGTGCTCGAAAACGGTCGAATTTACTGGCTGTGCGCAATAATTGCAACAGTCATGATAAGGCTTCAGTGCTTTTGTTGCTTTTCATCAACCACGGGGATCCGCCACATGAAGATAAGCAGGCAGGAGAGGATCGCCAGCAGAAGAATACGTACCCATATCATTTTCACCAGCCATAATGAAATAGCGAAGGTAATGAGGATCACCGCGATCGCGCGCGGCTTCGCGCCGGGCGGCATGGCCCGGTTTTTTTGCCAGTGCCGCAGATAGCCGCCAAACCATGAGCGATAGAGCAGCCAGTGGTGAAAACGCGGCGACGAGCGGGCGAAGCACCAGGCCGCCAGCAGGATAAACGGCGTGGTCGGCAGCAAGGGTAAAAACACGCCCAGCGTGCCAAGCACTACCGCGAGCCAGCCAATGATGATTAAAATAGTACGCTTCATAATGCGAATCGTTATCAAACTGAACGGCTACTTTACCACTGGAGAGCGCCTTGAAAACAGCACTGCTTCTTGAGAGGCTGCAAAATCAGCTCGTTGCTCTGCGGAAGCAGGCTACACCGCTGATGGGCCACGCCACGCTGAAACCGCGCTTTGACCGGCAGCTTTTTCGTACCCGCAGCACCGTCATTCAGGATTATCTGGCAGAAACGCAGACCAACCTCGACGAGCTTCGCCATGCGGTTGAGAGTGAACAGCAGGAGCAGGTGGCGTGGCTTGCGGAGCATCTCACAGAGCAGATCACCGCTCTGCATCGCGAAATCGCCGCCTGGCCCCTGCGCGCCTGGGACAGCGCCTCGCCGGGGCTCGGTAAATGGCAGCGCAAGCGGCTGGAGAATCAGGAGTTTGAGCGCCGGCTGTTTGAGATGAAGCGCGAGCGCGAGACGCGGCTGAACAACAGCGAAACGCTGGAAGAGCAGCAGCTATTGATGCGCGAGATTAGCGCGCTGGAAGGACGCATCGTCCGCTGCCGTCAGGCGCGGGATGAGATTGAGCGCGTCATTGAACGTTTGACCCGTTAACAGGAGCCACACCCATGTCGCTGGAAAATGCACCCGATGAGGTCAAGCTGGCCGTCGATTTGATTATGCTGCTGGAGAATCATGAGATCCCCGCCGAAACGGTGCTTAAGGCGCTGGAGATTGTACGGCGGGATTTTGAAGGTAAATTACCCTCACCCCGGCCCTCTCCCTGAGGGAGAGGGGGAAAATCGTTCCCTCGCCCCTGAGGGCAGAGGGAAAATAGATTATGCAGGCGTAGGATCGTCACCCTTAATGTCGCGCTTCACTTCCGTATGCTCATCACCCTTCTCGTTGCGCAGGTGAACCTCAAGCTGGTTGAAGGCGATATTAATATCGTTTTCACGGCACAGACGATCGATAGAGCGGTTAAGTTCATCCACCGTATAGCTGCGGTCGCGCAGCTCGCGCACGTATAAACGCAGCTCGTGATCCAGCGTGCTCGGCCCAAAGGTGGTGAAGAAGACCGCCGGAGCCGGATCGTGCATTACTTTCGGATGTTCTGACGCCGCCTTCAGCAGCACCTCTTTCACCTTCTCCAGATCCGATCCATAGGCTACGCCCAGGCGGATCACCACGCGCGTCACCGTATCGGAGAGCGACCAGTTGATCAGGCGCTCGGTCACGAACGCTTTGTTCGGGATGATCACCTCTTTGCGATCGAAGTCGGTGATAGTGGTGGCACGAATACGGATCTTGCTGACCGTACCGGAGAAGGTGCCGATGGTAACCGTATCGCCGATTCGTACCGGACGTTCGAACAGGATGATCAGGCCGGACACGAAGTTACCGAAGATCTCCTGCAGGCCAAAACCAAGACCGACCGAGAGGGCGGCCGCCAGCCACTGCAGTTTATCCCACGAGACGCCAAGCGAGCCAAAGACCGTCATCGCCCCGACAATAATGATCACGTAGTTGAGGATCGTAGTAATGGCGTAGGACGCCCCCTGGCGGAGATTCAGACGTGACAGGAGCAGCACTTCAAGCAGGCCTGGCAGGTTGCGAATCAGCGCCCAGGCAACCACCGACGACACCAGCGCAAACAGCAGGCTGCCCATGGTCACGCTTTTCATGACCGCAGCGCCCGCTTCGGTACCGTTGTATTGCCAGAGGGTAATACTGTCGAGATAGGCGAAAACGGTAATAAGATCTGACCAGATAGCCCAGAACATAACCGCAAACAGGGCGATCATCACCAGCATGGTGATGCGCAGCGTCTGCTGGTTAACCTGCTCCAGGGCGATGGTCGGCTCTTCCTGCGGCTCCGCGCCTTCGGCCCCTTCTTTCACCTGATGCTGACGACGCGCGATAGCACGGCGATAGGCAATGCGGCGAGCCGCCACGCTCAGGCCGCGCAGCACGGTCTGATAGAGCAGGTTCCAGACGATCACCAGATAGACCGTTTCAATCCAGCGCCCGGACAGGCGCAGCGTGGTATAGAAGTAGCCCGTTGCCGTCAGCACCATCAGCGCCAGCGGAATGATCGCCAGCACCGTCACGGTGGCCAGACGAATATTGTGGGACTCTTTATCACGCCAGCTATCGCGGCACATCGGCCACATCAGGATCGCAATCAGCAGCAGGTTCAGCAGGATGACCAGCTGGCCCAGCACGTCATCCATCAGGTGCAGCGGAGAAAGCTCAGAGACAACCGACCAGAAGTGCAGCGGCAGGAGCGCCAGGCTAATGCGCACAATCTGACGACGCCAGTGGCTGGTCAGCTGCGCTGGCATGTTGAAATGACGCACCGCCACGCCGTCTTTTTCCAGCACCTTCCAGCACACGCCAAACACCAGCCAGAACAGCGCCAGCTTTTTACTGAACGCCCACAGCAGATCGCTGACGTTGAGCTGCATGGTGAGCAGAATCAGGCCCACGGCCAGAATAATCAGACACACCGGCAGGGCGCGGATGAGATCGATGAGAATCGCTTTTGGCGTATGGAGCTGGCTATCGTTGCGCAGCTGCCCCACTTCGGAGGCCAGCTTCGCCTGATATTTTTTCAGCCAGCCCAGACGCCAGCGGATCAGACCGGCAATCAGCAGCAGCGGTAAACCGGCCAGGAAAGCAATCATGACCGCAGGCCAGGCTTTCTCCCAGTTTACGGTGATCTTCATGCTCTTAATCTGCGTTTTCAGCGTCTCCGGGAAGGATTTGACCCAGTCCCAGTCCATCGGCTTGTTGCTGTTCACCCAGAAAATCTGCTGGGTCAGGATCTCCTGCAGACTTTTCGAGACGCTCACCAGCTGCTGCTGGTTGATTTGCAGGTTAATGGCCATCATCAGCTGGTTGCCCAGCTGTTTGTTGAGCTGGTCCAGCAGCTCGCGACGCATATCGACGACCTGGAGCAGCGCGTCGTGCACTTCCGGGTTCACGTCGCTGGAATGCCCTTCTTCAATTTTGGCGACAAAGGCATCGCTCTGGAAAAGGGCATCGCGCTGCTGGTTGACGTCAAACTGTTCCAGACGTAAATCCGCAATGCGGTTGGTCATGTCTTCCAGCTCATCGGCGGACGGGAGCGTCTGCTGCTGCTGGTAGAGAATACGCGACAGCAGGAGGCTGCCCTTCAGGACCGCAATCTGCTCTTTGATGTTGCGCTCAGCCTGCAGCGCGCGATCCAGCCAGTTCTTCACTTTGATATTTTGCTGAACCAGCGAGTTGCCGTTTTCCGTCGCCAGTATCAGGCGCTGGCTAAGCTGGTGGTTGGCCTCGAGCTCCTGTTTCACCAGAGGATTTGCCTGAATGCGGGCGGTTTCGTCAGGCGATACGGCCTCCTGGGCGGTTTTTTTCGTCAGGGTCAGGCGTTTGCTGTTTACCGCCTCCTGCAACAGCTGAAGCTGGTGTTCCAGGCGATTAATATTCGCGGTGACGTAATCACGCTGTTTCTGAAGCGTGTCCTGCAGCACCGTATTCCCTTCCAGGCTTTTACGCTGCTGTTCGATTTGCGCATTGAGCAAGGTCTGCTGAACCAGCAGCAGCGTTTGCTGCGTCGGGCGCAGCGTACCCTCGCCTACCGTCGTGCCGTTCAGACGGTTGCGGATCTGCTGCAGCTGCTGAGACGCGGCGTACATCGCGTTTTGCACGCGCTCGGGCTGGGTCTGCAAAGAAACAAGCTGGCTGTTATACGTTGCAAGATCCGACTGCGCGGTTTGCAGGTCGTCGAGCAGTTGTGCGACGCGGGACTCCAGCTGACGTAAGGAGAGCGTCGAGAGCGTCTTACGCGTCTCGTCGTCGTTATCCACATCGCTGAGAGCATTCAGCGCGTCGGTGGCCTTACGCATATTTTCAGGGGCCTGCGCCACCTTCTGGCGAAGCTGGACGGTTTCCGCTTTGATGCGTTCAATTTTATCCAGCGTTTCCAGCGTTTCCGTCAGATCCTGCTGGACGAGTTTCTCCTGAGGGGAGAGATCTTTTTGTTTGTTCAGCGTGTCGAGCTGCGACTGAACATCGCCGCGCGAGGGAATATCGTTGCTGTTATCGGCGCGGGCCCAGGTCAGCGGCGCCGTAGCGAAGAAAAACAGCATCGCAAAGAGCAATGCAAAAACAGGATGTTGCGAGCGATTGATGGGCAGCATAGTTGTGAATGATGTCAGAAGATGACCGAAAATAGTCCGGCGTGAAGAATATCACGCTCGCTGAAAGCAGAATAGCGCGAACATTATCCTCTGAGATAAATCCTGGAAAGGGATCAGGCCGTTAGCGAAGGCGCGTCGCTGCGCAGCGTGGGGCAGAGCTGTAGCATTTCCAGTAAAATCGCCACGTAGCTGCGGGCTTCCTCTTTGAGATCAAAGGATTGCGGCGCGAAAAGCCAGTTTTCCATCAGACCTGAAATGTAGCTGCGCATCAGGATTGCCGCCCGTCGGGTCAAGAGATTGGCCGGTAACAGTTTTGCCTGCATACAGAGGTTAAGATTCTGTTCAATACGATCATAGCTCTCCAGGCTAAGGCTGCGTTGCGCCTGCTGCACCACCGCCATCTCGCCCACAAACTCGCATTTATGAAAAATAATCTCCATCATTAATCTGCGACGTTCTTCAACTACCGTTGCTTCAAGGATATATACTAATATTTCTCTCAATACTGAGAGTGGATCGTCAGGGAATTTTGCCCGATACTCACTCTCGAGATCGCTAATGCTGGACTCTGAAAGCTCCCAGATTTCACTGAACAGATCTGACTTATCTTTAAAATGCCAGTAAATCGCTCCTCGCGTCACACCGGCAGCCTGAGCAATCTGCGCCAGCGAGGTGGATGAAACACCCTGCTGCGAGAACAAACGTATTGCCACATCCAGAATGTGTTGTCGGGTTTCCAGCGCTTGTTGTTTAGTTTTTCGTGCCATAGGTGGGTGAATTTACAGGAGTCAGATTTACATACATTTGTGAATGTATGTACCATAGCATGACGATAATATAAACGCAGCAATGGGTTTTTAGACTCAGGACCCTTGATCAATTTGAAATCGGACACTCGAGGTTTACATATGAACAAAAACAGAGGGTTAACGCCTCTGGCGGTCGTTCTGATGCTCTCAGGCAGCTTAGCGCTAACAGGATGTGACGACAAACCAGCTCAACAAGGAGCTCAGCAGGCGCCAGAAGTAGGCGTCGTGACGCTCAAATCTGAACCTCTACAAATCACCACCGAATTACCAGGCCGTACCAATGCTTACCGCATTGCGGAAGTGCGTCCTCAGGTTAGCGGCATTATCCTGAAGCGTAACTTCACCGAAGGCGGTGATGTGAAGGCCGGTGAGTCTCTGTATCAGATTGATCCAGCAACCTATCAGGCCTCTTATGAAAGTGCGAAAGGCGACCTGGCGAAAGCACAGGCAGCGGCCAAAATTGCTCAGCTGACGTTGAACCGTTACCAAAAACTGCTCGGTACGAAGTACATCAGCCAACAGGATTACGATACTGCCCTGGCGGATGCACAGCAGGCTAACGCGGCCGTGGTGGCAGCCAAAGCGGCCGTCGAAACCGCGCGCATTAACCTGGCCTATACCAAAGTGACCTCCCCTATTAGTGGTCGTATTGGTAAATCTTCCGTCACGGAAGGGGCACTGGTGCAAAACGGGCAAACTACTGCGCTGGCGACCGTGCAGCAGCTCGATCCGATCTACGTTGACGTGACGCAGTCCAGCAACGATTTCCTGCGCCTGAAACAGGAGCTGGCTAACGGCACCCTGAAACAGGAAAACGGCAAAGCCAAAGTGGAGCTGATTACCAACGACGGTATCAAGTTCCCGCAGGAAGGTACCCTGGAATTCTCTGACGTGACGGTCGACCAGACTACCGGTTCCATCACCTTACGTGCGATTTTCCCGAACCCTGACAAAAATCTGCTGCCAGGTATGTTCGTTCGCGCGCGTCTGGAAGAAGGAACGAATCCAACCGCACTTCTGGTTCCACAGCAGGGTGTCACCCGTACGCCACGCGGCGATGCGAGCGCGCTGGTTGTTGGGGCTGACGACAAAGTCGAAACGCGCAATATCACCGCCACCCAGGCGATTGGCGATAAATGGCTGGTGACGGAAGGTCTGAAAGATGGCGATCGCGTGATTGTTACTGGTTTGCAAAAAGTTCGTCCTGGCGCGCAGGTTAAAGCACAGGAAGTGAAATCTGACGATAAACAACAAGCTTCGGCCGCTGGCCAGTCAGAACAAACCAAGTCTTAACTTAAACAGGAGCCGTTAAGACATGCCTAATTTCTTTATCGATCGCCCCATATTTGCGTGGGTGATCGCCATTATCATCATGCTGGCCGGGGGACTTGCGATCTTGAAGCTGCCTGTCGCGCAATATCCAACGATTGCGCCACCGGCGGTGACAATTTCCGCAACCTACCCGGGGGCTGATGCGAAAACGGTGCAGGACACCGTTACCCAGGTTATCGAACAGAACATGAACGGTATCGATAACCTGATGTACATGTCCTCAAACAGTGACTCCACCGGTACGGTTCAGATCACCCTGACCTTCCAGTCAGGTACGGATGCTGACATTGCGCAGGTTCAGGTGCAGAACAAACTGCAGCTGGCAATGCCTTTGCTGCCGCAGGAAGTACAACAGCAGGGTGTGAGCGTCGAGAAATCGTCCAGTAGCTTCCTGATGGTTGTCGGCGTTATCAACACCAACGGCACCATGACGCAGGAAGATATTTCTGACTACGTGGGCGCCAACATGAAGGACGCTATTAGCCGTACTTCCGGTGTGGGTGACGTGCAGCTGTTCGGTTCCCAGTACGCGATGCGTATCTGGATGGATCCGAACAAGCTGAACAACTTCCAGCTTACACCGGTTGACGTGATCAGTGCGATTAAAGCGCAGAACGCCCAGGTGGCGGCCGGTCAGTTAGGCGGTACACCGCCGGTGAAAGGCCAGCAGCTTAACGCCTCGATCATCGCGCAGACCCGTCTGACCTCAGCCGATGAGTTCAGCAAAATTCTGCTGAAAGTGAATCAGGACGGTTCGCAGGTTCGCCTGCGTGACGTGGCAAAAGTTGAGCTGGGCGGTGAGAACTACGACATCATCGCGAAGTACAACGGCAAGCCGGCTTCCGGTCTGGGTATCAAACTGGCGACAGGCGCTAACGCCCTGGACACCGCCACGGCGATCCGCGCAGAGCTGAAGAGAATGGAACCGTTCTTCCCGTCAGGTCTGAAAATCGTTTACCCGTACGACACCACGCCGTTCGTCAAAATCTCGATTCATGAAGTGGTTAAGACGCTGATCGAAGCCATCATCCTGGTATTCCTGGTGATGTACCTGTTCCTGCAAAACTTCCGCGCGACGCTTATCCCAACGATTGCCGTGCCGGTTGTTCTGCTCGGGACCTTTGCGATCCTGTCGATATTTGGCTACTCGATAAACACCCTGACGATGTTCGGGATGGTGCTCGCCATCGGCCTGCTGGTGGATGACGCCATCGTCGTGGTCGAGAACGTCGAGCGTGTGATGGCGGAGGAAGGTCTGCCGCCGAAGGAAGCTACCCGTAAATCCATGGGTCAGATCCAGGGCGCGCTGGTCGGTATCGCGATGGTGCTGTCTGCGGTATTTATCCCGATGGCCTTCTTCGGAGGCTCTACCGGTGCGATTTACCGTCAGTTCTCCATTACCATCGTTTCCGCGATGGCCCTGTCGGTACTGGTGGCGTTGATCCTGACGCCAGCCCTGTGTGCCACCATGCTGAAGCCGATTCAGAAAGGCGGTCACGGCGAGCATAAAGGCTTCTTCGGCTGGTTTAACCGCATGTTTGACAAGAGCACGCACCACTACACCGACAGCGTGGGCAACATCCTGCGCAGCACCGGTCGTTACCTGCTGCTCTATATCATCATCGTGGTGGGCATGGCCTACCTGTTTGTTCGTCTGCCAAGCTCCTTCCTGCCGGACGAAGATCAGGGCGTGTTCCTGAGTATGGCTCAGCTTCCGGCGGGTGCGTCGCAAGAGCGTACCCAGAAAGTGCTGGATGAGATGACCGATTACTACCTCACCAAAGAGAAAGCCAACGTTGAATCCGTGTTTGCGGTTAACGGCTTTGGCTTTGCGGGTCGCGGTCAGAACACCGGTATTGCCTTCGTCTCTCTGAAGGACTGGTCTGAACGTCCGGGCAAAGAGAACAAGGTTGAAGCCATCACCGGCCGTGCAATGGGCACCTTCTCGCAGATTAAAGATGCGATGGTATTCGCCTTTAACCTGCCAGCGATTGTTGAACTGGGTACCGCAACCGGCTTCGACTTCCAGCTGATCGACCAGGGCGGTCTGGGTCACGAAAAACTGACGCAGGCGCGTAACCAGCTGTTTGGTGAAGTCGCTAAACACCCTGACCTGCTGGTCGGCGTGCGTCCAAACGGCCTGGAAGATACGCCACAGTACAAGATCGATATCGACCAGGAGAAAGCCCAGGCGCTGGGCGTATCCATCAGTGACATCAACACCACGCTGGGCGCAGCCTGGGGCGGTAGCTACGTTAACGACTTCATCGACCGCGGTCGTGTGAAGAAAGTGTACGTGATGTCCGAGGCGCAGTACCGTATGTTGCCGAACGATATCAACAGCTGGTTCGTGCGCGGCAGCAATGGTCAGATGGTACCATTCTCGGCGTTCTCAACCTCACGCTGGGAATACGGTTCACCGCGTCTGGAACGCTATAACGGTCTGCCATCAATGGAGATCCTGGGTCAGGCAGCGCCGGGCCGAAGCACCGGGGAAGCCATGAACCTCATGGAAGAACTGGCAAGCAAGCTGCCTGCGGGTATCGGCTACGACTGGACCGGTATGTCCTATCAGGAACGTCTGTCCGGTAACCAGGCCCCTGCCCTGTACGCCATTTCACTGATTGTGGTCTTCCTGTGTCTGGCGGCACTGTACGAGAGCTGGTCGATTCCGTTCTCCGTTATGCTGGTGGTTCCACTCGGGGTTATCGGTGCGCTGCTTGCAGCAACGTTCCGTGGACTGACCAACGACGTTTACTTCCAGGTAGGCCTGCTGACAACCATTGGCTTGTCGGCGAAGAACGCGATACTTATCGTTGAATTCGCCAAAGATCTGATGGAGAAAGAAGGCAAAGGCCTTATTGAGGCGACGCTTGAGGCGGTTCGTATGCGTCTGCGCCCAATCCTGATGACGTCGCTGGCGTTTATCCTCGGCGTACTGCCGCTGGTTATCAGCTCCGGTGCGGGTTCCGGCGCGCAGAATGCGGTAGGTACAGGCGTTATGGGTGGGATGATCACCGCGACCGTACTGGCTATCTTCTTCGTACCGGTGTTCTTCGTGGTGGTTCGCCGCCGCTTCAGCCGTAAAAATGAAGATATTGAGCACAGTCATTCGGTAGAACCTCACTGATACCGGTTCCACATGATAAAAAGGCCGCATTAGCGGCCTTTTTCATTTTCAGAAAAAATCATAAATTACGCTTATTGTGGCTCTATTTATTTTCTGCCATCTTAAATAGACATATCATAATTAACTGATACCTTAATCGGTGAATTCAGGATTTTTTTAATTTCATTTCCCCGCTTAAGGTATTAGGAATATTCCTAATAAGAAGTTCTTACAAAGATAAGTCTGAATCTGAACTTTTCTTATCATTTTTGCTAAGCTGATGAAACGTAAGGAAGCGATAAAACCCCGTCGTTAATTTGGATAAAAACGTTGAGTCCAGGGTGACCATTTGCGTAGACGCTCCCAGCCTGCGGTTTTTATTTGTAATTTTTCGTAATAGCGCGGTGAAATCCAGGAAGGAGTGGCTTATAGTTAGGTTATCAGGAACACAGCACTCATGTAGCTAAGTCAGTTGTATCCATCCCGACAATGATGTTCGGTGAGTAAGAAATCACTCAGAAGGGGATGCGCTATGGACGAGTACTCGCCAAAAAGGCATGATATCGCGCAGTTGAAATTTCTCTGCGAATCCTTGTACCATGACTGCCTTGCCAATCTTGATGAAAGCAACCATGGCTGGGTAAACGACCCAACGTCTGCCATCAATTTACAGTTGAATGAGCTGATAGAGCATATCGCAACCTTCGCACTTAATTATAAAATTAAGTACAATGAAGATAATAAGCTCATTGAGCAAATTGATGAATACCTGGACGACACCTTTATGTTGTTCAGCAGTTACGGCATTAACGCTCAGGATTTGCAAAAATGGCGTAAATCGGGAAATCGGCTATTCCGCTGTTTCGTCAACGTGAGCAGAGCTAACCCGGTGAGTCTTTCCTGTTAAAATTATTACAATTACTAAGGTGAATTTATGTCTGATAAACCACTCACAAAAATCGATTATTTGATGCGCTTACGACGTTGTCAGTCAATTGACACGCTCGAGCGCGTCATTGAAAAGAATAAATACGAGCTTTCTGATAATGAACTGGCGGTATTTTATTCAGCCGCTGACCATCGTCTTGCTGAACTGACAATGAATAAGCTGTATGACAAAATCCCTACTTCTGTGTGGAAATTTGTCCGTTAATCTTTGAAGGGTGTCTGTAGAGTTCTACGCCTCGTTCTGAGTATTTACCTGTCCCGTTATGCTCCCTGTGCGTAAGCCAGGTCTCCGTATAAAACGTGTTCATCAGCAGCAATGTTGTGACGACAGTCACATCGGCTTTTCGGGAACGTTCCCCTTCTGGCCTGTTCCGATTACCCTTCGGTAATAACATCCAGAGAGGTTTCCAATGAGCTTAGAAAAACAGAAAATGATTGCCGGTGAACATTACCGCCCCGGCGATGAGACGTTACGGGCTGACCGACTGCGGGCCCGCCATCTGGTTTACCGCTATAACCACACCGCGCCTGATGAAAAAACAGAACGACAGAACATTCTGGCGGAACTTCTGGGACAAAGCGCAGGAGCTTATATTGAGCCGAGCTTCCGCTGCGACTACGGATATAACATTTATCTGGGCAAAAACTTTTATGCTAACTTCGACTGTGTGATGCTGGATGTCTGCCCTGTTCATATTGGCGATAACTGCATGCTCGCGCCGGGTGTTCATATTTATACGGCTACCCATCCCCTGGACGCGGAAGAACGAAACAGCGGCGTGGAATTTGGAAAACCTGTCAATATTGGCAATAACGTCTGGATTGGTGGCCGGGCGGTCATTAACCCTGGCGTCACCATTGGTGATAATGTGGTCGTGGCCTCCGGCGCCGTCGTGACGAAAGACGTCCCGGCTAACGTCGTCGTTGGCGGCAACCCGGCAAAAATCATCAAAACGCTGTGAGGTTGCGGGGAGTCAACTGTTATAGTCTTTTAGCGCCAGACTGTTACTTTTTTCAGCCTGATGGCTCCCCTAAAATTGGCAGACACCCTGTATTGTCAACTCTCATGAAGGCAAAAAATGACCGAGATACAGCGCCTGCTTACCGCCACCATCGACGATCTCAACCTCCGCGAAAAGCGCGACAATCGCCCGCGCTTTAGCATTAGCTTTATTCGCAAACATCCTGGACTGTTTGTCGCCATGTATGCCGCCTGGCTGGCGACGCTTGTTGTGATGCTGAAGTCCGAAACGCTGGTGGACTCCGTCTGGCTGCTGGTTGTACTGTTTGTCGTCTTTAACGCCTTTTTCTTTTTCGACGTGAATCCGCGCTACCGTTACGAAGATATCGACGTGCTCGATTTCCGGGTCTGCTATAACGGCGAATGGTACAACACGCGTTACGTGCCAGAGGAGCTGATCGAAAACATTATGCACTCTCCGGCGGTAGAAGCCGGGCAAAAAGAGAAACTGCAGAAAATGGTCTCCACCAAAGGTCAGCTCTCTTTCTATGATGTCTTTACCCTTTCCCGCCCTGCTGCTGCGTAATTAACGTCTGCAGGCGTCGGATCCCCAGCGCAAACTGAGAAGCAGAGGTATTGCCGTAACCTAAAACCAGACCGGTTTGCCCCTGCTTCGCCTCCAGGTAGTACCCGCTCAGCGCAGCGGGTGCCAGCTGAAACGCCCTCGCCTGCTCCACTAGCCTCTGGTCGTCAATATCCTCTATCGCCAGCGCCAGATGCATTCCCCCTTCGCCTGCCAGAATGCGATGCGGAGAATAAAGCTCTGCGCCCAGCACCTCACGTAGCTGGCGGTAGCGTTTACGGTAGAGCCTACGCATAGCGGCAAGATGACGGGCGTAATGACCTTCTTCAATGAACAGCGCCAGAGTACGCTGCTCCGCGCGATGCCCCCCGCGCAACAGCGAGCCGATGGCCGGGCGAGCCGCTTTCGCCAGCGCTGGCGGTAAAACCATAAACCCCATTCGAAGTGACGGAAACAGCGTTTTACTGAACGTCCCCAGATATACAACGGGCGCATTGTTGACCATTCCCAGCATCGCCGGTACGGGCTCACCGGCATAGCGGAACTCGCTGTCGTAATCGTCTTCAATGATCCACGCGTTGTGCTTCCGGGCCAGCTCCAGCAGCGCCAGCCGCCGCCGCGCGCTGAGCACGCTTCCATAAGGGAACTGATGCGAAGGAGAGGTAAAAATCATTGAGGGCACAGGCGCATCCAGCCCTTCCCAGCACATTCCCTCGTCATCAACCGGTATTCCCGTCATTGCCAGGCCGGTTTTAACAAACGCACTCTTTGCCCCGCTATAGCCGGGGTTTTCTACCCAGGCGACATCGCCAGGCTCGCTTAACAGCATTGTGCAGAGATTGACGCCCTCAAGCGCTCCTTCGGTTATCACTATCTGGCTGGCGTCGCAGTCGATACCGCGAGACAGGGCGAGATGCCGGGCAATCGCGGCCCACAGCGACGGCTCGCCGGCCGGGTCGCCATAGCCTAACAGGGCACTCCCCTCCTCGCGCAGGACGCGATCGTACAATCGCCGCCACAGCGGCAAGGGGAAATAGTTAATAGCAGGCGTTCCCGGCGTAAACGCCATCACCGGGGTGTCGCGCGGCACGGGCGCGGACAGCAGGGCGACCCGTTTTGTCAGCCTGACGTCAGGATCCGGCAATGCCCGGGCAATCGTACGATGAGCGAATTGCCCCACCCGCGTACCCTGACGGTTACGCAGCAAATAGCCTTCGAGCGCGAGCTGGTCCAGCGCCGCATTGACGGTGTTTCGGGAAACCGAGATCTGCTGCGCAAGCGTTCGCGAACCGGGCAGCTGGCTGCCGGACCGAAGCCTTCCGCCCAGTATGGCCTCCCGCAAAGCGAGATAGAGCGCGCGCTGGAGCGTCTCTTGCCCACGCTTTTTCAGCGCAGCATGGAGCAAAGCGTAAAGCTCATCACCCGGTATATTCATCTTCCCTCCTTGTGGTACCAGAAAAACATAGCCTGGTGGTTCTTTTTAAGGAACCAGCAATTCACTAATCTGGAGATCTTTTCAACGTCACGGAAATAAAGATGAATACATTCAATGCGTTTGGGCAGCCCGTAGGTGAAGCCCTTATCGACTGGCAGCCTCGTCAGCACCCGTCCCGGGTGGTCCTTCAGGGTCACTATTGTCGGCTTGAGCCGTTGCGCGTGGAGCATGCCCACGCGTTGTTCTCCGCCTATTCCCTGGCCGAAGATACCCGCAGCTGGACGTGGCTGCTGCGTGAACCCGATGCCACCGCAGAGGAGTTTGCCGAATGGGTGGCGAGCGTAAGTGAGTTATCCGATCCCATCCACTTTACCGTTATGGATAACCGGACCCAGTCTCCTGTCGGTACGCTTTCCCTGATGCGGATCGATCCTAAAAACGGGGTCGTGGAAGTGGGGCACGTTCACTTCTCTCCTCTGTTAAGCCGCACGCCAGGGTCGACAGAAGCGCAGTATCTGCTGATGCGGTACGTGTTCGATACCCTGGGGTACCGGCGCTATGAGTGGAAGTGCAATAGCCTGAACGAGCCTTCCCGCAAAGCGGCGCTGCGTCTGGGCTTTCAGTTTGAGGGACGCTTTCGTCAGGCACTGGTCATAAAAGGCCGTAACCGGGATACCGACTGGTTTTCGATTCTCGACAAAGAGTGGCCGGCGCTGGCTAACGCCTTTGAAAGCTGGCTTGCCACCGACAATTTTACTGCCGATGGCAAACAGAAAAGATCCCTGGAAAGCTGGCGAGAAACGCGCGTTTAGCGTCTTTTTTTACGTCCCTGAACCGCCTTAAAGCGCGGATTAGATTTGCAAATCACGTATAAGCGTCCCTTGCGTTTGACTATCTGGCAATCCGGGTGACGCTGCTTTGCACTGCGTAATGAGTTAAGTACCTGCATGGTTAGCCCCGCTTCGCATTGAGAAAACCGCCAAAACGCTTGCGGAAGCGCGCTGCGCTGCCGTCCGTGGAGAACGTTTTCTGCTTACCGGTATAAAACGGGTGCGATTTTGAAGAAACCTCGATGGTGATGTACGGATACGTTTCACCGTCGAGTTCAATTTCGCGGTCGGTTTTAATGGTTGAGCCGACTTTAAAGTATTCATTAGCGCTAGTGTCGTGGAATACCACGGTGCGATAGGCTGGGTGGATATCGGGTTTCATCGTAAATCCTTTATGTTTTGTTATAACATAACAAAATAATATCCAGGCGAGGTTGAAAAAACAACCCCTCTCTTCTGACGATAATTTCTCGTTTGCCTGAGATAAAATGAAAACCATGCCAACCACGTGCTATAACTATATCATTTCGCGATAAAATCTTTCTCTTCAGGCAGGGAACTCAATGCCCAGGAAGGGTGTACGAGGAAGGACACGACAGCATGAAAACCCGACATCTGGTCAGTCTGGTGACTGGCGTACTTATCTTTTCCGTGCTGGTCCCCATTTGTCTGAGCATCTGGCTGGCCCACCGCCAGGCGGAAGATAAATTCGCCGATGCGCTGGATAACTACGCCTCCCGCGTGCTGGTACGCACCGACAGGGTTGTAGACCAGGCAAAGGAAGCACTCGATCACCTGCAGGCTTTTGAGGGAGTGCCATGTAGCCCCTTGCAATTGAGGGAAATGCGCCGGGTCGCTTTCTCGTGGCGATATGTCCAGGAAGTAATTTATATCGACAACCTTCGACCGCTCTGCTCCTCCCTGGAGCAGACCAGTCATGCGCCCCCTTTTCCCCCTCCAATGCGCATTACCGAAGATGGTTACAGCGCGTGGCTGACCACGCAAAACGATCTTGGGTTTAACCGCTACATGACGGTGCTGGGAAAAGGCCACTACCTTGTCATGATCGATCCTGCCTCGCTGGTGGACGTGATCCCTTTCGGCGAGATAGCGATTGATGCCGCCCTGGTAGGAAGCACAACGCACCGCATATTCGCCAGCAGCAGCAAGCTTGATTCTCACATCCGCGACATGGTTCAGGAGCGGGGTGTGAAAAGCGTGCAGTACAACGGTTCAATGTACGTTATGAAGTCTGTACCTGAGCTTGGGTTTACCGTCGTCGCATGGGCAACGCTCAAACCGCTCGCTGAAACCTGGCACCGGCAGCTTCTTTTCTGGTTACCGTTCGGCATGTTGATAAGCCTGCTCGCCGCACTGTTTGTCCTGCGGATCCTGCGGCGTATCCAGTCGCCGCGCAATCGCCTGCTTGACGCCATTCACAGCCGGGATTTTGTGGTTCACTATCAGCCCATCGTGGCGCTCTGTAGCGGAAAAATTGTGGGCGCTGAGGCGCTGACGCGCTGGCCGCAGCCAGACGGAAGCTGCCTCTCACCGGATATTTTTGTCCCCCTTGCCGAGCAAACGGGGCTCATCTCGCAGCTGACGCAGCTCGTCATCGAAAAGGTGTTTGAAGATATGGGACACTGGCTGCAGCGTCATCCGGATCAGCATATCTCCATAAACCTCGCCCCTGCCGATTTAACCTCCGGCATCCTGCCGCCTCTGCTGAGTCAGCTCCTGAACAAGTGGCAGATCCACCCCCGGCAAATCGCCCTGGAGCTCACCGAGCGCGGCTTTGCCGATCCCAAAATTAGCGCACCGGCTATCGCCGCATTGCGTCGTTCGGGCCACCCTGTCTATATTGATGATTTTGGCACGGGCTATTCCAGCCTGAGCTATCTGCAGGATCTGGACGTCGACACGCTAAAAATTGATAAATCGTTCGTGGATGCATTGGAGTATAAAAACGTGACGCCGCACATCATTGAAATAGCGAAGTCGCTGAAGCTGGCGATGGTAGCGGAGGGCGTCGAAACCGCAGGGCAACTCGCCTGGCTACACCGCCACGGCGTGCAGTACGGTCAGGGATGGTTTTACAGTAAAGCGCTGCCGAAGACGGAATTTATTCTTTGGGCAGAAAATAACCTCGGCATGCATTCTACTTAAGATAGGATTTCATCACCCGCAACACCACGCCAAGATCGGCTTCACGCTGCGCTTCTTCAGGCTCTTTCACCACATGATCGGTTAAATGCCCTTCGATCACCTGCATCATCATGCCATTGACCGCCCCGCGGATCGCCGCCAGCTGCTGTAACACCTCGGCGCATTCGTGATCGCTGTTGAGCATTTTTTCCAGCGCGGTGCTCTGCCCCTGAATTTTCTTCAGGCGAGTCAGTAACATCTTCTTGTCGCGAGCGGTATGTGACATCTCTGTATTCCTTATTTTTTGGCTTTTAAAGCATATCACGCTCTACTCCCCCTGAGTATTTTTCTACTGGGGGGTAGTATTGAGCTACTGGGGGGGAGTAGTATCTCCGCACGCTTTCCACTCCGGAATTTCCCATGACCGATTTTGCTTCACTTCTTCCGCAGGGCAATGCCTGGCTGTTTGTTCCCAGCGCTATCCTGCTCGGTGCGCTACATGGCCTGGAACCGGGCCATTCAAAAACAATGATGGCCGCCTTTATTGTGGCCATCCGCGGCACGCTGAAACAGGCGGTGTTGCTCGGCCTGGCGGCCACGCTCTCCCATACGGCGGTGGTCTGGCTCGTTGCGATGGCGGGATTATGGTTTGGTCGGGGCTGGGATGCGCACACGTCCGAACCCTGGTTCCAGCTGATCTCCGGAGTGCTGATCGTTGCGATCGCCCTGTGGATGGCGTGGCGAACCTGGAAAGAGAGCCAGCCGCACGATCATCATCATCACGATCATGATTACCACCACCATGACCATGACCACCACCATGACCATGACCATGACCACCACCATGACCATCATCATCACCACGAACACTCGCTGGTTGAAGAAGAGTGGCAGGACGCCCACCAGCGCGCTCACGCGCAGGATATTAACCGGCGCTTCAGCGGTCAAAATGTCACCACAGGACAGATCGTGATGTTTGGCCTGACCGGCGGGCTTATCCCCTGCCCGGCGTCCATCACCGTGCTGCTGATCTGCCTGCAGCTGAAGCATTTCGCCCTCGGCGCGACGGTGGTGTTCAGCTTCAGTATTGGTCTGGCGTTAACGCTGGTCGCTTCCGGCGCGATTGCCGCCTTAAGCCTCAAGCACGCGACCAAACGCTGGCCCGGGTTTAGCGAATTCTCCCGTAAAGCGCCGTGGATCTCCGCTGCGCTGATTACCGTAGTAGGGATGTACATGAGCCTGCATGGCCTGAGCGGCATTCTGGCGTAAGACTGCGGCCACGCTCTGTGGCCGCATCTTCATGGTCAGTTAAGGGTTCTGCTGCCAGCTGAAGGTATAGCGAAGCTGACGTGTCTGCAGGATGAACTCCGGCGAGACGCTGGGGCTCCAGGAGTCGTCGCCGCCCACGCCCATATGGAACGCATCAAGATTGAGCCAGCATCCCGGCTCTTCGCACAGCAGATGATGATGGGTTGTCTCACGCAGCTGCTGCTGGCCGTAGCGGCTCACCGAGAAATGGAACCGGCCGTTTAGCTGATGCGTTCCCACCACAAGTTCCCGGGTATCGCAGCGCAAACCATTTTCCGTCGGGAAGATATACGGCGTGTGCATGGCCTCGAGAGGTAATGTCCAGCGACCCTGCTGCGCCGCCAGCTTTCTGTCCGGGTAGTTTTCATGCGGCCCCAGCCCCAGCCATTGAACGTTTTCCGGCGTTTCGGCGAGATGAACGCTCAGGCCAACGCGCGCGGGTTCAGGGATATCAGATGCCATATCGACCTGAATATCGCCATGCAGAACGCCCCGATCGTCCACCCGCCAGACTTTACGACTCAGGAACAGCGCCTTGCCGCGATACTCAAGGACATGCTGGGTTGTGACCACCACCTCGCCTGCGTGCTGCTCAGCCTCACAGTGCAGCACGCGCGGGGTGAGATCGTACATGCCCGCCGCTTTCCAGCGTTCAACCCAGGCGTTCGGATCGATCTGCGTCGCTTCACTCACGCCAATGTCATTATCCAGCGGCGCGCGGCTGACGTTATCCGTCAGAGGTGAAAGGAGCGTTTCAACGCCGTTTCGCCACCACTGGGACAGGTTTCCGGTTGCGCGATCGAACTGCCAGCGCTGTTGACGATGGGCGATCTCCAGGATGCGATCGGTTTGCGTTAACACTGGAGGCTCGCCCGCCGGGACTGGCGGAGCAAGAAAGAGCGGAGCCGGAAGCGGCCACTGCTCCCACGCGCAGCGATGGTCTGCCGGAGACCACGGCGTTGCCCGCGGCTGGCGTACCTCAACGTTCAGCCAGATCTCACCCGGCCCGGCGTTCAGCGCCGGCAGGTCAATCTCCAGACGCTGGGTGCCTTCAGGCGCCATCGAGAGCGTCACCTCGCCCGCGGCCAGCACGTCCCCGTCCCGGGCAACCGTCCAGTTCAGCACTTCGTTATCGGTGTGGCGGAACAGGTAGCCGCTTTGCACCTCAATCACCAGCGGAGAGGTGCTGACCCGCGTAAAGATAAAGAACTGCTGGGCGCGCTGCGCCTCGTACAGCGCCGGATGCGGCGAGCGATCGGGGAACACCAGCCCGTTTAGACAGAACTGCCGATCGTTCGGCTTATCGCCGAAGTCTCCGCCGTAGGCCCAGAACGCGTTGCCCCTTTCGTCCCGTTTCGTCAGGGCCTGATCGACCCAGTCCCAGACAAACCCGCCCTGCAGGCGAGGATGGCTGCGAAACGCTTCCCAGTACTTCGCAAACCCGCCGAAGCTATTTCCCATCGCGTGGGCGTATTCACAGAGGATCAGCGGGCGCGTTTCGTCCGGCATACCGATCCATTTCTTGATTGACCATTTAGGCACAGCCGGGAAGGGCTGATCCCGATCGACCCGGGCGTACATCGGACAGACAATATCGGTCGCCGCCGTGTTCGCGCCGCCGCCTTCATACTGCACCGGGCGCGTAGGTTCGGTGGTTTTCAGCCAGCGGTACAGCGCATCGTGGTTCGCGCCGTGGCCCGACTCATTGCCCAGAGACCAGATGATAACCGAAGGATGATTACGATCGCGCTGCACCATGCGGGTCACCCGCTCGCTCATGGCGGGCAGCCAGCGCGGATCGTCAGCAAGGCGGCTCATCGGCACCATGCCGTGCGTTTCGATATTGGCTTCGTCAACGACGTACAGCCCGTAGCGGTCGCAAAGCCGGTACCACATGGGATGGTTCGGGTAGTGCGAGCAGCGCACGGCGTTGAAGTTGTGCTGCTTCATGATTTCGATATCGCGGCGCATGGTCGCTTCGTCCATCACCTGGCCGTTTTCCGGGTGATGCTCGTGCCGGTTAACCCCGCGGATCAGCAGCGGTTTACCGTTAAGCTTCAGCAAGCCATTGCTAATCTCAACGCGGCGGAAGCCCACGTCGCACGCCTCAACCTCCAGCACCTCACCCTGCGGGTTAAGAAGCGCAATCGTCAGGCGATACAGTTTTGGCGTTTCAGCGCTCCAGAGTGCGGGCTGATCAACGGGGATCGCCGCCGTTAAGCGCTCTGCCCAGCTGCCGCGCTCGTCGACGATGGCCGATCCTGGACGCCGGGAAACGCTGGCGCATTTTTCACCCGTGCGCCACAGGGTCATGACCACCTCGCCGTCCGCAAAGCCAGCGCCTGCCAGAGCGACATCCACCTTCAGCACCGCGCGGTCCAGCTCCGCATTCAGGTCCGTCACCACGTGATAATCGGCAATCTGCGTATCGGGTTTATGCAGCAAGGTCACATCGCGGAAGATGCCGCTCATGCGCCACATGTCCTGATCTTCCAGATAGCTGCCGTCGCACCAGCGCAATACCATGACCGCCAGGCGGTTCTGCCCGGGGCGTAATGCCGCCGAGAGGTCAAATTCAGCGGGCAATCGGCTGTCCTGGGAATAGCCCATCCACTGACCGTTGCACCACAGATGGAACGCCGAGTTCACGCCGTCGAAGATGATGCGGGTCTGCCCGCTCTGAAGCCAGGCATCATCCACCTCAAATGTGAGCGAGTAACAACCGGTCGGGTTTTCCTGCGGCACGAAAGGCGGGTTAACGGGAATGGGATAGGTGACATTGGTATAGATGGGCGTGTCGAACCCCTGCATCTGCCAGTTAGACGGCACGGGCATCGCAACGGCATCTGCGCAATCTTCGGTTACCCATGCCTGAGGAACCCGCTCCGGCGCAGAAAAATAGCTAAACCGCCATAGCCCGTTGAGAGAGTGCCTGCTGGCGGATCCAGCGTCCTCTCTGGCAGAGGGCTCATTGCGCCAGCTGTGCAACGGCGCGTGTGCGGCCAGACGATTCCACTGGGTGACGCCAGGATTTTCCCAGTCCCGACGGGCCAGAATGGCGCTGAGGGTCAGCGGTGAAGTGGTGGACATAGTAACCTCTTTGCGAAGCGCTCACAATTTTGGTTAACATGCCCTGGCACCGGGCAACGGTAAAGCGTTCAATCGCGGGGTAGCGAGTCCGATCACAAAGTTTTATTTGCGGGCAATCTGCTCGGCAAGCAGTGCCAGGCTTCTGAGCTGCTGCGCCAGATCCTCGCGTTCGGCCTGCTTAGGGTTGCGCCGCGCGCTCGAATGACGAGTAACCAGCGTCACCGGCAGCTGAACCTGCCGGCACGCTTCGCCCCCGGAAGACGCCAGCAGCCACTCCACGCTGCGTTCGCCCGCCTCGCGAAACGCCTGACGAATGGTCGTCAGCGGCGGGGAGAACCAGGCGCTGTCGGCCGTATCGTCAAACCCAACCACCGAAAGCTGGCCAGGGATTGCGATACCTTTTTCCGCGCAGGCGCGCATCACCCCGAGCGCCATCTGATCGTTCGCCACCAGAATCGCGTCCGGTAATGCCGCCCCCGACAGCAGCACGTGTCCCTTCTCATAACCGCTGGCCGCGCTCCAGTCACCGTAGGCCACAGCCGCCGCGTTAAGACCCGCCTGCGCCAGCGTCGCTTTCCAGCCCGCCAGGCGCGCCCGCGCAGAGACCGAGCTTTCCGGCCCGCTCAGCAGGGCAATGCGCTGGTGCCCCAGCGAAAGCAGATGCTCAACGCCCAGACGCGCCCCCTGCTCCGCGTTAAACACGAGGCTGTTTACCCGCGCTGAGGGCGCCACATCGAGGAACAGTACCGGGACGGGTGACGCCAGCGCTCCGAGCTCTTCGGCGAGCGGATCGTCAAGCGGCACATTCACCAGCAGCGCGTCCACCCGCTGTGCCAGCAGCGTCTGAAGCGCGGCCTGACACTGCCGGGGTTGCTCCACCATGGAAATCAGGACGCTCGCCCCCTGTTCCGCCGCACGCGATTTGACCGCCGACACAATTTGCGAAGGCGCGTGCAGGGCCAGGTCGGTGGTGATGAGGCCCAGCGTACGGGTGCGTTTCCCCGCCAGCTGCTGCGCCCGAAGGTTAGGAACGTAGTGCAGCTCCGCCATCGCCTGCTGCACCTTTTCTCGCGTGCGGGCAGACACATGTTCCGCGTCGTTAATGACGCGGGAAACGGTCTGATAAGAAACCCCTGCAAGGAGGGCGACATCATAGAGAGTGATTGCTTTCATGCTTTCTGGCATCGCGATTTTCGAAGCGTCTATTCTGGCACAGCGACGCCGTTAAAACATGTGAGCGCTTCGCAAAATTAAACAACCCGCTCCGGCTGGGGTATTTCCGCAATGCGTGGCTTCTGGCGGAACCAGGGCAGACAGAGCTGGATAAGCGGGCCAATGGTCAGAGCATACAGTACGGTTCCCACCCCAAACGTGCCGCCAAGCACGCACCCAATCAGCAGAACGGACACTTCAATTGAGGTACGCACGCTGCGAATGGACCACCCCAGCCGGGCGTGAATGCCTGTCATCAGGCCGTCGCGCGGGCCAGGCCCGAAACCGGCCCCGATGTACATGCTGGTCGCAATCGCGTTCATCACGATGCCCGACACCAGGAAAGCGATTCTAACGGGTAACGAATCCAGTTCCGGGATAAGCGCCATGCTGGCGTCCGCCGCCAGACCGATACAAATCACGTTGCTGATCGTGCCAAGGCCCGGCATCTGGCGCAGCGGGATCCACAGCAGCAGCACCGCAGCGCCGGTCACAATGATTACCGTCCCGATAGTCATCCCCAGCTGCATCCCCACCCCGAGGTGAAACACATCCTAGGGATCGACACCCAAATCGGAACGAATAAACATCGCGGTGGAAAGGCCATACAGTCCTAAACCGACATAGAGTTGTAGCAGACGACGTACCATTTTTATCTTCTCCAGTGAACCAGGCTTTCATCCTGACCTAAAATGGCACTATGATTAATGTCCAGTTTTCAAATAGTGGACTGCATATGTCATCACGTCGTTTCGGAAGTCAGTCTCTGGTACGCCTTTTAGGCCACTGGCAGCAAGCCTCATCCCGCACCCCGCTCTGGCGACAGCTGGCCGACGCGCTGCGTTTGTTAATCCTCGATGGACGTCTGGCTTTGAATACGCGTCTACCGGGCGAGCGTGAGCTGGCCTCCGCGCTGGACGTGAGCCGAACCACCGTCAGCAGCGCCCTCGCCCACCTGCGTGAAGAAGGGTACCTTGAAAGCCGCCACGGCAGCGGGTCACGGGTCATTCTCCCTGACACGCGCGCCGTTCCTACCCTTTCAGCGGCGAGCGCCGCACTGGATCTCTCCACTGCCGCCCTGAATGCCGGGCCGGAGATCCATCAGGCTTATACCCATGCGCTCACGGCCATTACCCCGCATCTCTCGCTGACGGGCTACGATCAGCTTGGGCTGCCGACGCTGCGGGAGGCCATCGCTGCGCGCTACACCGCGCGGGGTCTTCCCACCCGCGCAGATGAAGTGATGGTG
This sequence comes from Enterobacter sp. 01-M-02-SI-ECC, assembly GCF_047530595.1. Classification (NCBI taxonomy): domain Bacteria; kingdom Pseudomonadati; phylum Pseudomonadota; class Gammaproteobacteria; order Enterobacterales; family Enterobacteriaceae; genus Enterobacter; species Enterobacter sp. 01-M-02-SI-ECC. The sequence goes on along the minus strand of NZ_JBLKCZ010000003.1, from coordinate 62,029 downwards.
GTCAATGGTGCCGTCAGCGGCTTTGCGCTGGTACTGCGGATGATGACCGGGCCGGGGGACCGCGTCGTGGTCGATCATCCCACCTATCCGCTGGCGATTGCCGCCATTCAGGGGGCGCAGTGTCGGCCAGTCGGGGTGTCGCTGCCGGAAACCGGCTGGGATACGGATGGCTTTGCCGCAACGCTTGCCCAGACGGCGCCGCGCCTGGCCTACCTGATGCCAGATTTTCATAATCCGACCGGGCGCTGTATGGATATCGCCACCCGTCAGGCCATCACGGATATTGCAGCCCAAACCCGCACGGCGCTGGTGGTGGATGAAACGATGGTGGATCTCTGGTTTGATGCGCCTCCCCCGCCGCCGCTGGCCGCCTTTAACCCGCAGGCCACCGTCATCACCTTAGGCTCTGCCGGAAAAAGCTTCTGGGGCGGGCTGCGTCTCGGCTGGATCCGCGCCTCATCGCGCATCATCGCTACCCTTGCCCAGACGCGGGATACCCTGGATTTAGGCTCGCCGCTGCTCGAACAGCTCGCAATGCAGTGGCTCATTAATAACAGCGAGACGTTTCTGCCCGCACGCCGGAAGATGCTGGCAGAACGGCGCGATCGCTGTGGTGAACTGCTGCGTGAACTTTTCCCGGAGTGGAAATTCCACGAGGCGGAAGGCGGGCTCTCTTACTGGATAGAGCTCCCGGGCATGCTGGCGACACAGCTTGCTGCGCGGGCAGAAATAATCGGGATTAACCTGGGAACCGGGACGCGATTTGGTTTATCAGGGGCGTTTGACCGCTATTTACGTATGCCCTTCTCGCTGGAATCGACAGAGCTTGAGCAGGCGTTACTGAGGATCAAACCGTTATGGCTCACCCTGAATAAAAACGTGCCATCGTTAAAACGCAGCGTGATCTAATATTAAAATATTTGAAGCAGATCATAAAATAAAAACTGCTGACTGTAACATATGCAGTCAGCAGTTTTCACTGGTCAGGGTTTAATGCTGAGGAGGAATAGGAAAGCCTTTTAGTGAAATAACGAAGTTATCACCGTCTTTCTTTATTTTTGCACCGGTATCACACCAGTCAGACGCAATACGAAAGAACTCATCGCTTCCAACATTCCAGCCAAGACGTACATGCTTCACGTAGCCTGAACGCAACAGATCGCAGGCCTCGTTGTAGTCACTGGCGGTTGACAGTTGTTGTTTCATTTTCTCTTCTTCAGAAGTTTACGTAGAGCCTTGATTTCTTTAGGAGTAAAAGGAGAAACACTCTCTTCTTCCGTATGCTGATTATCAATATCCTCTTCCGATACTCCCGCCTCTTCTACTGCTTCGAACGCCAGCAGCAGCAGTTTCTCTGTCGTCACGCTTAAATTCTCGTTATTGACTTCCGCATAGTGGCGAAGTCTTTCTTTTAGCGCGTCATCAATCTTAACGTTTAATACCGCTGTAGCCATGTTTGTCACTTCCCTTCGGAATAAGTACTTTATTTAATACACGAACTTAACAATGTTATCCAGATATATATTTTTTTGAGTTATGGAAGAAAATAACCGTCCGATTATAAAATGACAGTCTATTATTACAGGTTTATGACAATAATATTTCATTGCAATGAAATATATATTACACAATATAGACGTAGTTTTATTGTGGAGAAATGATGTAAGGGAGAGGTGAAGCAGAAGAATCTTATGAGGCCACAAATGGGTGGGGGCCCTGCCAGCTACATCCCGGCACACACGTCGTCTGCCCTGGCTGCTTCCTTCCGGACCTGACCTGGTGAACAGAGTAGCGTTGCGGGAGAACCAACAGAGCCCCCATTGAGAGCGTTGATAACCAACGCGCTGGCGCATTATCCCTGTGCTAAGACCCAATTGCAAGCGACCAGAAACCGGATGCTGGTTTCTTGCGCAAACAGGCGCAGCAATCATGAAGATCTTCGTTTACCATAGCTTTCCAGACACTCCCTACAGGTAAAGGTATGGACGAACACGACTCCTTTCCACAGCGCGTATGGCAAATCGTGGCCTCAATCCCGGAAGGCTACGTCACCACCTATGGTGATGTCGCGCGTCTGGCCGGTTCCCCGCGCGCGGCGCGACAGGTTGGCGGCGTCCTGAAACGGCTGCCGGAAGGCAGTACGCTGCCCTGGCATCGGGTGGTGAATCGTCATGGCGCCATTTCGCTCACCGGGCCGGATCTTCAGCGTCAGCGTCAGGCGTTACTTTCAGAAGGGGTGCAGGTGTCAGGTTCGGGTCAGATCGATTTGCAGAAGTTTCGCTGGGTGTATTGACCCCTCTCCCGGAGGAGAGGGGAAATGCAGAAATTACATCTGAGTCGGTGGGGTTGGCAGGGACGGCTGATTGGTCTGCGGTGCGACCGGCACTTCGGTCTGCTGTACCGGCACCAGGTTCAGGTCGATTTTTGTCCCACCGTTGTTGATCGCTTCCTGGACCGTATCGGTGATAAACACCAGCTTGCCGTTGATGGTTACCGCTGCGCTCAGCAGGATACGGGCGTTAGGCTGCACGTCCGACGGGTTATACGGCAACACGAAGCTAAACGGCGCCTGCTTGCCTTCAGTACGAACGGCACGCTGGGCCACAACTTTCGACGGTGCGTCGGCCAGAGAAGCATCAGACAGCGTTACGGTTAATACCGCATCCGGCGGCAGCGCAACTTTCTGTTTAATCCAGATGGTACCGGAAACATTAGGCTGCTGAATGGATTGCTGTGAAAGGGTATTAATCCCGTTCGGGTCGGCTGCTGGTACCGGCACCTGGGCACTCTTACCGGCACAGGCGGACAACGCCACCGCAATAGCTACACCACTTAGCATGGGCACGAGTTTCATTGAAGTCTCCTTATCAATGCACCAGCGGGATCGATCCCATCCGATGTCGTTTCAATCACATAACGTATCTAAGTGTGGCACAGATCACCGATTTATGCCTGAAAACGTGCCGATATTCAGATTATTCTACCCATCGGACCACTTTCATTTCTGCGTTATACTCTGCCTATCTTTCGCTACGGCGTTTATTGAGGACAACTATGAGTCAGGCACTGAACAATCTGCTGACATTACTGAATCTGGAAAAAATTGAGGAAGGACTCTTTCGCGGACAGAGCGAAGATCTCGGCTTACGCCAGGTCTTCGGGGGGCAAGTCGTCGGACAGGCACTGTACGCAGCAAAGGAGACTGTCCCGGCAGACCGTCTGGTGCATTCATTCCACAGCTACTTCTTACGCCCTGGCGATAGCGCAAAACCGATTGTGTATGACGTTGAAGTCCTGCGAGACGGCAACAGCTTCAGCGCACGCCGCGTAGCGGCCATTCAGAGCGGCAAGCCGATCTTTTACATGACCGCCTCTTTCCAGGCGCCGGAATCCGGCTACGAGCATCAAAAAGTGATGCCCCCGGCTCCGTCACCCGACTCTTTAAAGTCAGAGACGGATATCGCCCGCGCGCTGGCGCATCTGCTTCCGCCGCAGGTCAAAGAGAAGTTTCTCTGCGATAAGCCGCTGGAGATCCGCCCGGTTGAGTTCCACAACCCGATGAAAGGCCATACCGCCGAGCCGAAGCGCCAGGTCTGGATCCGGGCTAACGGGACCGTGCCGGAAGATTTCCGCGTGCATCAGTATCTGCTGGGCTATGCGTCAGATTTCAACTTCCTGCCGGTGGCGCTGCAGCCGCACGGCGTTGGTTTTCTGGAAAAAGGGATGCAGGTTGCGACGATCGATCACTCCATGTGGTTCCACCGTCCGTTCAACATGAATGAGTGGCTGCTTTACAGCGTGGAGAGTACGTCAGCGTCGAGCGCGCGTGGGTTTGTGCGTGGGGAGTTTTATACTCAGGACGGCGTGCTGGTCGCGTCTACGGTGCAGGAAGGGGTAATGCGTAATCGCGGGTGATTGTGTACAGCCTGATGCCCTCACCCTGCCCCTCTCCCATGGGGAGAGGGAATAAACATTAAAAACGGCAACCGAAGTTGCCGTTTTGCTGTTTATCAGGCGTTATACGCATTCTCGCCGTGGCTGTTGACGTCCAGACCTTCGCGTTCCTGCTCTTCCGGTACGCGCAGACCCACCGTCATATCCGCCAGCTTATAGCCAATGAAAGCGACAACGGCAGACCAGACAACGGTGATTGCAATACTTTCCAGCTGCACCAGCACCTGATGAACCATGGTCACGCCTTCTGCGTAGCCCACGCCACCGAGCGATTTCGCGGCGAAGATACCGGTCATGATACAACCCACGATACCGCACACGCCGTGAACACCAAACACATCGCATGGGTCGTCAACGCGCAGCACACGTTTCAGTGCGGTCACGCCCCACAGACCCGCCAGACCGGACACCAGGCCGACCAGCAGCGCGCCACCCACGCCGACATAACCACACGCTGGCGTAATGCCAACCAGACCGGCAATGGCACCCGAACAGGCACCCAGCAGTGACGGTTTACCGCGTACCGCCCACTCGCCAAACACCCAGGAGAGGATTGCACCGGCCGTGGCCACAACGGTGTTCACGAAGGCCAGCGCGGCGATTTCGTTTGCTGCACTTGCCGAGCCGGCGTTGAAGCCAAACCAGCCAAAGTAGAGGATAGCCGTACCGGTAAACACCATCGGCAGGTTGTGCGGTTTGAACGCTTCTTTACCGAAGCCCACGCGTTTTCCAATCAAGTAGGCGCCCACCAGGCCCGCTACCGCGGCGTTGATGTGTACAACGGTACCGCCCGCGAAGTCCAGCGCGCCGTGCGTTGCCAGCAGACCGCCACCCCAGACCATGTGCGCAATCGGCACATAGGAGAGCGTCATCCAGACCACCACGAAGATCAGCACGGCAGAGAAACGAATACGCTCGGCGAGCGCGCCCACAATCAGCCCGACGGTAATACAGGCGAAGGAGCCCTGGAACGCAACGTGGATATACTGATAGAAGCTGCCCATCAGCGCGGTCAGCTCAATATTTTTCAGCATCACCCAGTCGAAGTTACCAAAGAACGCGTTGCCCGTGCCGAACGCCAGCGAGTAACCGTAAACCACCCACAGCACGCAGACCAGTGCGAACGTCACGGCAACCTGCGTCAGCATGGAGAGAACGTTTTTGCCACGGATCAGGCCGCCGTAGAACAGCGCAATGCCCGGAATTGACATGAACAGCACCAGCGCGGTGCTGATCATCATAAAGGCGTTATCGGCTTTGTCGACCACCGCAGGGGTAGCAGCCAGCGCCAGGCCCGGCAGCAGCGCCAGCGAACCCAGACCCGTTTTGAGTGTTGCTATCTTCATTTTCTCGATCCCTATCACTGTGTGCCAGGAGTTACTTACAGAGCCGCTTCGTCAGATTCGCCGGTACGGATGCGAATGACGCGCTGCAGTTCGGCAACGAAAATTTTGCCGTCGCCAATTTTGCCGGTATAGGCCGCTTTGCTAATGACATCAATGACTTCATCAAGCTGATCGTCAGCAATCGCGACATCAATTTTTACTTTTGGCAGAAAGTTAACGCTGTATTCCGCCCCGCGATAAAGCTCGGCATGACCCTTCTGACGACCAAAGCCTTTCACTTCGGTGACAGTCAGTCCCTGAATACCCATTGAAGACAACGCTTCACGCACGTCTTCGAGTTTGAATGGTTTGATTACAACCGTAACCAGCTTCATAGATCCCCTCCAGTCAGAATTCGGTAATGGCCGCAGCTTACGCAGAAGGTATTGCAAGGGGTGTGCCAGAAATGAAAACCAGGGGGAAAAGCGGCATAACGAGCGTTGCACGGTTCTGGTTAACGAACCGGTGAAAAAAAACGCACCATGCCGGTGCAGGGTGCGTTTCCGTTTTGCACCAACAGGAATGACTGTTAGCGCGTCGCCTCATTTTGGTGCATCAGGCGCTAAGCGACTCTTCATCGCGCACGCTGGCCGCCAGCTCTTCGCCCGCCAGCTGCAGCTGGTACATCTGCCAGTAGCGCCCTTTTGCTTCCAGCAGTTCACGGTGGGTACCGCGTTCAACGGCCTGTCCGCGATGCAGCACCAGAATGGTATCGGCATCGACGATGGTGGAAAGACGGTGGGCAATCACCACCAGCGTCGTATGGTCGCGTACGGCGGCCAGCGCCTGCTGGATGGCCTGCTCGGTGCCGGAGTCAATACTGGCAGTGGCTTCATCCAGAATCAGGATCTGCGGGGTTTCAATCAGCACCCGCGCCAGCGCCAGAAGCTGCTTTTGACCGACGGAGAGATTGTTCCCTTGCTCGCCCAGTTTGGTATTGATCCCATCGCTAAACCCGCGCGCCAGCTCTGCCAGCTGCACTTTTTCCAGCACGTCCCAGACTTGCTCCTGGGAGTAGTCTCGGCCAAGGGTCACGTTCGCGTAGAAAGTATCGGCCAGCACGACCGGATCCTGCTGCACCATCGCGACGCCTTTACGCAACACGGTGTGGCTGAGAGACGCGAGCGGGCGCCCGTCGAGGCGGATTTCGCCGTGCGTGACCGGGTAATAGCCCATCAACAGGCTGGCGAGCGTGCTCTTACCGCTGCCGGTATGCCCCACCAGCGCCACGAAACCGCGCGATGGAACGTCAAGCGTGATGTCCTGCAGCACCAGCCGGTCTTCGCGATAGGCAAACGAGACGTTATCAAAGGCGATAGTCCCGCTTTGCAGAGGACGCTCGTCATTGCCGTAGGCCTGGCGCGGCCTGTCCATCAGCTCAAACACGCGCTCACCGGCGACCACCGCCTGCTGCAGCATCGATTGCTGGGTGGTGAGCTCTATCAGCGGCTCGTTAAGGCGTCCGAGATAGCTGATAAAGGCGTACAGCACGCCCACTTCAATCGTACCGTTTGAGCTCAGCCCGAAGAGCATCAGCAGCCCGCAAAGCACCAGCGCCGAGAAAAGGCTCAGCAGCGGACGCAGCAGGAAACCATCAAGCCGCAGCGTCTGCATACGCGCCATGTAGTGCGAACGGCTGGCTTCACCCATGCGTTCGCCAAAGCGCGCCTGCTGGCGGAACTGCTGGATGACGCTCATGCCGTTGATCACTTCGTTGAAGCCATCGTTGATGTCGGCCAGATACGCGCGCACCCGACGCACGATCGGCGTGCTGTAGCGCTGGTAAATGACCATGACAATCAGCACCGCCGGGAAGATGGTGATCGCCACCAGCGCCATGCGCCAGTCGAGGCTGAACATCGCCACCAGCATCGCGCCAATCAGCGCCGCGCTGCGTAACACCGTCGCGACCACGGTAACGTACAGATCGCGGATCACCTCGGTATCGTTGGTCACGCGCGAAATCACCTGCCCGACCGGCTGGATATCAAACTCGCTGAGCGGCTGGCGAAGCGCCGCGTCCATCACATCCGTACGCAGCTGCTGAACAACGCCCACGGCTGCGCGGTTAAACAGCAGCGACTGAGCATAGTGCAGCCCTGCCGCCGCCAGCTGCAGGCCAACGTAGGCCACGCCTAAACCCGCCACCAGCCCCAGCGGAAGGTAGCTTTTGGCGACCATGTTGTCGATAAAATAGCTGATGAGCAGCGGACCGCTCACCTCAGCAATCGCCGCAATCCAGAGTAAAAGCACGGCCACGGAGAGCGGTTTACGCCACGGCGAGCCGTAGGCCAGCAGACGTTTGAGCGTCGGCCACATCGTTCCGAGCTTACGCATTGGCGGCCTCCTCATCCTGCTCCGGCGCATCGTCCAGCGCCGCCTCAAGCTGTTGATAGCGGTACATATCGCGATACCAGCCCGGCTGCTCGGCAAGCGTTTCATGCTGCCCGCGCTGGGCAATGTGCCCGTGCTGTAAGACCACAATTTCGCTGGCTTCAGTGAGCGCCGACAAACGGTGGGCGCTGATAATCACCGTGCGTCCGTCACCCCACTGGCGCAGGTTATGCAGGATCTGATGCTCGGTACGGCCGTCCACGGCAGAAAGCGCATCATCCAGGATCAGGATTTCAGCATTCAGCAGCAGCGCGCGGGCAATGGAGATACGCTGCTTTTGCCCGCCGGACAGCATAACGCCGCGTTCCCCGACTTCCGTTTCGTACCCCTGCGGCAGACGCAAAATATCATCATGTACGCTGGCCAGACGCGCCACATGTTCAATCTCGTCCTGCGTCGCCCCAGGGCGTCCCAGGGCGATGTTGTTCGCCACGGTGTCCGAAAATAAAAACGGCGTCTGGCTGACGACCGCCAGGCGACCGCGCCACTCGTCCAGCAGCAGTCTGGTCAGGGGAATATCGTGGAAGCGGATATCGCCTTCGGTGACGTCAAAGTGGCGCTGAAGCAGAGAAAGCACGGTACTTTTGCCGGATCCCGTCGGGCCGCAGATGCCCAACATTTGCCCTGGCTGCAGGGTAAAGCTGACGTTCTCCAGCACCGGATGCTCCGTATGCGGATAGACAAACTTGCGGACGTCGACGGTCATGACGCCGCGCCCTTCCGGTACGGCTTCACTGCCGTCGATGACCACCGGCGCTTCGGCCAGCATGGCGCGAATTCGGCTGTAGGCGGCGCTGCCGCGCTCCACGATGTTAAACATCCAGGCCAGCGCCAGCATCGGCCAGATCATGAGACCCAGATACATCGCAAAGCTGGTCAATTGCCCCAGGGTAAGCGAGCCCTGCACCACCATCCAGCTTCCGCCGCCAATGGCCAGCATATTTGCCATGCCGATTGCGATATAAATCGTCGGGTCAAAGCGGGCGTCGATACGCGCGACGCGCATGTTTTTCGCCCCCGTGTCTGCCGCATCGGCGGCAAACAGCGCAGACTGACGGTCTTCCAGACCAAACGCTTTGATCATGCGGATGCTGGTCATGCTCTCCTGGGTGCGATCGTTCAGCGACGAAAACGCCGCCTGCGCCAGCTTAAAGCGCTCGTGCAGCTGTTCGCCATAGCGATTGATCGCCAGCGCCATGATCGGCATCGGCAGCAGCGCAAGCAGGGTCAGCTGCCAGCTGATCTGTGTGGACATCACGATCAGCACCGCGCAGCCCATCACCAGCGAGTCCACCAGCGTCAGCACCCCTTCCCCGGCGGCAAAGACCACGCGATCGACGTCGTTCGTCGCGCGGGCGATGAGATCCCCGGTGCGATGACGAAGATAAAATTCGGGATGCTGTCGGCTCAGCTGGCGGTAAAAATCTTCACGTAGCTCAACGGCCAGCTGATAGGACGCACCAAACAGCAGCACGCGCCAGACGTAGCGCAGCAGATAAACAATGACCGCCGTCAGCACCAGCGTGCCGACCCACATCAACACCCGTGCGGTGGTGTAATGCTGTTCGGTGACGCCATCCACGACGTATCCCACCACTTTCGGCGGGATCAGCTGCAGGATGGCAATAATAATAAGCAGGGCGACTGCACCGAGGTAGCGTTGCCACTCCCGACGAAAGTACCAGCTTAATTGGGCAAATAATCGCACGCGGTTTGTTCCTGAAGGTATTTTACGAAGTTATTCAATGGGTAATGCTGTGGTGTATTTAATCTGTTCCATGGCAAAGCTTGAGGTGACGTCCGACAAACCCGGTACGCTGTTCACCAGCCGCTTGTAGAAATCATCATAGCGCTTCATGTCGGCCACCTGGACGCGCATCAGGTAATCATACTCTCCGGCCATACGCCAGAAACCGAGCACCTCGGGCATCTCAGACACCTGAGTAACGAAGCGGCAATACCACTCGCTGCTGTGATGCTGGGTTTTTATCAGCACAAATGCCGTCAGCCCAAGCCCCAGCTTTTCGGGATCTAACAACGCGACGCGCCCCAGAAGAATGCCGTCATCTTCCAGCTTCTTAAGGCGCTTCCAGCACGGAGTGGTGGTCAGATTAACGGCATCTGCCAGCGCCTGCAAAGAGAGGGTACAGTCATTTTGCAGCAATGAAAGGAGCTTGCGGTCAATTTTATCTAGCATACCCACCTCACAGAGAAAATTTTTCTCTCTTCATTCTATTTTAAAGGCCAGATAGCAACAATTTTTTCTGTGCTTTTCGCTATCCTAGGCACAAAATGACAAACGGATAACGATGATGAATAGCACCTGGGTTAAACATGCGATCAGCGAAATCAATGCCGACTATCAGCGCTCGGCGGATACGCATCTGATTCGCCTTTCCCTGCCGGGATTTGACGGCATTCAGCTCTATCTGAAAGATGAAAGCACTCATCCCACCGGCAGCCTGAAGCATCGCCTGGCGCGTTCGCTGTTTTTATACGGTTTATGTAACGGCTGGATTAAAGAAGGCACCACTATTATTGAATCTTCGTCCGGTTCAACGGCGGTGTCCGAAGCCTATTTCGCCCGCCTGCTGGGCCTGCCATTTATCGCGGTGATGCCGTCCTGCACCGCAAAACGCAAAATCGAACAGATCGAATTTTACGGCGGACGCTGCCACTTTGTGGAAAGCGCCTGCGAAATCTACGCCGCCTCCGAAATGCTGGCCCGCGAGCTGAACGGCCACTATATGGACCAGTTCACCTTCGCCGAGCGCGCGACGGACTGGCGCGGCAATAACAACATTGCCGACAGCATTTTCCGCCAGATGACCCACGAACCGCATCCGGTTCCGTCGTACATCGTCATGAGCGCCGGTACCGGCGGCACGTCAGCCACGATTGGGCGCTACATCCGCTGTCAGGGCTACGATACCCAACTGATGGTGGTTGACCCGCAGAACTCCGTGTTCCTCGACTACTGGCAAAACCGCGATGCGGAACTGCGCAGCCCGGTGGGCAGTAAAATTGAAGGGATTGGCCGCCCGCGCGTCGAGCCCTCTTTCATCCCCGACGTCGTGGATGAGATGATGCGCGTGCCGGATGCCGCAAGCGTGGCAACGGCGCACTGGCTGGAAACGCAGCTGGGCCGCAAAGTGGGCGCATCGACGGGCACAAATATGTGGGGCGCACTGCAGCTTGCCGCCCGTATGCGCGAAGAGGGCCGCACCGGTTCCATCGTCACGCTGCTGTGCGACAGCGGCGAGCGTTATCTCGATACCTACTACAACGCAGAGTGGGTGCAGGCCAACATCGGCGATATCGCCCCGTGGAAAGCGCAGATTGCAGACCTGGTGAAATAAAAAAAGCCAGACCGAAGTCTGGCTTGCTGGAAGGGTCTCACTATTCGGGGGAATACGGGAGATTGTTGTTGTCCAGCCAATGCGTCAAAAAATGGGACACTGCTTCATTGCGGCAGTGGCCAATAACCGGCAGATGGGGAAGTTCTGCTTTCAGCTGCGCCATCGCATTCCCCATGATCAGACCGCGACCTACGCTACCGAGCATTTCGCGGTCGTTCATGGCGTCACCAAACGCCATACACTCCTGCAGCGTTAAGCCAAGGTGGTCGCTCAGCACCGCCAGAGCGGAGCCTTTGTTACAGCCCACCGGCAGCACTTCCAGACAATCTACCGCCGAGAAGGTCAGATGCGCCCGGTCGCCCAGCGCCTCATTCAGCTGAATCCTTAAGCGGCACAGATCGTCATGATCGCCGCAGAAGCAGATCTTGGTTACCGCATGGGCGGGGATCCGACGCAGATCGATAAGCTGGTATTTGAAACCGCTGTAAACATGCGCATGCAATAATTCCGGGATTTCGCTTCCGGTGAACCAGCCGCGATCGTTAAAGACGTGGACGCTGGCCTGCGTGTCCCAGGTGCTGTGCAGCACGATATCCGCAACTTCCGGGTTGAGATCCTGCCGGTGCAGCACATCCCCTTCTACGGAGTGAATTCGCGTCCCGTTGCCGGTGATCAGAAAAGCGTCGAGGGAGAACGCGCCCAGCAGGTGGCGCATCTCCAGCACATGGCGCCCGGTGGCAAACGTCAGGGTGACATCACGCTCGCGCAGGCGCTTCAGCGTGTTCAGGGTTTTTTCCCCTAAACGGTGATCCGGCATTAACAGCGTACCGTCCATATCAAATGCAGCGAGCCGAGCCATGATTACTCCCGAAATGTGATGCGGTTAACTTGTGCAACAGTATCGTGTGAGATATACGGAAGTAATAGTGAATAGATGAAAATTATTGTTCCGGGTTTTTTTATGCGCCAGCTCAATCGACTCAACCAGTATCACCGCCTCTGGCAGCCTTCTCAGGGTGCAACGCAACAGGTCACCATCAGCGAGCTGGCCGCCCGCTGTTTTTGTAGCGAGCGGCATGTCCGAACCCTGCTGCGCCAGGCCCAGGAGGCGGGCTGGCTCAGCTGGCGAGCGCAGTCTGGCCGCGGTAAGCGCGGTGAGCTAACGTTCCATGTCGCCCCGGAGTCACTGCGCAATGCGATGATGGAAGAGGCGCTGAAAAGCGGGCAGCAGCATAACGCGCTGGAATTGGCCCAGCTTGCCCCTGAAGCGCTGCGGTCATTACTGCATCCTTTTTTGGGCGGGCAGTGGCAAAACGACACGCCGACGCTGCGCATCCCCTACTATCGCTCTCTGGAGCCGCTTCAGCCGGGGTTTTTACCGGGCCGGGCAGAGCAGCATCTGGCGGGACAGGTGTTCTCAGGCCTTACGCGTTTTAACGGTAACAGCAGTGAACCCACGGGCGATCTGGCGCATCACTGGGATGTCTCTGATGACGGCCTGCGCTGGCATTTCTACATTCGCTCCACCCTGCACTGGCATAACGGCGATAAAATAGAAACGGCGCAACTCCAGCGAAGTCTGACAGCGCTGTTGACGCTTCCTGCCCTGCGCACTCTGTTTCAGAGCGTCTTATGTATTGAAACAACGCATCCTCAGTGTCTGACGTTTACGCTGCATCAACCGGACTACTGGCTGCCGCACAGGCTGGCAACCTACTGTAGCCGTCTGGCGCATCCCGACCATCCTGCGGTTGGCAGTGGCCCCTTTCGGCTGGCCGCTTTTGAGCCCGACCTGGTTCGTCTGGAAAGCCATGAGCAGTATCACCTGAGCCATTCGCTGCTCAAAGCCATCGAATACTGGATCACTCCCCAGCTTTTTGATTACAGCCTGGGCACCAGCTGTCGTCACCCGGTGCAAATCGCGATCGGCGAGGCCGACGAGCTGGAAAGTCTGCGGCTGGTAAGCAGCAGCACCAGCCTGGGGTTCTGCTACCTCACGCTTAAACAGAGCGCGCGCCTGAGTGAGATCCAGGCGAAGCGGCTTATCAATATCATTCATCTCTCCAGGCTTCTTCACACACTTCCGCTAAACGAAGGGCTCATCACGCCCACCCAGGAGCTGCTTCCCGGGTGGACCATCCCCGAATGGCCTGATTTATCGGACGTACCCCTCCCTGAAGCGTTGACGCTGGTTTACCATCTCCCTGTTGAGCTTCACACCATGGCCAGCCAGTTGAAGGCATACCTGGCGCTACAGGGGTGTGAACTGACCGTCATCTTTCACGACGCCAAGACGTGGGACGGATGCCTGGAGCTTGCCGATGCAGACATCATGATGGGGGACAGGCTGATTGGCGAAGCGCCGGAATATACGCTTGAACAGTGGCTGCGCTGCGATGCCCTCTGGCCGCACGTTCTTAGCGCTCCGGCTTACGCTCATCTGCAAGCCACGCTGGATGCGGTACAGACACAGGCCGAGGCTCAGGATAGACACGCGGGGCTGCAAGCCATCTTTAACCGGCTAATGGAGAGTGCGGTGCTTACGCCACTCTTTAATTATCAATACCAAATCAGTGCTCCGCCTGGCGTGAATGGTATACGCCTCAACACCCGCGGCTGGTTTGACTTTACCGAAGCCTGGCTGCCGCTCCCAACTCGTGAAGAAGCTGGTCGCCGTCGTGGTCAGACGGTAACATAACGTTTTTACCGTAACAGTCGAGATGATTTATGAAACGTGCCGTCGTAGTGTTCAGCGGAGGACAAGACTCTACTACCTGCCTGGTCCAGGCCCTTTATCAGTACGATGAAGTTCACTGTGTCACTTTCGATTATGGTCAGCGTCATCGCGCTGAGATCGACGTTGCTCGTGAACTAGCCCTGAAACTGGGCGCACGCGCGCACAAGGTGCTGGACGTTACGCTGTTAAATGAACTGGCCGTGAGCAGCCTCACTCGCGACAGTATTCCTGTGCCAGACTATGAACCCGATGCCAGCGGCATTCCGAATACCTTCGTGCCGGGCCGTAATATCCTCTTCCTGACCCTGACGGCGATCTACGCCTATCAGGTAAAGGCCGAAGCGGTGATCACAGGCGTGTGCGAGACCGACTTCTCCGGCTACCCGGACTGCCGTGATGAGTTCGTGAAAGCGTTAAACCACGCCGTTAATCTGGGGATGGCGAAAGAGACGCGCTTTGAAACTCCGCTCATGTGGCTGGATAAAGCCGAAACCTGGGCGCTGGCGGACTACTGGGGCAAGCTGGACCTGGTTCGCAGCGAAACGCTCACCTGCTATAACGGTATCAAAGGCGACGGTTGCGGCCAGTGCGCGGCCTGTAATCTTCGCGCTAACGGACTGAACCACTATCTTGCCGATAAAGCCGGCGTGATGGCCGCGATGCAGAAAAAGACCGGCCTAAAATAGGGCTACTTGACCGTGCTGTCACAAAACGGGTGTCGACAGCACGAGTACGCCTTAACAAGTCTTACGCGATCATCAACTCCAGCTTTTCACGCAACTCCCCTTCCAGCGGCAGCGCTTTCTGCGTTTTCAGATCGATACAGACAAAGGTGATCAACGCATCAGCCACCACCTGCCCTTCTGGATCGAGCGTCACCACCTGGCTTAAGACCCCGCTTTTGCCATTGATCTGCTGCACCTGGCTGGTGACCGTGAGCACATCACCCAGCACGGCCGGACGGCGGTAGTTGATGTTGATATTGACGACCACAAACGCGATGTTGTGCGCGGTCAGCCACTGAAAGCTTTCGCTATTTTCCAGCCCGTCCCAGCGCGCTTCTTCAAGAAACTCAAGATAGCGAGCATTGTTCACATGCTGATAAACGTCGAGATGAAAACCGCGTACTTTGATTTTTGTCTGCATAGCGCAATAGCCTTTACTGTTATTGTAGGAAGAGAGGTCATAACTGGTATGACCTCTTTATCCTGGCAAAATTTTGCCGCAGTGCAAGAAATTGCGTAATTACAACGTCAGGTGTGAGAGGTTGCGCTCAACCAGCGCGCTGCCCATGCCCGGCACCTGCTTGAGATCGTCGACCGTTTTGAAAGGACCATACTCTTCGCGGTAGCTGACGATGGCCTGCGCTTTTTTCAGGCCCACGCCATTCATCGCGCGGGCGAGATCTTCCGCTGAGGCTGAATTGATACTGACCCGCGTACCGTCATCATCCGCATTTTTACCAGCGTCTGTCGCTTTGGTTTGCCCTTGCACCGGCGCTGCCGCGTCGGACTTGCTCTGGGTAGCTTGTGTTTTGGCGGCGGGGGCCGACGCCATCGCACCCGCACTCATCCCGGTGGTGGCAATAGCCAGCGTAATTAACAGTGCTTTGATTCCACATTTCATGCTGTTATCTCCTTGTTTGTTGACAGCCACGTCACGATAGCCGCGAGTTAAAACCGGCACAAACAGCAGATTGCAGAAATGGAAAAGGCCGCGAAAGCGGCCTTTAGTTTTTGCAGAGCGTTACGAAAATCTGCGAGCAGACACGTAATTACTGCTGCTGAGTCATTACATCACCCAGCTTGATTTTGGCTTCTTTACGCAGGTTGCTCATCATGGCTTCGAAGGCAATCTGGGCATTGTTCTGGGTAATCCCCTGAACCATCGCTTTCTTCTGCGCTTCTGGCAGGGTACCGGCTTTCACTTCATCCAGCGCCAGCAGAACGACGTTACCCTGTGCATCGGTGGTGGTGCCGAAGCTTGGCTTGTCCTTGGCAGGCAGCGTCAGACCAAACGCGGCCTGGCTGATTGGGTCCTGGCCGGTACGGCTCAGCGTTTTCGCTTCACCGAAGCTCAGGCCAGCCGCTTTCAGCGCGTCTTCTTTACCCGCTTTCAGATCGGACAAAATCTTCTCAGCATCCAGTTTCGCCTGCTGTTCCGCTTTGTTGTGCTTAACCTGAGCGATAACCTGATCCTTCACTTCCGCCAGCGGTTTGACCGCTTCTGGCTTGTGTTCGCTGACGCGCAACACAAACGCACGATCGCCGTCGACGGTAATGATGTCAGAGTTACTGCCCGGCGTGCCGTTCTCACCCACCAGACCACCGTTGAAGATAGCATCAGAAACCGGTTTGAAGTTCAGCTCTTCCGGCAGGTTGTCACGACCAAACCAGCCCGTTTCAACCGCCTTCACGCCCGCCGCCTGCTCTGCACCTGCCAGAGATTCGTTGTCGTTGCTGGCAGCATCGCTCACCTTCTGCTGCAGCGCGTAATAGGCATCCAGCGCTTTTTCCTGTTTAACTTTCGCCGCGATATCATCGCGAACGTCAGCCAGCGGCTTGGTTTTCGCCGCAGTGATGTCGTCCAGACGCACGACCAGGAAACCAACGGAAGACTTAATAACGCCTGAAAGCTGACCTTTCTCTTTCAGACCGGCATTTTTCAGCTCGTCAGGGGTGGTCGCGTCTTCTAGCCAGCCCATATCACCGCCGTTTTTCGCAGAGATAATGTCGGTGGATTTCGCTTTCGCAACGGTCGCGAAATCAGCGCCTTTGTTCAGCTCATCCAGCGCCGCTTTAGCATCGGCCTCAGTTTTCGTCTGAATCACGCTGTAGCGGTTACGCTGCGGCTGAGTGAACTGATCCTGATGCTGATCGTAGTAAGACTGGATTTCAGCATCAGATGCGGTTTCCTGCAGCGCGGCCGCATCCAGCTTGATATAGCTCACGCGGAACTGCTCTGGAGAAACAAAGGAGTTCTTATTCTGCTCGTAGTAAGCGTTAACGTCAGCATCGCTCACCTGCTGTTTCGCCGCCAGGGCGTTCACATCAATGGTCGCTTCGCGTACAACACGCTGCTGCGCCACCAGCGCGGCCAGTTCGTCCGTTTCACCTTTGAGCATGAAATCGGTGCCCACAACGGCATTGATAAGCTGCTGGGTGGTCAGCTGGTTACGCAGCGCCTGAGCGTACTGGTCGGCCGTCATCCCCATCTGATTGACGATGCTGTTGTAACGCGCGTTGTCGAATTTACCGTTAGACTGGAAGGCTTGCGTGGAGAAGATGGCTTTTTTCACCTGCTCATCACTGATGCCAAGGCCCAGTTTTTTGGCATACTGATCAAGCAGCGCTTCGTCGATAAGACGGTTCAGCGTCTGTTGGCGCAGGGTCTTCATGTACCCTTCGTTCGCTGCCAGTTCAGAGAATTGGTCGCCCAGCTGTTGCTGCATACGGTTACGTTCACCGGCAAAAGCATTCTCGAACTGACCACGGCTGATTTCCTGGCCATTCACTTTTGCGGCATAGTTTGCGCCACCGCCAATAAGGTAACTGCTCACGCCGGTCAATATGAACGACACGATAATGATACCGAAAATAATCTTGAGCACGAGACTGTTAGCAGCCGTGCGTAAGCTGTCCATCATGGTGTAACAACACTCCGCTGTAGGTGACTGGTTACCTGACGCTGACGGAAAATCCTGCCCGTCGCGCGTGAAGGCGTATTGTGACAAGAAAACGGGGCGATTGTCAGCCCACAACTCGCATAAACTCGCACAAATCAGGTCTGGACAAACAAAAAAGGCACATCAAATGATGCGCCCTTGTACTTTCCGGCTTCCCTGAAACGGGAAAGCAATCAGTTTACTGCGTCTTTCAGCGCTTTACCTGCACGGAAACCCGGCACTTTAGCAGCAGCAATGGTGATCTCTTTACCGGTCTGAGGGTTGCGGCCAGTACGGGCAGCACGCTCTTTAACAGCAAAAGTACCGAAACCTACCAGTGCAACGTCGTCCCCAGCCTGCAGAGATTCAGTAACAGAAGCAATTAAAGCATCTAACGCACGTCCAGCTGCAGCTTTAGAAATATCAGCACCCGCAGCAATTTTGTCAATCAGTTGAGATTTATTCACTGTTCTCTTCCTCTCTTTATAATTTATATCGCGCCTGAATCCTTCACAACGCGACCGCGCAGCAGTTATATCAGGCCTGCCATGACCTTACAACACCCGTTGTTGAGGGCCGACCTAATCAGCAATCTAAATTAGCTATACAAAAAAAGGCTGGCAAGTGCGAAATGACTTACCAGCCTTGTTTTTATTGACGCTCTTTGCGCGAGGTCACTATTTTGCGGTTACAACCTGCATTCCGGAGGGTTCATTCTGCAATGCGAGACTGAGAACTTCCTCAATTCGCTTCACAGGATGGATCTGCAGATCGGCAATCACGTTGTCCGGAATCTCTTCCAGATCGCGTTTATTTTCGTAAGGGATCAATACGGTTTTGATCCCACCGCGGTGTGCCGCCAGCAGTTTTTCTTTTAAACCACCAATCGGCAGAACCTGGCCACGCAGCGTAATTTCACCAGTCATTGCCACATCGGCACGCACCGGGTTCCCAGTCAGGCAGGAAACCAGAGCGGTACACATGGCAATACCCGCGCTTGGGCCATCTTTCGGCGTCGCCCCTTCAGGAACGTGCACGTGGATGTCGCGTTTTTCGTAGAAATCCGGGTTGATACCCAGTTTCTCCGCGCGCGCGCGCACCACGGTCAGCGCCGCCTGGATGGATTCCTGCATCACTTCACCCAGCGAGCCGGTGTAGGTCAGCTTGCCTTTGCCCGGCACGCAGGCGGTTTCGATGGTCAGCAGATCGCCGCCCACTTCCGTCCATGCCAGGCCAGTTACCTGACCAACGCGGTTTTCGTTGTCCGCGCGACCGTAGTCAAAGCGCTGAACGCCCAGGTACGCATGCAGATTGTCGCCGTTAATCACAATGTGTTTCAGGCTCTTATCCAGCAGCAGCTGTTTCACCGCTTTACGACACAGTTTAGAGATTTCACGCTCAAGGCTACGCACGCCCGCTTCGCGAGTGTAGTAGCGAATGATGCCAATAATCGCGCTGTCCTCGACGGTCAGCTCGTTGGATTTCAGCGCGTTACGCTCAATCTGTTTCGGCAGCAGGTGCTGCTTAGCGATGTTCAGCTTCTCGTCTTCGGTATAGCCAGAGAGACGAATCACTTCCATACGGTCCAGCAGCGGGGCCGGAATGTTCATGGAGTTGGAGGTCGCCACGAACATCACATCGCTCAGGTCGTAGTCCACTTCCAGGTAGTGATCGCTGAACGCCACGTTCTGTTCTGGATCAAGCACTTCCAGCAGTGCAGATGCAGGGTCACCGCGCATGTCCGACGACATCTTGTCGATCTCATCGAGCAGGAACAGCGGGTTTTTAACCCCCACTTTCGCCATCTTCTGGATCAGTTTACCCGGCATAGAACCGATGTAGGTACGGCGGTGACCGCGGATTTCCGCTTCATCGCGTACGCCACCCAGCGCCATACGGATATACTTGCGTCCGGTCGCTTTGGCGATGGACTGACCCAGAGAGGTTTTACCCACCCCCGGCGGTCCTACCAGGCACAGAATTGGGCCTTTGATTTTGTTTACACGGCTTTGTACCGCGAGGTACTCAAGAATGCGGTCTTTCACGCGCTCCAGGCCGTAGTGGTCGGTATCCAGGATTTCCTGCGCCTGACGCAGGTCTTTTTTGACCTTGCTGCGGGCGTTCCACGGAACCTGCACCATCCACTCAATGTAGCCGCGAACAACGGTCGCTTCAGCCGACATTGGAGACATCATTTTCAGCTTCTGCAGTTCTGCTTCGGCCTTCTCTTTCGCCTCTTTCGGCATCTTGGCCGCGTCAATCTTACGCTTCAGCGCTTCGTTTTCGTCCGGCGCGTCGTCCATCTCGCCCAGTTCTTTCTGAATGGCCTTCATTTGCTCATTCAGATAGTACTCGCGCTGAGATTTCTCCATCTGCTTTTTCACGCGGTTGCGAATGCGCTTCTCAACCTGCAGCAGATCGATTTCAGACTCCATCATCGCCATCAGGTATTCCAGACGTTCGTTAACGTCTGACATTTCCAGCACGGACTGCTTGTCAGCCAGCTTCAGCGGCATATGTGCAGCGATGGTGTCCGCCAGACGCGCAGGATCGTCGATGCTGTTCAGCGACGTCAGCACTTCTGGTGGAATTTTCTTGTTCAGCTTGATATAGCCTTCAAACTGGCTAATCGCGGTGCGAACCAGCACTTCCTGTTCGCGCTCATCAAGCTCAGGCGAATCAAGGTACTCTGCCTTGGCAGAGAAGTGTTCGCCGTCGTCTGAGAGAGTGGTAATACGCGCACGCTGCAGGCCTTCTACCAGCACCTTCACGGTGCCGTCAGGCAGCTTCAGCATCTGCAAAATAGAGGCCACGGTCCCGACGGTGAAAAGATCGTTTACACCCGGCTCATCCGTTGATGCTTCTTTCTGCGCCACCAGCATGATTTTTTTATCATGATCCATGGCGGCTTCGAGGCAACGGATAGATTTTTCCCGCCCTACAAATAAGGGTATGACCATGTGCGGATAAACCACCACATCGCGCAACGGCAATACGGGGATTTCAATGCGTTCAGAACGCTCAGGATTCATAGAGCTCTCTCTTAGTTAGTGTCCGCCAGGTAAGCTGGTCATGTCACAGTGCTTCACATAACCATTAACATGTATCCAGTATATGGGGATGTTTCCCACACATTCAACGCTATGAATACGGAAAAAGAAAAAGGGGAGATAAAATCCCCCCTTTTTGATTAACTGCTTGTATGATTTGGCTAATTATTCGCCAGATGCCTGCTGCGCTTCCGGTTTGCCGTAAATCAACAGCGGCTTGGTTTGACCGCTAATGACGGACTCGTCAATCACCACTTTCTCAACGTCTTCCATTGATGGGAGATCGTACATGGTGTCGAGCAGTGCCGCTTCAACAATTGAACGCAGACCACGGGCACCGGTTTTACGAACCATCGCTTTCTTGGCAATCGCATCCAGCGCTTCGTCGCGGAATTCCAGATCAACGCCTTCCAGATTGAACAGCGCCTGATACTGCTTGGTCAGCGCATTTTTCGGCTCTTTCAGGATCTGGATCAGCGCGTCTTCGCTCAGTTCATTCAGCGTTGCCACGACCGGCAGACGGCCGATGAATTCAGGGATCAGACCGAATTTGATCAGATCTTCCGGTTCAACCTGAGACAGCAGTTCGCCTTCGTTTGGTTTTTCGGACGTCGATTTCACCGTTGCGCCAAAACCAATGCCGGAGCCGGTTTCAACACGGTGGGAGATGACTTTGTCCAGACCAGCAAACGCACCGCCACAGATGAACAGGATCTTGGAGGTATCAACCTGCAGGAACTCCTGCTGCGGATGTTTACGACCACCCTGTGGCGGAACGGCGGCAACCGTACCTTCAATCAGTTTCAGCAGTGCCTGCTGTACGCCTTCACCCGATACGTCACGGGTAATGGACGGGTTGTCTGATTTACGGGAGATCTTGTCGATCTCATCGATGTAAACAATCCCGCGCTGGGCTTTCTGTACGTCGTAATCGCACTTCTGCAGCAGTTTCTGGATGATGTTTTCGACGTCCTCACCCACATAACCGGCCTCGGTCAGGGTGGTGGCATCCGCCATCGTGAACGGAACATCAAGCAGGCGCGCCAGAGTTTCAGCCAGCAGCGTTTTACCGGAACCGGTTGGGCCGATCAGCAGAATGTTACTTTTACCCAGTTCTACGCCATTGCTGGTGTCGCCGTTACGCAGACGTTTGTAGTGGTTGTAGACCGCTACCGCCAGCACTTTCTTGGCCTGCTCCTGTCCGATGACGTAGTCGTCAAGGTGATGACGAATTTCATGCGGCGTTGGCAGCGCGCTGCGCTCACGGTGCGGTGCGACTTCTTTAATCTCTTCGCGAATGATGTCGTTACATAAATCGACACATTCGTCGCAGATATACACGGACGGCCCGGCAATCAGTTTACGCACTTCATGCTGGCTTTTGCCGCAAAAAGAGCAGTACAGCAGTTTGCCCGAACCATCTTTGCGTTTATCTGTCATGAGTCCAAACCTCTTTTTAAGTTCTTTGTGCCGCACATGACGACGCAAATGCCATTCTAAGACGCAAGCTGCAATCAGCAGCGTGCCGCCCTACCTTAGTATAGCGGCACACTCGCGTCACGGGCATCAATTACGATGGGTCAACACGGAGTCGACTAAGCCGTACTCAACTGCCTCTGAAGCAGAGAGGAAGCGATCGCGCTCGGTATCGCGCTCGATCTGCTCGAGTGGTTGACCCGTATGCTGCGCCATAAGTTCATTCATGCGCGCTTTTACTTTCAGAATTTCACGGGCGTGGATTTCGATATCCGTCGCCTGCCCCTGGTAACCGCCCAGTGGCTGGTGAATCATCACGCGGGAATTTGGCAAGCAGAAACGCTTACCTTTCGCCCCTGCTGTTAACAGGAACGCGCCCATAGATGCAGCCTGACCCATACAGATAGTGCTTACATCAGGCTTGATGAATTGCATGGTGTCATAAATGGACATTCCTGCTGTAATCACGCCACCCGGGGAGTTAATGTACAGGTAAATGTCTTTTTCCGGGTTTTCCGCTTCCAGAAACAGCATCTGCGCCACGATCAGGTTAGCCATGTGGTCTTCCACCTGGCCGGTCAGAAAGATAACGCGTTCCTTGAGCAGACGGGAATAGATATCAAAAGAACGCTCACCACGTGAGGTCTGTTCAATAACCATTGGCACCAGAGCCATATGGGGTGCAAAGTTATCTCGTTCGCCACTGTATGACATTTCCGTCTCCTGGATCAAAATTGAAAACACCTGCTGTACTGATTGTAACCTTACGGACGGATTATCAGCCAGTCTCATTCATCATGATTACGTACTTATGGGGTTCACAGTGCCCTATTTCAAGCATAACAACCTTTTGTTGTTACGCTAACACCGAAAGGGCGTTTTAGCACTCTTCCTGGGCTATCGCTGCGATAAAAAAAACCCGCTGCCGCAAGGCAACGGGTTTTCTGTTCAAACTTTAAACCGTTGGGGCGAAATTACGCCTGCTGGTTCATCAGTTCGTTGAAAGAGGTCGCTTTTTCGGTCACTTTCGCTTTCGCCAGTACCGCTTCAACAGCCTGCTCTTCCAGGGCAACATTGCGCATGTTGTCCATCAGCTCTTTGTTCTTACCGTAGAACTCGATCACTTCTGATGGATCTTCGTATGCAGAAGCCATCTCTTCGATCAGGCCCTTCACACGCTCTTCGTCAGCTTTCAGCTCGTGGGTACGAATCACTTCGCCCAGCAGCAGGCCAACAACAACGCGGCGTTTCGCTTGCTCTTCGAACAGCTCGCGTGGCAGTTCCATCGCTTGCTGCTGGTTGCCACCGAAACGCTGTGCAGCCTGGCGGCGCAGAACGTCGATTTCGCTGTCGATCAGGGCAGCTGGAACGTCGATTTCATTGGCTTTCACCAGACCTTCGATCGCCTGAGATTTCACACGGTTACGTACAGCGCCGTTCAGTTCGCGTTCCATGTTCTTACGCACTTCGGTACGCAGACCCGCTACGGAACCATCTTCCACGCCGAAACGCTTGATGAATTCTTCAGTCAGTTCTGGCAGTTCGCGCTCTTCAACTTTCTTCAGGTTGATAGCGAACTTCGCTGCTTTCCCTTTCAGGTTTTCAGCGTGGTATTCTTCCGGGAAGGTCACGTCGATAGTGAACTCTTCGCCAGCCTTGTGGCCTTTGATACCGTCTTCGAAGCCTGGGATCATACGACCCTGGCCCATAGCCAGTACGAAGTCAGACGCTTTACCGCCTTCGAACTCTTCGCCGTCTACAGAACCGGTGAAGTCGATGGTGACACGGTCTTCAGCGTCAACAGCGCCTTCTTTCTCTTTCCAGTTCGCCTGCTGCTTGCGCAGGGTATCCAGCATGCCGTCAACGTCTTCGTCAGTCACGGAAACAACTGGTTTTTCAACTTCGATAGATTCCAGACCTTTCAGCTCAACTTCCGGGTACACTTCGAACTCTACGGAGTAGGTGAAGTCTTCGCCCAGTTTGTATTCGCCTGGAACGTAGTTCGGCGCACCGGCCGGATTGATTTTTTCTTTGATGATCGCATCAATAAAGTTACGGCTCATCAGTTCACCCAGCACATCCTGACGCACGGAAGCGCCATAACGCTGAGCAACAACATTCATTGGTACTTTGCCCTTGCGGAAGCCGTCAATACGTACTTTTTTTGCTACGTTGACCAGCTCGCTTTTCACAGCAGTTTCGATGCTGTCAGCAGCGATAGTAATCGTTACACGGCGGCCAAGGCCTTGAGTGGTTTCAACTGAAACTTGCATCTTGTTACCTCAAAAAAATCACAGTGCTCGGTCAACTCTGAATCTGTCTGTTATACCGGGATGCTCTCTTAGTGCAGATCCACATTCCCTGTCGCCAGAATCATCCCGAAGACATTCAATAAGACGCGGCATTATAGCGGCATCACTTAGGTGAGTCGAGAACGGTTGGGGCATGTTGCTGCGGCTTTTTTCACACTTTAAGGCTATTTTTAGCCTTAAAATCGCACCATCCGCTCAAAACTCAAACAAAACAAAACGGCCCGGAGGCCGTTTTGAGGAAATCTGTAAGCAACATACTGGAAAAGCTCCAGCCGTTGCAAATCCGATTTATCAGGCGATAGTGCCTGCACCGCGACAGGGAGGCGATGCGAAAACCGTATCCTGCAGGCCTTCCCATTCCTTAATGGTGTAGGTATGCAGTGCCAGCGCATGCACGGTCGTGGAGAGTTCTTCCGTCAAGGTGCTGTAGATCAAGCGGTGTCGATTCAGGAAACGTTCTCCCGTGAAGCGATCGCTAACCAGAACCACTTTAAAGTGGCTTTCAGAACCTGCCGGCACGTTATGACGATAGCTTTCGTCGACGACTTCGAGGAACACAGGGTTGAACGCTGCCCTTAATTTATCTTCTATATGCTCACGTATCATCATGAAATTACTCCTCCGACAACGCCAGGATGTCACCCATCCCTTTAAATGTTAGCCGCTTTTACCGTTTCCATTACACCTTGACAACAAATATTTAGCTTTCGTCTGATTTTCTCATTCAAACGAATGAAGTTCACTGTGAGACTCATACGTTTTGTCATACACGGATTGGGAAAAACGGTGAACTGGTCAGTTTTCGGACAAGGCGATGAATTTACATGCGTTGACCACTTCCCCTCGCCGTTGGCGATGTTATGATGGCGGCAATTTTTCTCTTTATATGCTTACGATTCGTTGAGAACCCGAAAATGTTAAAAAAACTCTTCTTTCCGTTGGTAGCCCTTTTTATGCTGGCAGGCTGCGCTACTCCGCCAACCACTATTGATGTCTCACCAAAAATCACCCTGCCTCAGCAGGACCCAAGCCTGATGGGCGTCACCGTGAGCATTAACGGTGCCGATCAGCGTCAGGATCAGGCGCTGGCAAAAGTGACCCGCGATAACCAGCAGGTTACCCTCACCGCGTCCCGCGACCTGCGCTTCCTGCTCCAGGAAGTGCTGGAGAAACAGATGACCGCTCGCGGCTACATGATTGGCCCAAGCGGCGCGGTCGATCTGCAGATCATCGTGAACAACCTGTACGCTGACGTGTCACAGGGCAACGTGCGCTACAACATCGCGACCAAAGCGGATATCGCCATCATTGCCACCGCGAAGAATGGCAACAAGATGACCAAAAACTACCGCGCCAGCTACTCTGTTGAAGGTGCCTTCCAGGCTTCTAACCAGAACATTGCTAACGCCGTGAACAGCGTGCTGACCGACACCATTGCCGATATGGCGCAGGACACCAGTATTCACGACTTTATCAAGCAGAACGCGCGTTAATCCCGCTCTCTGACCCGGTGTATCACCGGGTCAGTTTTATAAGAACATGTCCAGCCACTACTTACGCATTTTCCAGCAACCGAAATCAGCTATCCTGCTGATCCTCGGCTTCGCCTCGGGTTTACCCCTCGCACTCACTTCCGGCACGCTTCAGGCGTGGATGACGGTTGAGAACATAGATCTTAAAACCATCGGTTTCTTCTCGCTTGTCGGCCAGGCCTATGTCTTTAAGTTCCTGTGGTCTCCGGTCATGGATCGCTATACGCCGCCTTTCCTCGGGCGTCGACGCGGCTGGTTAGTGATGACGCAGATCCTGCTGCTGCTGGCTATTGCGGCGATGGGATTTCTTGAACCCACCACCCAGCTTCGCTGGATGGCCGCGCTTGCGGTGGTGATTGCCTTCTGTTCCGCCTCTCAGGATATCGTGTTCGACGCCTGGAAGACGGACGTGTTACCTGCGGAAGAGCGCGGCGCCGGTGCGGCAATCAGCGTGCTGGGCTATCGCCTCGGGATGCTGGTCTCCGGCGGGCTGGCGCTGTGGCTCGCCGATCGTTACCTCGGCTGGCAGGGCATGTACTGGCTGATGGCCGCCCTGCTGATCCCCTGCATTATCGCGACGCTGTTCGCGCCCGAACCGAGTGACGTCATCCCGGTTCCCCGCTCGCTGGAGCAGGCCGTCGCCGAACCGCTCCGTGACTTCTTTGGCCGCAACAACGCCTGGCTGATCCTGCTGCTTATCGTCCTTTATAAGCTGGGCGATGCCTTTGCCATGAGCCTCACCACCACCTTCCTGATCCGGGGCGTCGGCTTTGACGCCGGTGAAGTCGGCGTGGTGAATAAAACGCTGGGGCTGTTTGCGACCATCGTCGGCGCGCTTTATGGCGGCGTATTGATGCAGCGCCTGACGCTGTTTCGCGCGCTGCTGATTTTCGGCATCCTTCAGGGTGCCTCTAACGCAGGCTACTGGCTGCTGTCGATTACCGACAAACATACGATCAGCATGGCCGCGGCGGTGTTCTTCGAAAACCTCTGCGGCGGCATGGGAACCGCGGCGTTTGTCGCCCTGCTGATGACCCTGTGCAACAAGTCGTTTTCCGCTACCCAGTTCGCGCTGCTCTCGGCGCTCTCCGCCGTTGGGCGTGTTTACGTTGGCCCGATTGCCGGCTGGTTTGTGGAAGCCCATGGCTGGCCAACATTTTATCTCTTCTCGGTCGTGGCTGCCGTGCCGGGAATTTTATTGCTGCTGGTCTGCCGTCAGACGCTTGAATATACCCAGCGGACAGAACATTTTATGCCGCGCACCGAATATCGCCGCGCTTACCGTTTTGCGCTACGTCTGTTAATGGCGGGCTGTATCGCTCTGGCGCTCTGGCTAGTGGTGCTTATTATCAATGCCAGCACCTCTCTGGTACTCCCTTTCGAAGCCCTTCTGCTGGACGCAGGCGCCCTGCTGGCTATCGCCGGGATCATGATCGGAGGTCTGCTCGATTTCATGGCGTTGCGTAAAACGCAGATGACCTGAAGAAAAATGCGAAAGGTTATTTCCCGTTGTAATCACTAACTGAAATTATAACGGTGAAATAGCCGCCAACCGCAAAAAAAATATTTGTTGATTTGTGCGGGATAGGATTTGGAAATTATTGGCTCCCACTCCAAAACGCTATTTTTCATTAAACGATTCAGCATACGAGAGTTTGATTTTTCGTTTTTTAGATGTCTTTTTATTGATAATTAATTGTTAATTTTTTGTTTATTTTTAACAATGGTTATACCAATTGCCCCTTTTAGGGTATGCTTGGGGGTCCTTTCGTTATAAAGCCCATGCCGTGCGGCTTCGGTCATAAAAACCGACATAATTTGCAACACTTGTGACACGTGCGGCAGAACCCGGTAACACCTTCCTGACACAGGCCTAATGATGTTTACAGTAATGTAACCTTCCCGTAAAATGCCCGCACACTTTAAACGCCACCAGACTCCGTGGAATTGAGGTCGTTAAATGAGACTCGGGAAATACAATAAAAGTTTGGGATGGTTGTCATTATTCGCGGGCACTGTATTACTCAGTGGCTGCGATTCTGCACTACTAGACCCCAAAGGACAGATTGGACTGGAACAACGTTCACTGATATTGACGGCTTTTGGCCTGATGTTGATTGTGGTTATTCCTGCCATTTTGATGGCTGTTGGTTTCGCCTGGAAGTATCGTGCGAGCAATAAAGATGCGAAGTATAGCCCTAACTGGTCACACTCCAATAAAGTGGAAGCTGTGGTCTGGACGGTTCCTATTCTGATCATCCTGTTCCTTGCCGTACTGACCTGGAAAACCACTCACGCACTTGAGCCAAGCAAACCGCTGGTTCACGATGAGAAACCTATTACCATTGAAGTGGTCTCCATGGACTGGAAATGGTTCTTCATCTATCCAGAGCAGGGTATTGCTACCGTGAATGAAATCGCCTTCCCGGCGAACACTCCGGTTCAGTTCAAAGTGACCTCCAACTCCGTAATGAACTCCTTCTTCATCCCACGTCTGGGTAGCCAGATTTACGCGATGGCCGGTATGCAGACCAACCTGCACCTGATCGCGAATGAAGCAGGCACCTATGATGGTATCTCCGCCAGCTATAGCGGCCCGGGCTTCTCAGGTATGAAGTTCAAAGCTATTGCGACGCCAGACCGTGCCGCTTTCGACCAGTGGGTTGAAAAAGCGAAGCAGTCTCCAAACACCATGTCTGACATGGCGGCGTTCGAAAAAGTGGCTGCACCAAGCGAATACAACAAGGTGGAGTACTTCTCTAATGTGAAACCAGATTTGTTCAAAGACGTTATTGGCAAATTTATGGATCACGGCAAGAGCATGGACATGACCCAGCCTGAAGGCGAGCACAGCGCGCACGAAGGTATGGAAGGCATGGACATGAGCCACGCGGAAACCGCTCACTAAGGGGCCGAGGAAGAAAATGTTCGGAAAATTGACACTGGATGCAGTGCCCTACCATGAACCGATTATCGTGGTTACGGTGGCTGCAATTATCATTGGTGGCGCGGCCTTACTGGCCCTGATCACTTACTTCGGTAAGTGGAGCTACCTGTGGAACGAGTGGCTGACTTCGGTTGACCACAAAAAACTCGGTATCATGTACTGCATCGTCGGTATCGTCATGTTAATTCGTGGCTTTGCGGATGCGATCATGATGCGTAGCCAGCAGGCACTCGCTTCTGCGGGTGAAGCCGGCTTCCTGCCGCCGCACCACTACGATCAGATCTTTACCGCCCACGGCGTTATCATGATCTTCTTCGTGGCGATGCCGCTGGTTATCGGTCTGATGAACGTTGTCGTTCCGCTGCAAATCGGCGCGCGCGACGTGGCGTTCCCGTTCCTGAACAACCTGAGCTTCTGGTTCACGGTTGTCGGCGTTATCCTGGTTAACCTGTCACTGGGTGTGGGCGAATTCGCGCAGACCGGCTGGCTGGCTTACCCGCCGCTGTCAGGAATTGAGTACAGTCCAGGCGTTGGCGTCGACTACTGGATTTGGGCGCTTCAGCTCTCCGGTGTCGGTACTACCCTGACCGGTATCAACTTCTTCGTGACCATTATCAAGATGCGTGCCCCTGGCATGACCATGTTCAAGATGCCGGTATTTACCTGGGCATCTCTGTGCGCCAACATCCTGATTATTGCCTCCTTCCCAATTCTGACCGTCACCATCGCGCTGCTGACCCTGGATCGCTATCTGGGCACCCATTTCTTCACGAATGATATGGGTGGCAACATGATGATGTACATCAACCTGATTTGGGCCTGGGGTCACCCGGAAGTGTACATTCTGGTTCTGCCTGTGTTCGGTGTGTTCTCCGAAATCGCGGCAACCTTCTCGCGTAAACGTCTGTTTGGTTACACCTCTCTGGTGTGGGCAACCGTGTGTATTACCGTTCTGTCGTTCATCGTTTGGCTGCACCACTTCTTCACCATGGGTGCGGGCGCGAACGTAAACGCCTTCTTCGGTATCACCACCATGATTATCGCCATCCCTACCGGGGTGAAGATCTTCAACTGGCTGTTCACCATGTACCAGGGCCGTATCGTGTTCCACTCAGCGATGCTGTGGACCATCGGCTTCATCGTAACCTTCTCCGTAGGTGGGATGACCGGCGTACTGCTGGCGGTACCGGGCGCTGACTTCGTTCTGCACAACAGCCTGTTCCTGATTGCGCACTTCCATAACGTTATCATCGGTGGCGTGGTCTTCGGCTGCTTCGCTGGCGTAACCTACTGGTGGCCAAAAGCGTTCGGCTTCACGCTGAACGAAAAATGGGGTAAACGCGCGTTCTGGTTCTGGATCATCGGCTTCTTCGTAGCATTTATGCCGCTGTACGTGCTGGGCTTCATGGGTATGACCCGTCGCCTGAGCCAGCAGATCGATCCGCAGTTCCACCCAATGCTGATGGTTGCAGCGGGCGGTGCCGTGCTGATTGCCTGTGGTATCGCGTCTCAGCTGATTCAGTTCTACGTGTCTATTCGCGACCGCGATCAGAACCGTGACCTGACCGGTGACCCATGGGGTGGCCGTACGCTGGAGTGGGCGACCTCTTCTCCACCTCCTTTTTATAACTTCGCCATTGTGCCGCAGGTTCATGAACGTGACGCATTCTGGGAAATGAAAGAGAAAGGTGAAGCGTACAAGCAACCTGCTCATTACGAAGAGATCCACATGCCGAAAAACAGCGGTGCGGGCATCGTGATTGCCGCCTTCGCAACGGTATTTGGTTTCGCAATGATCTGGCACATCTGGTGGATGGCGATTGTTGGCTTCGCCGGCATCGTAATCAGCTGGATTGTGAAGAGCTTTGACGAGGACGTGGACTACTACGTACCAGTCCGTGAAGTTGAGAAGCTGGAAAATCAGCATTTCGACGAGATTTCTAAAGCGGGGCTGAAAAATGGCAACTGATACTCTGGCGCACTCAACTGCCCACGCGCATGAGCATGCGCACCACGATACAGGACCGACAAAAGTCTTCGGTTTCTGGATCTACCTGATGAGCGACTGCATTCTGTTCTGCTGTCTGTTCGCAACCTATGCCGTTCTGGTGAACGGCACAGCGGGCGGCCCGACCGGCAAGGACATTTTTGAACTGCCGTTCGTTCTGGTTGAAACCGCACTGCTGTTATTCAGCTCCATCACCTACGGCATGGCGGCTATCGCCATGTACAAAAACAACAAGAGCCAGGTTGTTTCCTGGCTGGCGTTGACCTGGTTGTTTGGTGCTGGATTTATCGGGATGGAAATCTATGAATTCCATCACCTGATCATGGAAGGCTTCGGCCCGGATCGCAGTGGCTTCCTGTCCGCGTTCTTCGCGCTGGTCGGCACTCACGGTCTGCACGTGACCTCCGGTCTGATCTGGATGGCAGTCCTGATGTTCCAGATCTCCCGTCGCGGCCTGACCAGTACTAACCGTACCCGTATCCTGTGCCTGAGCCTGTTCTGGCACTTCCTGGACGTGGTGTGGATCTGTGTGTTCTCTGTTGTCTATCTGATGGGGGCGATGTAATGAGTCATTCTAACGATCATGGCGCTTCCCACGGCAGCGTAAAAACCTACATGACAGGTTTCATCCTGTCGATCATCCTGACGGTGATCCCGTTCTGGATGGTGATGAGCGGTTCTGCGTCTAAGCCGGTTATCCTGGGTGCAATCCTGGTAACCGCTGTGATTCAGATTCTGGTGCATCTGGTTTGCTTCCTGCACATGAACACCAAGTCCGATGAAGGCTGGAATATGACCGCCTTTATCTTTACCGTGATTATCATCGCTATCCTGGTAGTCGGTTCCATCTGGATTATGTGGAACCTCAACTACAACATGATGGTTCACTAAGAGCGGCGAGTATGTTTAAGCAATACCTGCAAGTAACGAAACCAGGCATCATCTTTGGCAACCTGATCTCCGTGATCGGAGGGTTCCTGCTGGCCTCTAAGGGCAGCATTGATTACACCCTCTTTATCTACACGCTGGTCGGTGTGTCACTGGTTGTTGCGTCCGGTTGTGTATTTAACAACTACATCGACATGGATATCGACAAGAAGATGGAAAGGACCAAAAATCGGGTGCTGGTGAAAGGCCTGATCGCCCCTTCCGTCTCGCTGGTGTACGCCACCTTGCTGGGTATTGCTGGCTTTATGCTGCTGTGGTTTGGTGCTAACCCGCTGGCCTGCTGGCTGGGGGTGATGGGGTTCGTGGTGTATGTGGGCGTCTACAGCCTGTATATGAAACGCCACTCCGTCTACGGCACGCTGATTGGTTCTCTCTCCGGCGCTGCGCCGCCGGTGATTGGCTACTGCGCGGTCACGAACGAGTTCGACAGCGGTGCGCTGATCCTGCTGGCTATCTTTAGCCTGTGGCAGATGCCGCACTCCTATGCCATCGCGATTTTCCGCTTTAAGGATTATCAGGCAGCGAACATCCCGGTTCTGCCGGTCGTGAAGGGCATTTCAGTTGCCAAGAACCACATCACGCTGTACATCATCGCCTTTGCCGTGGCAACGCTGATGCTCTCTCTGGGCGGTTACGCCGGATACAAATATCTGGCAGTAGCGGCCGCGGTGAGCGTCTGGTGGCTCGGTATGGCGCTGCGCGGTTACAAAGTGGAAGATGACAAAGTCTGGGCGCGCAAGCTGTTTGTGTTCTCGATTGTGGCCATCACCTCGCTATCGGTGATGATGTCCGTGGACTTCATGGTGCCGGATTCGCACAACCTGCTGACTTACGTCTGGTAAGCCAAACAGGTCAATAAAAGGGTGCTTCGGCACCCTTTTTTATTCACTGAATCTACTAATAACGCATGTAATATTTGTTAAATAACCCTTTATTTACCCCGCCCCTTCCCCGCACTACACTATGGCCTGCTTTTGAACTGAGGTGGTAATGAACGATTATAAAATGACGCCAGGCGAGCTACGCGCGACCTGGGGCTTAGGGACTGTCTTCTCGCTACGGATGCTTGGCATGTTTATGGTCCTGCCTGTTCTGACCACGTACGGTATGGCGCTGCAGGGGGCCAGCGAGGCGCTGATTGGGCTCGCGATCGGCATCTACGGCCTGGCGCAGGCGGTCTTCCAGATCCCCTTTGGCCTGCTCTCTGACCGGGTGGGCAGAAAGCCGCTGATCGTCGGCGGGCTGCTGGTCTTTGTGCTCGGAAGCGTGATTGCCGCCCTCTCCCACTCCATCTGGGGGATTATTCTTGGCCGCGCCCTGCAAGGGTCCGGCGCGATTGCCGCCGCGGTGATGGCGCTACTCTCAGACTTAACCCGCGAGCAAAACCGCACCAAAGCGATGGCGTTCATCGGCGTGAGCTTTGGCGTGACGTTTGCGATTGCCATGGTGCTGGGCCCCATCATTACGCACACGTTGGGTCTGCACGCCCTGTTCTGGATGATTGCCGTGCTGGCAACCATCGGTATTGCCTTAACCCTGTGGGTCGTGCCGGACAGCAAGAACCACGTTCTGAACCGCGAATCAGGGATGGTAAAAGGCTGCTTCAGCAAAGTGATTGTCGAGCCGCGCCTGCTTAAGCTGAATTTTGGCATTATGTGCCTGCACATCCTGCTGATGTCGACCTTTGTCGCTCTGCCCGGCCAGCTTGCCGCAGCGGGTTTCCCGGCGGCTGAGCACTGGAAAATCTATCTGGTCACGATGCTGATTTCGTTTGTCTCCGTCGTGCCGTTCATCATCTACGCCGAAGTGAAGCGCAAAATGAAGCGCGTCTTCGTGGGCTGCGTGGCGGTCCTGCTGATTGCCGAAATTGTGCTCTGGGGTGCCGGTCCGCACTTCTGGGAACTGATTGCCGGCGTACAGCTGTTTTTCCTGGCCTTTAACCTGATGGAAGCGCTGCTGCCGTCGCTGATCAGCAAAGAGTCCCCCGCCGGATATAAAGGCACCGCGATGGGCATCTACTCCACCAGCCAGTTTCTCGGCGTGGCGATCGGCGGCTCGCTCGGCGGCTGGGTGGACGGCCTGTTTGATTCACAAACCGTGTTTCTCGCCGGTGCGCTACTGGCGACGGTCTGGCTGCTGGTCGCCAGCACCATGAAAGAGCCGCGCTACGTGAGCAGCCTGCGAGTGGAAATCCCGGATGATGTGGAAATCAGCGATGCGCTTAAGCAGCGTCTTGAAGCCAAAGAGGGTGTAACAGAGGTGCTCATTGTCCCGGAAGAGCGCAGCGCTTACGTCAAAATAGACAGTAAAATGACCAACCGCTTCGAAGTCGAGCAGGCGCTCAAAGCGTGAAAAAAAGCCCGGTTAAACCGGGCTTTTTTATATTAATCGCGGAAGTTTTTAAACTGGAACGGTTGCCCCAGATCGCCGCCGCGCACCAGCGCCATTACGGACTGGAGATCATCGCGGGACTTCCCGGTCACGCGAATTTCTTCGCCCTGGATCTGCGCCTGCACCTTCAGCTTGCTGTCTTTGATGAGCTTAACGATCTTCTTCTGCACCGCGCTCTCAATGCCCTGCTTCAGCTTAGCTTCCACAAACCAGTTCTTACCGCTGTGCACAAACTCTTCCGGCACGTCCAGAGACGTCCCTTCGATACCGCGCTTTAACAGCTTGGCGCGCAGAATGTCGAGCAGCTGATTCACCTGGAAGTCAGACTCGCTCAGCACCTTAATGGTCTTATTTGCGTCGTTCAGCTCAAACGACGCCTCTACGCCGCGAAAATCGAAACGTGACTCAACTTCGCGGGTTGCGTTCTCAACGCCGTTGCGAACTTCCTGGATATCAACTTCGGAAACAATATCGAAAGATGGCATCTTTTCTTCTCCCTTCACTTTTGTTGCGTTGCATAATACCCGCTACGAGGCATAACTCAACAGAAGCTTAGCTGTATAATTAAGCTGTAACACCTGGCGCAGTTGCAGGTGAGGAGGAACAATGAAAATTACGGTGCTCGGATGCGGAGCGCTTGGTCAGCTGTGGCTGACCGCGCTGTGCAAGCACGGACATGAGGTTCAGGGCTGGCTGCGCGTGCCCCAGCCCTATTGCAGTGTAAACCTGATTGGTGAAGACGGAAGCATCTTTAACGAATCCCTCACCGCGAACGATCCTGACTTCCTGGCGCAAAGCGACCTTTTACTGGTGACGCTCAAAGCGTGGCAGGTCTCAGACGCGGTAAAAACGCTGGCCGCGCAGCTCCCCTCCACTTCCCCCATTCTGCTGCTGCATAACGGCATGGGGACGCTTGATGAGCTGAAAAACGTCCCGCAGCCCCTGCTGATGGCGACGACCACGCACGCTGCGCGTCGCGACGGCAACATCATCGTGCATGTCGCCAGCGGCGTGACGCACATCGGGCCCGCAAGAACTCAGGATGGAGATTACAGCTATCTTGCCGATGTGCTGCAGAAGGTGCTGCCGGACGTCGCCTGGCACAACAACATCCGCCCTCAGCTGTGGCGCAAGCTGGCGGTAAACTGCGTAATCAATCCGCTGACGGCGCTGTGGAACTGCCCGAACGGAGAGCTGAAAAATCATCCGCAGGACGTTGCCATGCTGTGTGCGGAAGTCGCGGCGGTCGTTGGGCGGGAAGGCCTGCATACCTCGGCCGACGATTTGCGCTGCTATGTCGAGCAGGTCATTGAGAGCACGGCAGAAAACATCTCCTCGATGCTGCAGGATGTTCGGGCATTACGCCACACGGAGATCGACTACATCACGGGATATCTGCTAAAACGCGCCCGCGCGCACGGCATCGCTGTGCCGGAAAACGCCCGTCTGTATGACCTGGTTAAACGTAAGGAGAGTGAATATGAGCGCGTCAGCACTGATCTGCCTCGCCCCTGGTAGCGAAGAGATGGAAGCGGTCACCACCATTGATTTGATGGTGCGCGGCGGCATTAAGGTCACCACCGCCAGCGTCGCCAGCGACGGTAATCTGGCAATCACCTGCTCGCGCGGGGTGAAAATCCTTGCGGATGCCCCCCTTGTTCAGGTGGCTGACGGCGATTACGACATCATCGTGCTGCCCGGCGGCTTAAAAGGCGCGGAATGTTTTCGCGACAGCCCGCTGCTGGTCGAGACCGTGCGTCAGTTCCATCTGTCAGGCCGTATCGTCGCGGCAATCTGTGCCGCCGCCGGAACGGTTCTGATTCCGCACGATATCTTCCCCATCGGCAACATGACCGGTTTCCCGGGGCTCAAGGATACGATCCCGGAAGAGCACTGGGTTGATAAACGCGTCGTCTGGGATCCGCGCGTCAACCTGCTGACCAGCCAGGGGCCAGGCACCGCGATTGATTGTGGCTTAAAGATTATTGACCTGCTGGTCGGGCGCGAGAAAGCGTACGAAGTAGCGTCATCGCTGGTGATGCCTGCGGGGATTTATAATTATTACGAATAGGTGTTCTCCCTCACCCTGTGGGAGAGGGGCGGAGGCAACAGGTCGCCCCCGCCCTGCAATAAACTACGGGCGATACACCTTCACATTCGCAAAGCCCTGCTCGCGCAGATACAGCGCCTGCAGACGGCTCATCACTCCACGCTCACACCACAGCAGATAGGTTTTGCTCTGGTCGAGGTCGCCAAATTTGGTGCTCAGCTTGTAGAACGGCAGAGAAACCACTTCGACGCCTTCAACCTGCAGCGGCTTGTCATCCTGCTCATCAATGGAGCGAATATCCAGAATTGCATCGTTAGCGCCGAAACCGCTCACGGTTTCAACTTCAACGACTTCCTGCTCGGTCTGCTGGGCAATCTCGCGGATGTCGATGTTGGAGGCTTCCTCCACCACTTTTTCCAGAATGCTGAAATCGAAGTTCTCTTCTTCCGCTTCGATCTTCGCCTTCACCGCCTTCACCGTTGGGCTTTTTGAGATCACGCCGCAGTATTCCGGCATGGTGCGGGCAAAATCTTCGGTGCCGATTTCGCGCGCCAGGTCGATGATGTGCTCTTTGTCGTGGGAGATCAGCGGACGCAGGATCAGCGTATCAGACACGTTGTCGATAAGACGCAGGTTGGTCAGCGTCTGGCTGGATACCTGGCCCAGCGCTTCACCGGTGACCAGCGCCTGCACGCCGTAGCGCTCGGCAACTTTGGACGCCGCACGCACCATCATACGCTTCAGCACCACGCCCATCTGGCCGTCGTCGACTTTCTCGAGGATTTCACCCACGACCGGCTCAAAGTTGATCGCCACGAAACGCACGCGGTGGGAACTGCCGAAGCGGTTCCACAGATAATGCGCGACCTGACGAACGCCGATTTCGTGCGCCGCGCCGCCCAGGTTGAAGAAGCAGTAGTGCACGCGGCAGCCGCGACGCATCAGCATATAGCTGGAGACGCCGGAGTCGAAGCCGCCGGAGATGAGGGACAGGACGTCTTCCTGGGTGCCGATCGGGAAGCCGCCGATACCTTCATAGCGCCCTTTCACCAGCAGCAGGCGATCGTTTTCGATCTCCAGGTTCACGGTCACGTCCGGGTTGGTCAGACGAACGCGCGCCGTTTCAACGTGCTGGTTCAAACCGCCGCCAACGTAACGTTCCACTTCAATAGAGCTGAACTCGTGCTTGCCGCGACGCTTCACGCGCACGCAGAAGGTTTTGCCTTCGATCTGATCGCGGTACTGGACCAGCGCTTTCTCGAAGATGTCGTGCATATCGCTGAACGGAAC
Organism: Enterobacter sp. 01-M-02-SI-ECC; assembly: GCF_047530595.1. Classification (NCBI taxonomy): domain Bacteria; kingdom Pseudomonadati; phylum Pseudomonadota; class Gammaproteobacteria; order Enterobacterales; family Enterobacteriaceae; genus Enterobacter; species Enterobacter sp. 01-M-02-SI-ECC. The sequence continues at coordinate 24,532 of NZ_JBLKCZ010000003.1, read as the reverse complement.
ATCTTCCACTTCCAGGATATGGTGGATCCCCGGAATACGGGTCAGCGCGTCGCGAATATCCTGACGTTTATTTTCGTCTTTGGCGCGTACTTCAACGTGGTCCCAGTGGCGCACCACGGCGAGGGTTTCGTCGTAGTGCTTTAATACGTTACGAATGTTCCCGGTGAGAATTTTAATAAAGCGCAAACGCACAGATTGGCTTTTGATGGTGATTTCAGGGAACAATTTAATGATAAACTTCATGGCGGCAATGTTTCTTAGGCAAGCGTATTAAGGCTTGTAATGGAAAAGAGTACAGCAGCCCACACCCGTGGCTGCATCCAGGCGCGCAAGTATACCACCATCGCGCCGCTCCTGTGCACATTGCGCGTTATTTGATAATTGCCCTGAGTCCGTTACCATGTCGGGGCTGAGAATATAAGAGTCAATTCACTATGCCGAAGAAGAACGACGCACCGGCCAGTTTCGAAACTGCGCTGAGTGAACTGGAGCAAATCGTTACCCGTCTTGAGAGCGGCGATCTCCCGCTGGAAGAGGCGCTCAATGAATTCGAGCGTGGCGTGCAGCTGGCGCGCCAGGGGCAGGTCAAACTGCAGCAGGCCGAGCAGCGCGTACAGATCCTGCTTTCCGACAGCGAAGACGCGAAAACCACGCCTTTCACACCGGACGCCGAGTAAATGGATTTTGCCAACGAGCTTCAGGCGCGTGTCGTACGCGCCAACGACGCCCTGCGCCGTTTTATTGCGCCACAGCCTTTTCAGAACACTCCACTGGTTGAAGCCATGCACTATGGCGCACTCTTGGGTGGAAAGCGCCTGCGCCCGTTCCTGGTGTACGCCACAGGCAATATGTTTGGCATCAGCGACAACACGCTGGACGCCCCGGCAGCCGCCGTGGAGTGCATCCACGCCTACTCGCTGATCCACGACGATCTCCCGGCCATGGACGACGACGATTTGCGTCGGGGTCAACCCACCTGCCACATCAAGTTTGGCGAGGCGAATGCCATTCTGGCGGGTGATGCCCTGCAGACGCTGGCGTTCTCGATTCTGAGCGACGCACCAATGGCCGAAGTGGCTGACCGTGACCGTCTGGCAATGATTTCCGAACTGGCCATGGCCAGCGGCGTGGCCGGCATGTGCGGCGGACAGGCGCTAGATCTTGAAGCGGAAGGACGTCAGGTTAATCTGGAACAGCTGGAGCGTATTCATCGCCATAAAACCGGGGCATTGATTCGTTCCGCCGTTCGCCTGGGCGCGCTGAGCGCGGGTGAGCAAGGGCGCAAAGCCCTGCCGATTCTGGACAGATACGCAGAAAGTATCGGTCTGGCATTCCAGGTTCAGGATGACATTCTGGATGTGGTGGGCGATACTGCAACATTGGGTAAACGTCAGGGTGCGGACCAGCAGCTTGGCAAAAGTACCTACCCCGCCCTGCTGGGCCTTGAGCAAGCCCAACGTAAAGCCCGGGATCTGATTGACGACGCCCGCCAGTCGCTAAATGAACTGGCCGCGCAATCGCTGGATACCTCGGCACTGGAAGCGCTAGCGGACTATATAATCCAGCGTGATAAATAAACTATATATCTCGATGAGCCTTTGATGAGTTTTGATATTGCCAAATACCCGACACTGGCGTTAGTTGACTCCACCCAGGAGTTACGCCTGTTGCCGAAAGAGAGCCTGCCGAAGCTGTGCGACGAGCTGCGTCGCTACCTGCTCGACAGCGTAAGCCGCTCCAGCGGCCATTTCGCCTCCGGGCTTGGCACGGTTGAGCTGACCGTGGCGCTGCACTACGTCTATAACACGCCTTTCGATCAGCTCATCTGGGACGTGGGCCACCAGGCTTATCCGCACAAAATTCTGACCGGACGTCGCGATAAAATTGGCACTATTCGTCAGAAAGGTGGCCTGCATCCGTTCCCGTGGCGCGGTGAGAGCGAGTATGACGTGCTGAGCGTCGGCCATTCCTCCACCTCCATTTCTGCGGGCATCGGTATTGCCGTCGCCGCCGAGAAAGAGAACAAGCAGCGCCGCACCGTCTGCGTGATTGGCGACGGTGCCATCACCGCGGGTATGGCCTTCGAAGCCATGAACCATGCGGGCGACATCAAGCCGGACATGCTGGTTATCCTCAACGATAACGAAATGTCGATCTCCGAGAACGTTGGCGCGCTGAACAACCATCTGGCACAGCTGCTCTCCGGCAAGCTTTACTCCTCGCTGCGTGAAGGCGGTAAAAAAGTCTTCTCCGGCGTACCGCCGATCAAAGAGCTGCTTAAGCGTACCGAAGAGCACATCAAAGGCATGGTCGTGCCGGGCACCCTGTTTGAGGAGCTGGGCTTTAACTATATTGGCCCGGTTGACGGTCACGACGTGCTGGGCCTGGTGACCACGCTCAAGAACATGCGCGACCTGAAAGGCCCGCAGTTCCTGCATATCATGACTAAAAAAGGGCGCGGTTACGAACCGGCGGAAAAAGATCCGATCACCTTCCACGCGGTGCCGAAATTCGACCCGTCCAGCGGCTGTCTGCCAAAAAGCAGCGGCGGCATGCCGAGCTATTCAAAAATCTTCGGCGACTGGCTATGCGAAACCGCAGCCAAAGACAACAAGCTGATGGCTGTGACGCCTGCCATGCGTGAAGGCTCCGGCATGGTGGAGTTCTCCAGAAAATACCCTGACCAGTATTTTGACGTTGCCATTGCCGAGCAGCATGCGGTGACGTTTGCAGCGGGCCTGGCCATTGGCGGCTACAAGCCGGTTGTCGCTATCTATTCCACCTTCCTGCAGCGCGCCTACGATCAGGTGATCCACGACGTGGCGATTCAGAAGCTGCCGGTACTGTTTGCTATCGATCGTGCGGGCGTCGTCGGTGCCGACGGCCAGACGCACCAGGGCGCGTTTGATCTGTCGTTCCTGCGCTGTATTCCGGATATGGTTGTCATGACGCCAAGTGACGAGAACGAATGTCGTCAGATGCTGTTTACCGGCTACCACTATCAGGATGGCCCAAGCGCCGTTCGCTACCCGCGCGGCAATGCGGTGGGCGTTGAGCTTCAGCCGCTGGAAAAATTGCCGATCGGTAAAGGTCTGGTGAAGCGTCGCGGTGAAAAAGTGGCGATCCTGAACTTCGGCACGCTGATGCCAGAGGCGGCTAAAGCGGCTGAAGCGTTGAATGCCACCCTGGTGGACATGCGCTTTGTGAAGCCGCTCGACGACTCTCTGATCCTGAGTATGGCTGAGACGCATGACGTGCTGGTCACGCTGGAAGAAAACGCCATCATGGGCGGCGCGGGCAGCGGCGTGAACGAGGTACTGATGGCGAACCGTACAGCCGTGCCGGTGCTGAACCTCGGCCTGCCGGATCACTTCATTCCGCAAGGTACTCAGGACGAAGCCCGTGCGGCTATTGGCCTGGACGCCGCCGGTATCGAAGCCAAAATCCGTACCTGGCTGGACTGACCCCTCCCCCTTTTCCGCTCCTGCTATGCTTAAACCTGGTGTTTAAACAGCAGGAGCGGAACCGTGCAATACACTACGTTAGGAAAAACGGACCTTAAGGTTTCCCGACTTTGTCTGGGATGCATGACCTTTGGCGAGCCCGATCGGGGAAACCACGCCTGGACGCTGCCGGAAGAGAGCAGCCGTCCGATTATCAAACGCGCCATCGAGGGCGGCATTAACTTCTTTGACACCGCCAACAGCTACTCCGACGGCAGCAGCGAGGAGATTGTCGGCCGCGCCCTGCGCGATTTTGCCCGTCGGGATGACATCGTCGTCGCCACCAAGGTCTTCTATCCGTCAGGCGACCTGTCTCAGGGACTTTCTCGCGCCCAGATCCTTCGCTCCATTGATGACAGCCTCAGACGTCTGAACATGGATTACGTCGATCTGCTGCAAATTCACCGCTGGGATTACAACACGCCAGTCGAGGAGACGCTTGAGGCGCTCAACGACGTGGTCAAAGCCGGGAAAGCTCGCTACATCGGCGCGTCGTCTATGCACGCGTCGCAGTTTGCCCAGGCGCTGGATCTCCAGGCGCAGCACGGCTGGGCGCGATTTGTCACCATGCAGGATCACTACAATCTGATCTATCGTGAAGAAGAACGCGAGATGCTGCCGCTGTGCCATCAGGAGGGCGTGGCGGTGATCCCGTGGAGTCCGCTGGCGCGCGGCCGCCTGACCCGTCCATGGGGGGAAACCACGGCTCGCCTGGTATCGGATGAAGTGGGAAAAAATCTTTATTCCGGTACAGAAGCCAGCGATGCGCTAATTGCCGAACGGTTAGCCGGAATTGCCGACGATACCGGTGCCACTCGCGCCCAGGTAGCGCTGGCTTGGCTGCTGGGCAAGCGCGGGGTCGCGGCACCGATTATTGGAACGTCGCGGGAAGAACAGCTGGATGAGCTGCTGAATGCGGTGGATATCACGCTGACGCCAGAGCAGATTGCCGAGCTGGAGACGCCGTATCAGCCGCATCCGGTGGTGGGGTTTAAGTAAGCCCTGCCACAGAGAAAGGGAACAAAACACATAGGCCGGGTAAGGCGAAGTTGCCACCCGGCAATACAGAGCGCACAACATCACGCGAAGTGATCGTACCCTTTCCAGTCCAGCGTAACGGGCGCGCCGTCTTTCACAAACTTCAGCCCTTCGCTTTCCGGCATGATCTGACCGATGCAGGTGAATTTCGCGCCGAGATGCGCTAACGCCACGTCCAGCGTTCCACGGTTGAGCTCAGGCACCGTGAAGCACAGTTCGTAGTCTTCACCACCGGACAGCGCCCAGCGCAGCGCCTGCTCAGGTTCAACGTGGCGAAGCTGCTGCTCAGACAGCGGGAAGAGATCCAGGTCAACGCGCGCGCCGACGCCGCTGGCCTTCAGGATATGGCCGAGATCGGAGATCAGCCCGTCAGAGAGATCGATAGCCGAGCTTGCCCGTTCGCGCAGCGCCTGGCCGTGCAAAATACGCGGCGTTGGCCGCAGATGGCGTTTCACCAGATACGCCGCATCGTCAGCATCTTCAACCGTTAAACGATTTTGAAGGATCGCCAGCCCTGCCGCGCTATCGCCCGGCGTACCGGTCACGTAGATCCAGTCGCCGGGTTTTGCGCCTGAACGCTTCAGCGCGCGGCCAAGCGGCACGTAGCCGTGGATCGCCAGCGTCATCGACAGCGGCCCGGCAGTCGTGTCGCCGCCAATCAGCTGCATATCGTAATAGCTAAGCTGCTCAAAAAGCGCATCGCTAAAGGCTTCCAGCCAAGCTTCATCTACCTCTGGCAGCGTCAGAGCCAGCGTTAGCCACGCGGGATCGGCCCCCATCGCCGCCAGATCGCTGACGTTAACCGCCAGGGCTTTATACGCCAGATCGGCAGGATCGATATCCGGTAAGAAATGACGGCCGCACACCAGAGTGTCGGTGCTGATTGCCAGCGTCTGTTTTTCGGGAATATTGAGAAGTGCACAGTCATCGCCAATGCCGGTTTCAACATCAAGACGAGAGGTTCTGACACGGTCGAAATAACGGGCAATCAGGGAGAATTCGCCGCATGCCATACGTTATGCCTCAGCAAATAAAAGAAAAAACCGGAGCCGCACTGCCCGTCAGGCAATGCAGGACTCCGGTTTGCGGATCACTTTTTGTGGGGACGGATCGCAGGTGCTGCTTTATCAAGTACGCCGTTTACAAACTTGTGGCTGTCTTCAGCGCCGAAGGTTTTCGCCAGCTCGATCGCTTCGTTGATGGCCACTTTATACGGCACATCATCACGTTTAGACAGCTCAAACAGCGCGATACGCAACACTGCTTTTTCCACCTGACCCAGCTCTTCGAGCAGACGGGACAGGTATGGCTTCATCAGGCCATCGAGATACGCGCTATTAGTCGCCACTCCCGACAGCAGTTCACGGAAGTACAGAACGTCAACGTCTTTCACGTCCTGTTCTGACAGGAACTGGTATTCAACATCAGAGATGTCGTTCTGGGACAACTGCCAGGAGTAAAGTGCCTGGACGGCACATTCACGGGCGCGGCGACGAGCAGCAGGTTTCACGGAATTCCCCTTACAAAAAAATCAGGCCTTGATGGCTTTCAATACATTGATCATTTCAAGCGCGGTCAGTGCAGCTTCTGCACCTTTGTTACCGGCTTTGGTGCCAGCACGTTCGATGGCTTGTTCAATACTTTCGGTGGTCAGCACGCCGAACGCGACAGGAATTTCAGCATCCTGCGCAACGTGTGCCAGACCGTTGCTTGCACCGCCCGCAACGTATTCGAAGTGCGCAGTGCCGCCACGAATAACGGTACCCAGCGCAATCACCGCGTCGTATTTACCGGTTTTCGCCAGCGCGCCCGCCGCCAGCGGCAGTTCGTAAGCGCCTGGAACCCAAACAACGGTAATGTTGTCATCTTTAACCTGGCCGATGCGTTTCAGGGCGTCAATCGCACCTTCCAGCAGGCTGTCGTTGATGAAGTTGTTGAAACGCGCAATGGTGATGGCGACGCGAGCGTCCGGGGTAGCTACAGCAGCTTCAATAATGTTCATACTCTTCCTTTACGGGTTCATTTGGCCCCGCAGGGGGGCGGATTTTATCATAATACTTTGCGCACTGCTTCCCTATTTCAGGAGCAATTACGCTGTCGTTAAGTGGAGGCAGACATCCGGGCCTACCGGACGAATCTCGCTAAATTTGAGTTGCGGTGCGTCGGCCAGTTTTTCAAGGCCGGGCAGCACAAACAGGCCGCGCGCGTCGTGACCTAACAGTTTAGGCGCAACGTAAACAATCAGCTCATCCACCAGCCCGGCCTGTAAAAGCGCACCGGCGAGCGTTGGCCCCGCTTCAACCCAGATGCTGTTCACCTGCTGCTTGCCGAGCAGCATCATCAGCACCACCAGATCCAGATGACCGTTATGCTCCGGCACCATAATACTGCGCACGCCTTCCGGCCATTCGCGTGTATCTTCTTTAGTGCGGGCAATCCAGGTTTCACCCGGCTGCTGGACAATACGGTGCTCCGGCGTCACGCGGTTCTGGCTATCAATGATAATACGCAGCGGCTGACGCAGGTTCTCCTGCGGGTACAGCGCCTGAGTATCGGCATTCAGCTCGTCCCAGCGCACGGTCATGGCCGGATCGTCAGCCAGAACGGTTTCACTGCTGGTGAGAATAGCATGGCTTTGCGCGCGCAGACGTTGCACATCGAGCCTTGCCTGTGGTGACGTGATCCACTGGCTTTCGCCGTTTGCCATCGCCGTACGACCGTCCAGCGAGGCGCCCAGCTTAAGCTGAATATACGGGAACCCCGTGCGCATGCGCTTCAGAAAGCCTTTGTTGATCGCTTCCGCGTCCTGCATCATCAGCCCATGGCTGACGTCAATGCCTTCCTGCTGCAGGCGATACAGGCCGCGCCCGGCAACCTGTGGATTCGGGTCCTGCATCGCAGCGACCACGCGCGACACGCCCGCCGCAATCAGCGCTTCACAGCACGGCGGCGTACGCCCGTGATGGCTGCAGGGCTCCAGCGTGACGTAGGCTGTGGCGCCGCGCGCCTTCTCACCGGCCATGCGCAACGCATGGACCTCGGCATGCGGCTCGCCGGCACGATAGTGAAATCCTTCCCCTACGATCTCGCCATCTTTAACGATAACACACCCGACGTTCGGGTTGGGATGGGTGGTAAAACGACCGCGCTGCGCCAGCTTCATGGCTCTCGCCATGTAAATCTCATCCTGCATGAGCTTAATCCTGTAAGCGGGCGATCTCTTCGCCAAACTCTTTGATGTCTTCGAAGCTGCGGTAGACCGAGGCGAAGCGGATATAGGCGACCTTATCAAGCTTTTTCAGCTGCTCCATCACAAGGTTGCCGATCATTTTGCTCGGCACTTCACGCTCACCCAAACCACGAAGGTAAGATTTTATGTGGTTTAACGCCATCTCAACGTCATCCGCGCTGACAGGGCGTTTTTCCAGGGCCTTCAGCATCCCGCTGCGCAGTTTCTCTTCGTTAAACGGCTCGCGCACGTCGTTGCTTTTTACCACGCGCGGCATTACCAGCTCTGCAACCTCAAAGGTCGTGAAACGCTCGTTGCACACCAGACACTGCCGACGACGGCGTACGGATGACCCTTCGCCCACAAGACGAGAGTCGATGACTTTGGTATCCACAGCGGAGCAGAATGGGCAATGCATACGGTATCCCTGTTATGTGGTTAACTAATTTTCATTTTACCCTGATCTGGCCTGACAACAAAGGAAGAGCTTTTTGAGACAAAGGATCTATGTCTGACACGTTGAGGCTGGCTACCATTAAGGCGATCCGTTATTTCAAGGAAATAAACGCAATGACAAGACGTTACCTGAAGATTTTGCTGGTGGGGAGCCTCTTCACCCTTAGCGCCTGTGCACAGCAAACCGAAGTTCGCCAGATGAAACAAAGCGTCAACACGCTCAATACGGCGATGGACAAACTGAATAAAGAAACGGTGAAGATCACCCAACAAAACGCGCTGAACGCAAAATCCAGCAGCGGGGTGTATCTGCTGCCTGGTGCCAATACGCCTGCGCGGCTCAACAGCCAGATTGGCACGCTTAAAATGTCACTGGTGAACGTTGCGGCGAATGCAGATGGTACTCGCGCAACATTACGCATCCAGGGAGAATCCAACGATCCGCTTCCGGCCTTCAGTGGCACCGTCGAGTGGGGCCAGATCCAGGGCACAACCGAGAGCTATCAGGAAGTGAATGTGAAGAACCAGTTGTTCACTGCTCCCGCGAGTATACTGGCGCCCAGCGATGTTGATATCCCGCTTCAGCTGAGTGGACTCACGCCAGATCAGTTAGGTTTTATCCGCATCCACGATATCCAGCCCGCCGCGCAGTAACCCCCTCCTTCAACGGAGTGCAATGTCACTCCGCTAACATTTACATTTCGTATGGATTGGCAACATAAATGATTGCCGCTACAATCCCGCCCGTTTAAAGTACGCAAACGTGAACGCAATCGATTACGCGTGTGAGAGATATGTGAAACAACACATATTTTTGTGAGCAGGGATTCCTATAATAGGCACCGCAGAAACACGAAATATTTAGAAACGCAATTCGCGCATTTTTCACTCCCGGAAGGGAATTTCAATCAGTGGCATGATTATGAAAAAAACATTACTTGCAGCCGGCGCCGTGCTGGCACTTTCCTCCTCTTTCACTGTTAACGCAGCGGAAAACGATAAACCACAATATCTCTCCGACTGGTGGCACCAGAGCGTTAACGTCGTGGGCAGCTACCACACCCGTTTCGGACCACAGATCCGCAACGATACCTACCTGGAGTACGAAGCGTTCGCCAAGAAAGACTGGTTTGATTTCTACGGCTATATGGATGCACCGGTATTCTTCGGCGGTAACACCGACGCGAAAGGTATCTGGAACCACGGTTCCCCACTGTTCATGGAAATTGAACCACGCTTCTCTATTGATAAACTGACCGGTACCAGCCTGGCGTTTGGTCCGTTCAAAGAGTGGTACTTCGCGAACAACTACATCTACGACATGGGCCGCAATAAGTCTGGTCGCCAGAGCACCTGGTACATGGGTCTGGGTACGGACATCGATACCGGCCTGCCAATGAGCCTGTCTCTGAACGTGTATGCTAAGTACCAGTGGCAGAACTACGGCGCCGCGAACGAAAACGAGTGGGATGGCTACCGTTTCAAAGTGAAATACTTTGTGCCAATTACCCAGCTGTGGGGCGGTAACCTGAGCTATATCGGCTTCACCAACTTTGACTGGGGTTCAGATCTGGGCGACAACGACTTCCGCGACCTGAACGGTAAGAAAGCGCGCACCAACGACTCCATCGCCTCCAGCCACATCCTGGCGCTGAACTACGATCACTGGCACTACTCTGTTGTTGCGCGTTACTGGCACAACGGTGGTCAGTGGAACGACGACGCGAGCCTGAACTTCGGCAACGGCGACTTCAGCGTTCGCTCTACCGGCTGGGGTGGTTACCTGGTTGTGGGTTATAACTTCTAACCTGTGCGGGACTGTGCGGGCTGCTGCCCTCACCCTGACCCTCTCCCACAGGGAGAGGGAACAAATACTAAGAACGGCAACATACGTTGCCGTTTTGCTTTTACCTCGCCGCCAGGCTTTTTACTGCTTAACCTTCCGCAAAAAATCTGCCAGAGACCTGTCCGCACTCTCGCTAAACCGCCTCTCCGTCTGCACAATATTGAGACATCGGTCGAGCCGGAAACAGCGATAGTCATCGCGCCGTTCGCACCACGCCGCCAGCAGCCAACGCTCCCCCCAGAAGAACAATCCTAACGGCTGAACCTCACGCTGTGAGAGTTGCCCAACTTCGTCGCGGTAATGCAACGCCAGCACACGCTGAGCGGAAATTGCCTTATGAATCATGTCAAAATCGCTACGGGAGTGGCTTTGCATGCAAAAATCCGGGGCGTAGATCCGCGTCTGCTCCGCCTTTCGACGACTCTCCTCGGGCAGGATAGCCAGCACCTTCTCCTGAGCCGACTCCAGCTCGCGCGACAGCGATTCCCCTCCCCAGGTTTTGAGCAGGCGAATCGCGACGATCAGCGCCTCTGACTCCTTATTTGTCAGCATCAGCGGCGGCAGGTCAAATCCCGACATCAGCCGATATCCGCTCCCCGCCTCACCTTCCACCGGCACGCCGGAAAGCGACAGGTCGCGGATATCGCGGTAGACCGTGCGCTCGGACACGCCAAGCCGGTCCGCCAGATGCGCTGCCGTTGTCAGACGCCTGCCCCGCAGGATCTGCACAATCTGAAACAAACGGTCAGCGCGTCGGGTCATATCCTATTCCGCTCTCAGGCAGGTTGATGGAGCCCGACGCGGTTGCCCTCGCTGTCGGTAAACAATGCGATAGTGCCAATGCCATGCGGCAGTTCCAGCGGGCCAAACACGCACTCGCCGCCCGCGGAGGCTATGCGATCGAGCGTGGCCGCCAGATTGTCAGTATGCAGGTAAATAATAGCGCCCTGCAAAGACGGTGTAACGCCGTCAAATTTTGCCAGCGCCCCGCCTGTACCCGGATCCTCATGCGGGAAAACGGCCAGCTCCGCGCAGTCCATTTTCTCGCGACGCAGCGCGAACTGCATCACCGGCTCATAAAATTTGATGGCGCGATCCATATCCGCGACCGGAATTTCAAACCAGTTAATGACGCTTTTCATACATCCTCCTGACTGTTGTTTGGGTTCAGAAGGAGTCTACGAGAGGGCTCCTGACAGCATACTGTCAGGAGTGTTTGTCAGGAGCAGATAAAAAAAATCCCGGTCAACCGACCGGGATTTCGATAACGCGCTAAACGTCGCCTTACGGCAGAATGGACGGCTGATCCGCCCCTTCTTTCTCGACTTTCTGCTGGAGCAGGTGCTCGCGCTTCATGCCGAGTTTCAGTGCCAGAGCGGACGCGACGTAGATAGACGACGCCGTACCGATGGTGACACCGATCAGCATGGTCAGCGAGAAGCCTTCCAGTACCGGACCACCGAAGAGGAACAGCATCAGGATCACCATCAGGGTGGTACCGGATGTGATCAGGGTACGGTGCAGCGTCTGGGTCAACGACACGTTAAAGATTTCGTACGGCGTACCGCGACGGATCTTACGGAAGTTTTCACGGATACGGTCAGATACCACGATACTGTCGTTCAGTGAGTAACCGATAACGGACATCAGGGATGCCACAATCGTCAGGTCAATCTCAATGTGGAACAGCGACAGTATGCCCATGGTGATCACCACGTCGTGCGCCAGAGCGATAACCACACCGGCCGCCAGTCGCCACTCAAAGCGGAAACCGACGTATACCAGAATGGAGATCAGCGCCACCAGCAGCGCCATCGCACCGGTCTGCGCCAGATCAGCACCCACGCTTGGGCCGACGAACTCAATACGCTTGACCGCCGCGTTCTGGCTGGTTGTTTCGTTAATCACGCTAACAACCTTGCTGCCCAGCTCCTGGCTGCCGTTGGCATCGTGCACCGGTGGCATACGCACCATGATGTCGCGGCTGCTGCCGAAGTTCTGCAGCAGCGGCTCTTCAAAGCCCGCTTTCTGCAGCGATTCTCGCATCTGGTCCATATCGACCGGTTTTTCCAGGGAGATTTCAATTACCGTACCACCGGTAAAATCGAGCCCCCAGTTAAAGCCTTTCACGCCCATAATGACGATGGACAGAATCAGCAGGAAACCTGAAATGCCGAAGGCCCAGTAGTCCCAGCGCATAAAGTCCCAGACTTTACGGCCGTGGTTCAATTGTTCAACAGTATATTCCTGTGCCACAACGCACTCCTCAGATAGACAGCTTTTTGACGCGCTTGCCGCCGTACAGCAGGTTCACGATGGCACGGGTGCCGACAATAGCGGTAAACATTGACGTTGCGACACCGATACCGGTTGTAATCGCAAAGCCTTTGATAGCGCCGGTACCCACTGCATACAGGATAAGAACCTTGATCAGTGTTGTTACGTTCGCATCGAAGATAGAGCTGAACGCGCCTTTATAACCTTCGTCAATCGCCTGCTGAACAGAACGACCGTTGCTCAACTCTTCTTTGATACGTTCGTTAATCAGTACGTTGGCGTCGACCGCCACCGCAAGGGTCAGAACGATACCCGCAATACCCGGCATGGTCAGCGTCGCCCCCGGCAGCAGGGACATGATGCCGATAATCAGCACCAGGTTCGCAATCAGCGCAGAGGTCGCAATCAGACCAAACTTCTTATAGAAGAAGATCATGAACAGAATAGAGACCACCAGACCGGCCAGACACGCTTCCAGGCCCTGCTGAATGTTTTGCATACCCAGAGTTGGACCAATGGTACGTTCTTCAACAATCTGAATTGGCGCAATCAGCGCACCGGCACGCAGCAGCAGGGAGAGCTGACGCGCTTCGTTCGGGTTGTTGATGCCGGTAATACGGAAGCTGTTACCCAGACGAGACTGGATATTGGCGATGTTAATCACCTCTTCCTCTTTCACCAGCACAGCACGACCGTTTGCATCTTTCTTACCGCTGTCTTTGTACTCCACGAACAGGGTTGCCATCGGTTTACCGATGTTGTCCTTGGTGAAGTTAGACATGATGTTACCACCCGCGCTATCGAGCGAGATGTTAACCTGCGGCTGGTTGTATTCGTCCTGGCTCGACGTGGAGTCGGTGATGTGATCACCGGTCAGAATCACGCGTTTGTACAGCACAACTGGCTGACCTTCGCGGGTCTGTTTCACTTCGGAGTCACCCGGAATACGGCCAGAAGCGGCAGCAGACTGGTCAACATTGGTATTCACCAGACGGAATTCCAGGGTTGCTGTCGCACCCAGAATCTCTTTCGCACGCGCGGTGTCCTGAATACCCGGCAGTTCAACCACGATACGGTCAGCACCCTGACGCTGTACCAGCGGCTCGGCCACACCCAGCTGGTTTACACGGTTACGCAGAATGTTGATGTTCTGCTGAACGGCATATTCACGCGCTTCTTTCAGGCGCGCATCGGTCATCACCGCACGCAGCTGGTTGCTGCCCTGCGAGGAGATCACCAGGTCACGGTGACGTTGAGTCAGATAATCTACAGCCTGATCGCGCGCCGCGCTGTCGCGGAACGTGATGCTCATGCCGTAGTTATCTTCTTTACGCACGGTGGTGTAAGCGATGCCTTTATCACGCAGATCGCTGCGCAGGCTGTCGATATTCTGTTCCTGCAGCTTGCCGAGCGCGGTATCCATATCCACTTCCATCAGGAAGTGGACGCCGCCACGCAGGTCAAGACCGAGTTTCATTGGCTCTGCTTTCATCGCAGCCAGCCAACGCGGGGTTGCAGGGGCAAGGTTAAGCGCCACGACGTATTTGTCACCCAGCACGCCCATCAGCGCTTCGCGAGCGCGGAGCTGCGTGTCGGTGGTGTCGAAGCGAGCAAGAATTGCACCCTCTTCCAGAGCCACAGACTTAGCGGTAATTTTTTCTTCTTGTAACGTTTTCTGGACCTGGATCAGCGTTTGCTCACTGGCGGCGACACCGCGCGCGCCAGTGATTTGAACAGCCGGATCCTCACCATACAGGTTGGGAAGCGCGTACAGCAGGCCGACGAGAATCACGACGACCAGCATGATGTACTTCCACAAAGGATAACGGTTTAACACGGCAGTTCCCTTTGGGAAAAGTTGGGATTACAGCGCCTTCATGGTGCCTTTCGGCAGAACGGCAGCTACGAAGTCACGTTTGATGACCACTTCAGTGGTGTCGTTCAGGGCGATAGCAATGTAGCCATTTTCAGCCACTTTGGTTACGCGACCCACCAGACCACCGTTAGTCAGTACTTCATCGCCTTTCGCAATGGAGTTCATCAGGTTTTTGTGCTCTTTGGTGCGCTTCTGCTGTGGACGCAGGATCATGAAGTAGAAGATCAGACCGAACACAACCAGCATCAGAATCAGAGACATCGGGCTGCCCTGCGCTGGAGCACCTGTTGCCGCTACCGCATCAGAAATAAAAAAGCTCATTCAAATTCCCTCATTATTAAAATTAATCAACGTTCAACGGTGGAACATCCCGCCCCTGACGTTGGTAGAAATCGGTCACGAAGCTCTCTAATTTACCCTCTTCGATAGCCTTACGTAAACCAGCCATTAAGCGCTGATAATAACGAAGATTATGAATGGTATTGAGACGCGCGCCCAAAATCTCGTTGCAACGATCGAGATGATGCAGGTACGCGCGAGAATAATTGCGACAGGTATAGCAATCGCACTCGGAATCGAGCGGGCTGGTGTCACTCTTATGCTTCGCGTTACGGATTTTCACCACGCCATCGGTAACGAACAAATGGCCGTTACGCGCGTTGCGGGTTGGCATGACGCAGTCGAACATATCAATGCCGCGGCGTACGCCTTCAACCAGATCTTCTGGTTTACCCACGCCCATCAGGTATCGTGGTTTATCCGCCGGGATTTGCGGGCAGACATGCTCCAGAATGCGGTGCATGTCTTCCTTCGGCTCACCCACAGCCAAACCGCCGACAGCGTAGCCATCAAAACCTATCTCTACCAGACCTTTAACAGAGATATCGCGTAAATCTTCGTAAACGCTGCCCTGGATAATGCCGAACAGCGCATTTTTGTTCTGCAGGGAGTCAAAACGATCACGGCTACGCTTCGCCCAGCGCAGAGACATCTCCATGGAGCGTTTTGCGTAGTCCCAGTCAGCAGGATACGGCGTACATTCGTCGAAGATCATCACGATGTCAGAGCCGAGATCGTACTGAATCTCCATCGATTTTTCGGGATCGAGGAAAATCGGATCGCCGTTGATCGGGTTACGAAAGTGTACGCCCTGCTCGGTGATCTTGCGGATATCGCCCAGGCTGAAGACCTGGAAGCCGCCGGAGTCGGTCAGGATTGGGCCTTTCCACTGCATGAAATCGTGCAGGTCGCCGTGGAGCTTCATGATCTCCTGACCCGGACGCAGCCACAGGTGGAAGGTGTTGCCGAGGATAATCTGTGCGCCAGTGGCTTCTACTTCTTCCGGCGTCATCCCTTTTACGGTGCCGTACGTGCCCACAGGCATAAACGCGGGGGTTTCCACCACGCCGCGATCAAACACCAGTCGACCGCGACGCGCGCGGCCATCGGTGGTATCGAGTTCAAATTTCATTTTTTCTCCGACGTCAGAAAAACAGTCCAACGTTGTAAAACGGTGCCGCGGACTTATTCCCCGACACGCTCATTCAAAGCCAGCGGATTGTACGTGATAAACATCGCGTCCCCGTAGCTAAAAAAGCGATATTTTTGTTCTACCGCAGACTTGTAGGCCGCCATCGTATGCTGATAACCGGCAAATGCCGACACCAGCATAATCAGCGTTGATTCAGGCAGATGGAAGTTGGTCACCAGCGCGTCAATCACTTTGTACTGATAGCCCGGGTAGATAAAGATCTGCGTATCGCCAAAGAACGGCTCGATAAGATCGCTCTTTGCGGCCTGCGCGGCGCTCTCGAGTGAGCGCACGGACGTTGTACCGACCGCCACGACGCGGCTGCCGCGCGCTTTCGCCGCCAGGACCGCGTCCACCACATCCTGAGGCACTTCAGCATACTCAGAGTGCATGATGTGATCTTCAATGCTGTCCACGCGCACCGGCTGGAAGGTTCCCGCCCCGACGTGCAGCGTCACGAACGCCATCTCAATGCCCTTCGCGCGCAGTTTCTCCAGCAGCGGCTCATCAAAATGCAGGCCCGCGGTCGGCGCAGCGACGGCGCCAGGCTTCTGGCTGTAGACGGTCTGGTACAGCTCGCGGTCAGCCTCTTCGTCCGGACGCTCAATATACGGCGGCAGCGGCATGTGGCCGATGGCGTTCAGGATATCGAGCACCGTGCGTTCGTCGTTGAACTCCACCTCGAACAGCGCGTCGTGGCGCGCGGTCATGGTCGCCTTGATGCTCTCATCATCGCCCAGCAGCAGCTCCGCGCCCGGCTTTGGCGCCTTAGATGCGCGAATATGTGCCAGAATACGTTTATCATCGAGCATACGTTCGACCAGCACTTCAATCTTGCCGCCGCTGGCTTTGCGGCCGAACAGGCGCGCCGGGATCACGCGGGTATTGTTAAAGACCAGCAGATCGCCAGGGTTGAGCTTGTCGAGCAAATCGGTGAAAGTACCGTGCGTCAGCTCGCCCGTTGGCCCATCCAGTGACAGTAAGCGACAGCTGCTGCGCTCAGGCATGGGATAGTGAGCAATCAGGGATTCAGGTAGTTCAAAGGAGAAATCGGCGACGCGCATGACGTATACTCGTGACTTAAAAACAGGCGGCATAGTCTAGTGCTCACACCCTTTTGCTGCAACAACTAGCCGCCCCCGGACAAAAAAACGCATGAATTTTCTCGCTCACCTGCATCTCGCACACCTCGCTGACAGCTCCCTTTCCGGCAATTTGCTGGCCGATTTCGTACGCGGCAACCCCGCTGAGGACTATTCCCCTGAGGTTGTCGACGGGATTTTTATGCACCGCCGCATCGACGTGCTGACGGATAAGCTGCCGGAAGTGACGGAAGCCAAAGCGTGGTTTCGCCCTGAAACGCGCCGCGTTGCGCCGATCACGCTCGACGTGATGTGGGACCACTTTCTGTCGCGCCACTGGGAACAGCTGTCGCCGGAGATGCCCTTGCCGGCGTTTGTGCGCTATGCCCACCAGCAGGTGTCGATCATTCTGCCCGACTCGCCGCCGCGCTTTGTGAATCTGAATAACTATTTATGGTCGGAACGCTGGCTGGAGCGCTATCGCGAGATGGATTTCATCCAGAATGTGCTGAACGGGATGGCGAGCCGCCGACCGCGACTGGATGCGCTGCGGGACTCCTGGTATGACCTGGATGAACATTACGATGCGCTGGAAGCGCGTTTCTGGCAGTTTTACCCGCGCATGATGGCGCAGGCGAAAAACAAACAGCTCTGACAGAATTCGTATTGATAGGTAAAAGCTGGCGGAACGATTGTCACCACCTCTTTGTCTTATCCATGAACACTCTCTATACTGGCTCGCGTTGCGTTCCAAATAACCTTAGTATCTACAGGAGAATCATATGGTTCTGGTAACTCGTCCGGCTCCGGATTTTACAGCTGCAGCAGTTCTGGGCAACGGTGAAATCGTTGAAAACTTCAACTTCAAACAGCACACCAACGGTAAAGCGACCGTTCTGTTCTTCTGGCCAATGGACTTCACTTTCGTTTGCCCGTCTGAGCTGATTGCCTTCGACAAACGTTATGAAGAATTCCAGAAGCGTGGCGTGGAAGTTGTTGGCGTCTCCTTCGACTCTGAATTTGTACACAACGCATGGCGTAACACCCCTGTCGACAAAGGCGGCATCGGTGCGGTGAAATACGCAATGGTTGCGGACATCAAACGCGAAATCCAGCAGGCTTACGGTATCGAACATCCGGACGCTGGCGTTGCGCTGCGCGGTTCCTTCCTGATCGACGCTAACGGCATCGTTCGTCACCAGGTTGTGAACGATCTGCCGCTGGGTCGTAACATCGACGAAATGCTGCGCATGGTTGACGCGCTGCAGTTCCACGAAGAGCACGGCGAAGTGTGCCCGGCTCAGTGGGAAAAAGGTAAAGAAGGCATGAACGCGTCTCCAGACGGCGTTGCTAAATACCTGTCTGAGAACGTATCCAGCCTGTAATCGGCACGGTTTACGAAAAAGGCCCGCTTATGCGGGCCTTTTTTTATGCCTTACGCTGCGTCTCTCGCCAGATGCGCCAGGCCATGCCCGCCAGCAGAATCACCCCCGCAATCAGCACGCCCCATACCAGCAGCGTGTTCATCCTGCTCTCCCGCTCGGCCGCGGAGGTAGCGGTCAGACGCCCCTCGCCGCCTAATGCGACATTATCCTGAATATCGGCCTGCGGCAGGTTCGCCATATCATAGGTCTTGCGCAGATCGGCCGGGATCAGCATATCGGGCTCCAGGCTGGCAGGCTTCGCGGCGCCGTTGCCCCAGGCGAGCACGTACGGCGCTTTCCCCTGCGCGTTGAACACCAGGTCATAGCGGTCGCGATGTCCCGTGACGCTCGGCAGGTATTCCGGCAGACGCGCATTCAGCGTCGTGATTTTCACGGCCTGCACCAGCCCCCCGTGAAGCGAAACCGGTGGCGACGTTTTTCCCTCAAGACGGTAAAGGACCTCTTTCTTCAGGGGGTGCCATGCGTCTTTCTCCGTACTCCGCCACGCTATCTCCACGGGAAGGACGCCATCGCCGTTCAGTGAAATGCTGACAGCACTCAGCGGCTGCGGTCGCGCCCAGTGCCACTGCGCTTCGCTTGTCGATAGCTGTTCCCCTTCGCCCTCAAGGTCGACCGCTTCCGGGGCCGCCTGGGCAGGTGCGCTGATTGCGTTTACGCCGGTCAGGGTTATCCCCTGGCTCTGCGCGTTCAGCACCACCATGAGATAGCGATTCGCATCGGGAGATAAAACCGCATCGGTATCGATCCGATCGAGCTTAAGACGATCCTGGCCGCTGACGACGTCCAGCAAGGGCATATCCTCGCGCAGGGTATACCAGCGCTTAAGATCCTCGCTGTAATAGACCGACGCCGTTCCCTGCCACGGCGTCTGCGGAGTATTCCAGAGCAGCTGCAGCTGGGATATGGCGATCTCGCCCGTCGCCTTTTCCGGCAGGGTCAGCAGATAATGTTGCCCGGCTGCGGCGGCTTTTTGCCCCTCCAGCACAATTTCAACGCCGTTTCCCGAACGAAGCAGGATCTTATCGCTGTCACCGGATCCTTGCGAAGCCGCAAGCGGCGAGGCGTCCAGCGGGAAGAGGCGCAGCGAAGTGGATTGCGCTGGCGTCTGCGGACGCGTCGCGCTGACCAGGCTGAAGGGAACCGGCTCGCCCGACTGGTTAAAGACGCGGACATCATGCAGATCCGGCGACGTACTTTGCTCATAGACGGCGAGCGGCAGCAGCACCCGATACCACTGGGAGGGAACCGACGTATCCAGTGAAAGACCAAAGGCATAGTCCCGGGGCGATTCCGTTTGTCCCTCGTCGCAGAACGCCCGGCCGGAAAGCGCCAGCAGCGCGGTACAGGCTACCGCTTTCATCCATTTCATTTTTCATCTCCTGTTTTGGGCGGTAGCGGTGAGAAATACCCCACGATCAGAACCAGTATCGCCACGCCGATAAACGCCACCGCGCGCGACAAACCGCCTCCGCCCGCGCTGTCCACCAGCATCAGTTTAACCATCACCACGCCCAGCAGTGCGGCACCGCAGAGCCACTCCTGCCGGGAAGCCCGACGGGTGGCATGGATCATGACCACCAGCGCGCTCAGCATCCAGAACAGGGCAAAACTGGTCTGGATAAGCCGCGAATCCCACAGCGATGCCATATTCCAGGCCACGTCGCCGTACCAGGCCAGGGCGCGCATCAACGCACCGTTTAGCCACCAGAAGCCAAACGCCATAATCGCGACGGCGGGCCACGGACGCGCTTGCGCAAGCCATGCCGGATAGTAGCGTTCTACCGCCCGATAAAAGACGACCAGCCCCAGCAGCGCGAACGCCGCGCCTTCCTCAAGCGGGTTTACCAGCGGCAGCCAGGTCTGACGATAGACCACGCCGTCCTGGAAATTGGTCACCACCAGCAGTACCAGCAGCGCCACGACGGCAGGGATCGGCGCCAGGCAGGCGTAGAGCGCAGGCCACTCCCGGAACGGCCACACGCGACGCCGTACGGCTGCAGAAAGCGCCATAATCACCCCGCCGCCTGCGGCCATCGCTAATCCGCTGCCCCAGGCCGCCATGCCCCACGGCAACGACCGGGCAAACCAGTAAAGCTCCGCGGCCAGCGCCAGCAAAATCATCCAGAACAGCGACAGATGCAGCCCCATCGCGATGCGCGGCAGGAGTCTTTCACCGTCGCGCCGCAGCAGCATCAGCGCGGCAGGAAGCGCAACGCACCAGGCGAGATTTGACCAGCCAGCGGCAACGATCTGCTGGTGCCAGAGCTGATAACCCACCATCAGCAGCATAACCGGCCACAGCAGCCATTTGCTGGCATCCAGCTCCCGCCACGCCAGGCGAGCAGCCGCCAGCCGCCAGCCACAGACCGATGCCGCCGTCAGCGCCAGCACGCCCGCCAGAATCGGTAATTCCTTCGTCAGTGCCAGCCGCGATGCACCCAATAGCGCCACGAGCCAGAACAGCAGCCCGCCTGCCAGCAGCGCCCAGCTGACCGGCAGAAAGAGAGTCCGCCACAGCCAGGCCGCAGCCAGCCAGCAAAGACTGAGGATGGTGAAGATCAGCAGCAGGCTCAGGGACGTAACGCCGTTCGTTTGCGCCCACAGCGCGCTGCCGAGCGCCAGCACCAGCAGCGCCGTCCCGCTATAGCTCATGCGACGCTGGTTCTGCTGTACGCCCAGCCAGAGGATACCCAGCCCTTCCAGCGCCCAGGCCATCGCCGTCCAGCGCGCCGACAGCGCCAGCGGAATGGCGAGCGTGGCAAATCCGCCGCCGATTGCCAGCGCCGCCATGACCAGAGGTCGCCCGATAGAGGGATAGCGCCGCAGCGCAAGGAACGCGAGGGTAAGATAGAATGCACCGTAGCCCAGCGCGCTCAGGGCCGGTCCATATTCCCAGTGCCGGGTCATGCCGTACTGCATCCCGAAACCGATCAGCGGCGGAGCAAACAGCAGCACGCCGTCAATAATTTGCTTCCCTTTCTCCTGCGCCCGCAGCGACAGCACCACGCTCAGGACGCCGAATATCAGCGTATTGGCAATCAGGAACAGCTGGCAGACCCAATAGTCTTCAGGCTGGTAGTCATTCAGCCCCCACAGGCCGCCCACGCCGAACGTAAACAGTAGCCCGAGCAGATTCAGCTCGCGCCAGTGCTGCCAGATGCTGATAGCGAGAATGCCGATGGAAAGCAGGAGATAGAAAGAGAACAGCGCCACAAAGCTGCCGCCCCCGGTAGATAAGAGCAGCGGCGCAAGATACCCGCCGAGGCTCGCCAGCATGGCCAGGCTCAGCGCCTTCTGCAGCACCGCCAGCCCGACGCTCGCCGCGCATATCACCACCAGTAGCGCAAAGGCCAGCGTCATCGGCAGCATTTGCCAGAGCCGAAAGGCACCAAACACCGTCAGGTAGAGCACGCCGGTCGCCCCGCCCTGGAGGATCAGCGCATAGACACGCTGCCTGTGCCGCAGCCGCCACCCGACCGCCAGCAGGACGATGGCAAACAGCGCCGTTGCCACGAGGCGCAGCTCAAGCGGGAACAGGGAATGTTCCACGGTATAGCGCAGCAGGAATGAAAGACCGAGGAAGAGCAGCAGGATCCCAAGCTTCGCCAGCGGGTTACCCTGCATAAACCAGCGCACCAGCGACGTCAGGATGCCGCCAAAGGCAGAAGGCTGTTTTGCCGCAGGCGTCGGGGCCGGAGCGGGTTCTGCCACGGCAGCGGGAGTATCGGAACGCCAGGGGTCGACAGGCGCGGGAGCATCTTCAACCACCGGCGCGGTCACGACCGCCGGAGCGGCAGACTGCACCGGCTCTGGCGCTATCTCATTCGCGCCGCGCTGTTCAAGCGCCTCAATGCGCTGGCGTAGCCGGGCGATCTCCTGTCGAGCCGCCGTACTTCGGTTAAAGCCGATAACCGCAAGCACGGGTGCCACCACCAGCGCAAATACCAGGAACAAACAGCCAAGGATGTAAAGCTCGTCCATGTTTCCACCTTCACCGTAAACGATCCGTTAAGGTTGACACAAATAGTTGCATTTGCGCCATCTTAAAAGGTGGAAACATTAGCAGGTCTTAGCTGCCAAACCAGATTGTCGCGGATACCGCAGGCAGCGCCAGCACGCCGTCCTGTATCGTTGCCTTGCCCTCTTTATTCTTCCACGCCGCCACCTTCAGCAGCGGTGAATCATCCAGCACCACTTCGCAGGCTTCGCCCCGGTTAATGGCCACCAGCACGCGCTGCTGATTGTAGACGCGAGCAAACACCACCACGTTATCGTGGGCATACACCACCTGACAGCCGCCGTAGCGAAGGGCGAGACTCTGCTTACGCAGCTTCGCCAGCCGCTGATACAGGCTGAACAGCACCTTGTCCTGCTTCTCTGGCTCCCACGGGAAGGTTTTCCGGCAGAACGGATCGTTGTTGCCGTCCAGCCCCACTTCGTCTCCATAATAGATGCACGGCACGCCCGGCCAGGTGAAGAGCCAGGTCACCGCCAGCGGCAGACGCGCCACATCCTTGCCGAGCAGGGATTTAAAGCGGGCGGTATCGTGGCTATCGAGCTGGTTGAACATCCGCAGCTGCTGCTGATGAGACAGACCGGCGCGATAGTTCTCCATCCACGCCATGCAGGTTTCAGCGTCGATATGATTCGGATCGTAGGAGATGTCGGTGTTAGCGAGGAATCCCCACAGCGGGAAGGTAAAGCCGCGATAGTTCATCGCCGCATCTTCCGCATCGTTCTGCAGCCACTGGCGCGCGTCGCCAAAGTGCTCGCCAAAGACGAACGCCTCTGGCTGGGCCGCTTTTGCCGAGCGCGTAATCCCGGCGACGTGCTGAAGGTTATTCCGCGCCCCGCCCGCTTCGCCGAGCATATGCACTACGTCCAGACGCCAGCCGTCCATATTCCACGGCGCCTTCAGCCAGTGACGGACGATGCTGTCTTCACCGCCGTAGATTTCATTCACGAGCGTTGGCGACTGGAAATCCAGCTTCGGCAGGCTGGCGTAACCCAGCCAGTCCAGCGCGCGGCCCTCCTCGTTAAAGCTGTACCAGTCGCGCTGCGGCGACTCCGGGTTATGACATGCCCCGCCCATCGACTGGTTATGACGGTCAAACCAGGCGTGCGAATCTCCGCTGTGGTTGAACACGCCGTCCAGAATCAGGCGCATGCCTTCGTTTTGGGTGTTCTTACGCAGGCGCAGCAGCGCCTCGTCACCACCAAACTGCGCGTCAACGTGGCGATAATCTTCGGTATCGTATTTGTGCACGCTCGGGGCTTTAAACACCGGGTTGAGATACAGCGCCGTCACGCCGAGCTTTTTCAGATACGGCAGCTTTTCGCTGATGCCGTCGAGATCGCCGCCGTAAAAAGTGGATCCGCCCGCCTGCGCGGTTAAGGGCTCATCCCACTCTTTCAGGATAATGTCGTGGCCCGCCGCATGGTGGTGATAGATCTTATCCTGGTCGGCAGTGCGTTTTTCGCTGCGCGCAAAACGGTCAGGGAAAATCTGGTAAAACACCTGATCGTTAACCCACTGCGGGCCGTTATCCGGGTAATCGACCGCGAACTGCTCCAGCCGTGCGGGCGGGAAACGGCTAAACCCCTGCGGGGTAAACCACAGCTGGCGGTTATTCCACAGCAGTTTGAAGCTGTAGCGGCGACGCGGCTGCCCGCTGCTCAGGTCGATATTTGCTCGCCACGCCGTTATGCCCGGCTGCGGCTGGCTGCGCAGCTTGTGCATTTTCAACCCGGTCTCTTCGTTATCTATTTCGGCGCGGAGCGTCACGCGTTCAGGCTGATTTTCCCCCGCCAGCCAGAACGTAATCACAAGGTTGTCTTTGTTTTGCTTAACAAATGGGGCAACCGGAAGGTGCCAGGCGTTTAACATCACGAATCCCCTTTGATGAAATTGACGTCACCTTGCCACAGGGTGGTTAAGGATAGCTCACCATGACGTGATTTATTGGGGGAGGAGGACGGGGGAGGAGGTAATAATGCCCGCACGGACGACTCCCTCTCCCTTGAGGGAGAGGGCTGGGGTGAGGGGGAAACATGCGGCTATTGGGGTAATTCCGTTCACTTCATGTTCCTTGCTACTCTGTAATGCCATGGCCTGTGAACGTGCCAGGGCGGCTCAGTCGCCACCACCCTGGCGACCCGGGCTCCCGGCGGTAAATCGCCGCTTCGCGGTGCCCTCAGCTTATTCCTTCAGGCTATCGGGTCGGGCATGAGCCTGCATCCATGCAGGCC